>NZ_FXUJ01000012.1:0-123129 GCF_900182865.1 Desulfonatronum zhilinae
TTGCGGGCTACTCCTTGCTTCCTCAGGGAGCAAGGCAGTGCATACCCCTTTCAGGGGTGGCCTAAATCCTGGTCCTCTGGGCCAGGATTCTTTAATTTCAGTTGAATACCATTGCAGCAAGGGACATCTGGATATGCTTGACATGCTCATTGACACCCATGTTCATGCCTCGTAGTGTGATTCATAAAAATCAGGAGACGAATCATGCAGCAAGTCACTATCCGGGGCCTGGACCCTGCCGTGGAGAAAAAAATCCGCAGCATGGCCAAGCGTCGGCAAAAATCCATCAACCAGGTACTCAAGGAGACCATTCACACCTTTTTTCAGGAACAGAAGGCTCCCGCCTCGTCACTCCGGGAACTGGCAGGCGGGTGGAGCAGGGATGAGGTCCTTGAGTTTGAACGCGCCATGGAACCCTGCAACCAGATTGACGCTGAGATGTGGAAATGAGGCTTATTCTTGATACAAACGCCTATGTCGGTTTCAAACTGGGACATGAAAGCCTTGTCGCATGCCTGGTCCGGGCGGACTCGATCCTGATTTCCCCCATCGTGCTCGGCGAATTACTGTTCGGGTTCCGTGGCGGCACGCGACGGGACAAGAACATGGAAGAATTGCAACGCTTTCTGGACAATCCCGCCGTGGAGAGCATCCGGCTGACGGAAATCACGGCGGACAGGTATGCCAGGATAGCCCAACTGCTCAAAAAGCAAGGCACTCCGATCCCCTCCAACGACATCTGGATCGCCGCGCAAGCCATGGAAACCGGCGCGGAGCTGATCACCATGGATCGTCATTTCGAATATGTTCCCGGATTGGTTTTCACGCTCTTCACCCATCCGCCTGTTGCCGAGAGCTGAGTAAAACTCCGCTGGCGGCCTTTCATCTCCCGTGAACATCCTCTTCGTCCACCAGAACTTCCCCGGCCAGTATCTCCACCTGGCCCCGGCCCTGGCCGCGGACCCGCGCAATCAGGTTCTGGCTTTGAGCACCCGTACCGGAGTGTCCCTGCCCGGGGTGCGTATTCACACCTACCGGATCCCCAGACAACCCACTCCGAACATCCACCCCTGGCTGGCCGAGCAGGAGGTCAAGGTTCTCCGAGGCGAGGCCGTTGCCCGGGCGGCAATGGAGCTTCGCGGTCAGGGCTTTTCCCCGGACGTGATCTGCGTGCATCCGGGCTGGGGGGAGGCATTGTTTCTCAAGGACGTCTGGCCGGAGAGCAGAATGCTCGGGTTTTGCGAATTCTATTACCAGGCCAGGGGCGGGGACGTGGGTTTTGATCCGGAGTTTTCCGGCCCGCCGAGCGAGGAAGACCTGTTCCGGCTGCGTCTGAAGAACGCCCACAATTTGATCAGCCTGGACGCCGCCGACCTGGGCGTGGCCCCGACCAATTGGCAGCGCAGCCGCTATCCCAGGGAATATCAGGACAGGATCGAGGTCGTGTTCGACGGCATCGACACGGACGCGGTCCGCCCCAAGGCCAACGCGGTGGTGGGACTGCGGCGAGACGAGGTGAAGCTCACGAAAGACGACGAGGTGGTCACCTTCACGGCCCGCAACCTGGAGCCGTATCGTGGGGTTCACGTCTTCATGCGCGCCCTGCCCGACATATTGCGCAACCGGCCCAAGGCCAGAGCGATCATCATCGGCGGAGACGATGTCAGCTACGGCCGCAAGCCGCCGCCCGGGCAAACCTATCGGCGCATGCTTCTGGACGAGGTGGGCAAGGACCTGGACATGAGCCGGGTCCATTTCGTGGGCAAAGTGCCGTATCAGGTCTTTCTTGACGTCTTGCGCATCTCCTCGGTACACGTCTACCTAACCTACCCCTTCGTACTGTCCTGGTCCATGCTGGAGGCCATGAGCGCGGAATGTCTGGTCGTCGGCTCGGCCACCGCGCCGGTGCGGGAGGTGATCCGGCATGGTGAAAACGGACTGCTGGTGGATTTTTTCGATGTCCGGGGACTGGCCGACACGGTGGCTGAAGCGCTGGCGGACGGAGCGTCCTTTACGGCGCTGCGCCGGGCGGCCCGACGGACCGTCGTGGAACGATACGACCTGAAGACCGTTTGCCTGCCAAGGCATCTGGAACTTGTCCAGCTTCTGGCCGAGGGGTGAGGGGGCGGAGAGCGGGCCGTCGCCACAACTCACCGGAACAACCACACACGAGAGCACGCTGAATGAAGGGTGAACCGTGAAGGAACTGCTGGCCCGTCTGCGGGCGAAACCGCTCCTGGCCTTGGAGCTGCTCACGGCCTCGCTGTTCATCAACGTCCTGGCCCTGACCCCGCCGTTGTTCTTCATCCTGGTCTTCAACCGCTACGTCTCCAGCGGGTTCGACGGGACGCTGATCACCCTGAGCGTGGGCATGATCCTGGCGGTGCTGTTCAAGTCCGCCTTCACCCTGGCCCGGAACCGCCTGGCCGAGGATGTGGCCGGAGACCGTGAATCCCAGCGGCTGCACCAGGCCTTTGTGGCCGTGGTCCGCTCCAGGCCAGCTGCCCTGGCCCGGCTGCCCAAGACCCAGGTCATGGAGGCCGTCCAGGGGCCCCAGGCCCTGCAGGCCGCGTACTCCCCCCAGAACATCGGCGCGGTCCTGGACGCGCCCTTTGCCGTGCTCTCCGTGGGCCTGATCTTTCTGCTCAGCACGCAGCTGGGTCTGGCGACCCTGGCCGGTCTGGCCGTGACTGCCTTGTTTGGATTGCATGGGCTGTACGGGGCGCGCAAGCCGGCCAAGGAGCTCGGGGAAGCCGTGACGGCCGGACGGCACGTGGCGGCCCAGGCCCTGCAGGAGCCGGACACCGTGCGCGCCTTCGGGGGGCAGGATTTTCTGGTCCGGTCATGGAACGCCCATATGCGACGCATCCAGTCCTTGCGCGCATCCACGTTTCGCGTTGAAAGCGTTTCCCAAGCTGGGAGCGAGGCCGCCGGGTTGCTGATGCGCGCCGTGATCATCGCCCTGGGTGCCCGGCTTGTGGTCCAGGGTCAGCTCAGCGTGGGCGCGGTCATCGGGGCCTCGTTCCTGGCCGGGCTGCCCATGGGCGTCGTCTCACGGCTGATTCGCGCCCTCTCGGCCATGACTTCGGCCCAGGAGCAGACCGCCAAGCTCGGGCTTGTCGCTGGTTTGCCCCTGGAGCCGGATAAAGGGCTGGCCGTGGAATCCTGCAAGGGCCGCCTGGACTTCGTGGACCTGGCCTTTGCCTGGCCCCAGGCGCCGGGGCCGCTCTTTGAATCACTGTCCCTGAGCCTCGCGCCGGGAAACGTCCTGGTCGTGACCGGGCGCAACGGCTCGGGCAAGACCACCCTGGCCAGGCTGGTGGTCGGGCTGCTGACGCCCATCAGGGGGCAGATCATGGTCGACGGGCTGGATCTGCGCCAGGTCGCTCCGGCCTGGTGGCGCCGCCAACTCGTCTATCTGCCCCAGGAGCCGTCTTTCATGAACGTCTCCATCCGTGAGAACATCCGCATGGCCAATCCGGACATCACGGACGAAAACCTGCCGGGAATCATCGAACGCTCCGGGCTGCGACCATACTTGAACGCCCATCCCCAGGGGCTGGAGCAGATCCTCGCGGACGGCGGACGCCATCTTTCCCCAGGCGTCAGGCGGCGTCTGGCCCTGGCCCGGGCCCTGGCCGCGGACGGCCCGCTGGTCCTCCTGGACGACCCCACGGAGGCCCTGGACAAGGAAGGCTGCCGGACGATGCTCGACGTGATCAGAGACCTGGAGCAACGACAAAAGACGATCCTCATTTTCTCCAACGACATGCGCGTCCTGAACTTGGCCGGTCTGTTCCTGGACCTGAACATCAAGCCGGTGCCCAGGGTGACTCAGCCCGGCGCGGTCCAGGGTGGCGGCTCATGAGCGCATCGATGAACCATGACAACCTCACCGGCAACCGGACGCCGCGCCTCGTTTTGTGGCTGTGCGCCCTGGCGGTCACGGCATTTGCGGCGTGGGCCGCAATGTTCAGTCTGGACGTGGTCAGCGTGGCCGGCGGGCAGGTGATCCCGAGCAGTCGGGTCCAGGTGGTCCAGCACCTGGAGGGGGGGATCGTCCGGGAAATCCATGTCCGGGAAGGTGAGCGGGTGGGCCCGGGTCACCCCCTGGTTTCACTGGAGCAGATCCAGAGCGGAGCGGGGGTGGAGGAGCTGCAGAGCCGGATCACCGGGTTGCGGGTGGACATCGCGGTGCTGGAAGCCCAGGCCGCGAACACGACGCCCGTGTTTGACCGGGATCTGCTGGATCTGCATCCGGAACTCGTGGAGCAGGCCGAGTCGTTGTTCAGGGTCTCCGTGGCCAGGCACCAAAGCGACATTTCGGGCCAGACGGAGCTGATCCGCCAGCGGGAGCACGCCCTGGCCGAGATTTCCGCGCGCGTGCGCAATGCCCGGGAAAACCTGAAGCTGGTGGAGGAGCAGGTGGCCCTGAGCGAAGAGTTGCTCAAGGACAATTTGACCACGCAGCATCGTCATCTTGGGTACCTCCGCGAGGCCGGAGAACTGCGCGGCCGGATCGAAGAGGACGAGTCCGCCCTGGCCGCGGCCCGTTCCGCCCTGAACGAGGCCCGGGTCCGGCTGGAGCGGATGCGCAACGCCTACCAGGAGGACCTGGAGTCCCGGCTGAAAGAGGCCCGTCAGAAGAAGGAAGAAGCCTCGCAACGCTTGCCGCGGCTCGCGGACAGTCTGGATCGAACGGTGATCCGTTCCCCGGTGGAGGGCATCGTCAAAACGCTGCATGTCTCCACCCTGGGGGGAGTGGTCCTGCCCGGGCAGACCGTGGCGGACATCGTTCCGTCCGAAGACCGCCTGATCATCGAGGCGCAGCTGTCCATTCGGGACATCGGGTTTGTCCGGGAAGGGCAGGCCGCTGCCGTGCGTCTGGCTGGAAGCGATTCGGCCATATTCGGGAAGATCCACGGCAGCGTGATCCACGTGGCCCCGGATACCACCTCCGTTCCTGACGGCAGAGTGTTCTACCTAGTGCGGGTGGAGACGGAGCAGGACTATTTCCGTAGCGGGGATGCCCGCTATCATCTGTTTCCCGGGATGACCATGATGGTTTACATCCACACCGGAACCCGCACGGTGATGCAGTACCTGCTGGAGCCGTTCACCGCCCGGTTCGCCGGGGCCTTGCAGGAGCGGTGAGGTCGGGTCGTGGCGCTTGCCGAACCCAGGATTTTCGTCAGCATTCCGGCCTACCGGGATCCGGACTGCCTGAACACCGCACGGGATCTGTTCGCCAAGGCCGCGCACCCGGATCGCCTCGTGCTGGGGGTATGCTGGCAGTTTGATCCGGAGCATGATCCGCCGTATCTCGACGTGGGGGCGCGAAGCGGACAGGTTCGGCAGGTTCTGCTTCCAGCCCGGGACAGCCGCGGGCCGTGCTGGGCCCGGTCGCGCATCCAGCAGCTCTGGCAGGGAGAGGCGTATTATTTCCAGGTGGACAGCCACATGCGCTTCGTCCAGGGCTGGGACGAACTGCTCATCGAGACGCTGTACGCCTGCCGGAGCCCCAATCCGGTGCTCTCCACGTATCCCTTGCCCTTCACCCCTCCCGGCGATCTGGCCCCCGACGGCATCGTGGAGATCCGGCCCCGGCATTTCGACGACCAGGGCATCCTCCACCAACATTCGGCCCTGCTGGCCATGCCGGGAGAGTTACACCCGCCCTTTCCGGTCTGGCTGGTCAGCGCCGGGATGCTGTTCACTTTTGGCCGGGTGATCCGGGAAGTGCCCTATGATCCATGGCTGTACTTTCTCGGGGAGGAGATCAGCCTGGCCGTGCGCCTGTGGACCCACGGCTGGGATCTGTTCAACCCCAGTCGGGTCGTGGCCTATCACAACTACAACCAGAAAGGCGGTCGGGCCCGGCATTGGGAAGACGTGAATCGGTGGACGGAGATGAATAAACGCTCTATTGGCCGGTTGCGGCGGCTGTTCGGCTTGGTGGGGGGGCAGACGTCTGGTCATCCGCCCGGGGACGCTCTGGACGACGATCTGGGTCGCTACGGCCTGGGGGTACAGCGGAGCTTGGCGGAGTACGAGGCCGGCAGCGGGTTGATTTTCGGGAAGCGGACTTGGCACGGCAAAGATCTGTCGCGGGGCGACGCGGGAAAATGATGCGGTGGAGGCGGCATATTATCAAGGAGAAATTATGATGAGTGGAAGGCGACGGATCGTGGACATGCTGGAGTGGACCACCTGGGGCAAGGAGTTTTGCGGGGAGGATCTGGAGGCCATTTCCAGGTACATGTCGATTCAAACCTATGACAAAGGACAGCGGATTGTGGAGCAGGGGGAGGTTTCCCGGCACATGGCCTTTATCATCGAAGGGCAGGTGGATATTGTCAAACAGAGCAGCGACACGCTGGAGAAGGTCGTCGTGACCCTAAAGGCCGGAACCCATTTCGGCGAGATGGCATTCATCGACAGCCAGCCGCGTTCCGCCAGTGTTTTCGCCGGTTCGGACGTGACCCTGCTTTGGATGTCCGCGGAGAATTTCGAGCGGATACTGGAAGAGCATCCCCAGATCGGGATCACCATGCTCAAGCTGATCGCCCGCCTGCTCAGCCAGCGACTGCGCATGACCACCGGAAGGCTGGCCTACCTGAGAACCTGAGCCTTGAGTCGGCCAGGGAGATTAGAGCAGGGACGACATGGCACGCATCGCGAAAGAGATTTTCACCGTCAGGGGCACGGAGAACGTTGCCCGTGAAATCCGGAAGATTGTGTCCGACATGTACCCGGGACGGGCCTTCATGGACATCCCGGCCCTGGTGGCCGACGTGGCCGCGATTTTCGCCGGGACGTTCCCTGGCTACAGACACTGCACCACGGGCTACCACGACCTGTCCCACGCCCTGGACGTGACCCTGGCCGCGGCGCGCCTGCTGCACGGCATGAAGATCTCCGGAATGTCCGTGTCGAGGCGGGGCGCCGAGTGCGTGCTGTTCGCCGCGTTGTTTCACGATATCGGCTTCATCCAGGAGGCTTGGGATACGGAGGGTACCGGAGCCAGGTACGCCACGACCCACGTTCAGCGCGGCATCGTTTTTGCCGAGCGATACCTGGCCGCCCGGGACATCGGCGTGGATGCGGGGCAATGCGCCCGGATAATCCGGTTCACGGACCTCACTCCGGAGCACCAGCCTGAAACCGGCGATCAGGAGACGGACCTGCTGGGCAAGACCCTGGCCTCCGCGGATCTGATGGCCCAGATGGCCGACCGGGGCTACCTGCCCAAGCTCCCCCTCCTGTATGCCGAGTTCGTGGAGGGCGGGGTCGGCGGGTTTGCCGACGAGTACGACATGGTCCAAAAAACCCCGGGCTTCGCCGGGTTCGTCCGGGCCCGGCTGCGCGGGCCGCTGGGAAATCTCAGCCCCCTGGTCCGCCATCATTTCCGGGTCAGGTGGCAGGTGGACCAGGATTTGTACGCCATGTACCTGGAGCGAAACATGGCCGACCTTTTGGGAATCTTGCGAAAATGGGGGCCGGAGTATCGTTCGGCATTACAGGAAACCGACATGATGTGAGCGAATGCAGGGGCGCTGTTTTTCCTTTTCGGCGTACGTTCACAATTGACTATAATGGGGTAAGGAGAAAGCAGTATGAAGAGTTCCGGTCAGTGTGCGCTAGACGGCAACCTGGACCATATTCTGGACATTTTTACGTCCTTGCGAGAGCTGCGGGGCATGGACGCCATTCTGGACCGCATTCTGCTGGAAGCCAGGAGGATTTGCCGGGCCGAAGCAGGGTCGATTTTTCTCGTCAAGGGCGATCATCTCGTGTTCAGCATCGTGCATAACGATTTTTTGTTCAGCGCCCACGGAATCAACAAGCACCTCTATCTCAACGCCTCCCTGCCCATCAACGACCAATCCATTGCCGGATATTCGGCCAAGCACTCCGAAATATTGCGTCTGGACGACGTCTATGATCTGCCTGCCTCGTACCCCTTCAAATTCAACCCGGCCTTTGACAAGCAGAGCGGATACCATACCAAGTCCGTCCTTTCCCTGCCGCTGATCAATTTCCAGGGCCGCGTTTGCGCGGTGCTCCAGCTCATCAACTCCCTGGACCAGGACGGTAAAGCGGTTCCATTCTCCGAGGAGTCCGTCTCCTGCGTCTGCCTGCTGGCGAATCACGCCTCGGCCTGCATTGAAACCGGCATGACCACCAACGAATTGATCCTGCGGACCATCCGCATGTCCGAGTTGCGGGATCCGGCCGAGACCGGGCCGCATGTCCAGCGGGTGGGGGCGTATTCCGCGGAAATCTATCACCGCATGGCACAGGAGAGCGGACTGGATGCCTCGGAGATCAAGCGGCGCAAGGACTTGATCCGGGTGGCCGCCATGTTGCACGATGTGGGCAAGGTGGGCATTTCGGACGTTATCCTCAAGAAGCCCGGCAAGCTGACCGAATCGGAGTACGAGACCATGAAACGCCATACCTTGTATGGTGCGCACCTGTTCCGCAACGCGGCCTCGGAGCTGGATGTCATGGCCCGGGGTATCGCCCTGAACCACCATCAGCGCTTCGACGGCAAGGGCTACCCGGGCCGTGTGTCCAACATCGAGGGCATGGACGCCATGACCGTCGGGGTCATGGCGGGGGCGGACATCCCCCTGCCGGCCCGCATCGTGGCCCTGGCGGACGTGTTCGACGCCCTGATATCCAAACGAGCCTACAAGGAACCCTGGACCATGGGCATGGCCCTGGACGTGATCCGCGAGGAATCCGGGCGCCAGTTCGACCCCGAGGTCGTGAGCGCCTTCCTGTCGATTCTGGACGTCATTGAGGCCATTCGAGGCAAGTACCTGGAAGCGGAGTAGGCGTATTCAATTCAGCCGTACATCCGCGGCGATGACGCCCAGGACACGCCCTTCGGCGTCGCGGAAGGGGGTGGACACGGTGATGCAGGGTTCTCCAGAGGCTTGGGACGTGTAGACATTGGAGATGTAAGGGATGGGGGTGCGCATGGCCTCGGTGAACCAGGGGCGGGCGCTCCAGTCTTTGCCGAAGGCATTCCGGTCCGAGGAGGATTCCAGGCTCGGTCTGGGGATGTTCGCCGTGAGCTGGATGCCTTGGGCGTCGGTGATGTAGAGCAGTTCGAGAAAATTATTGCGGCAGACGGTTTCGCGCATCGTTGTTTCCATCGCCTTACGGTCCAGGGAGAGGACCTCCTTGGAGCGGGCCAGGGAGTCGACCAGCTCTTGCACGGCCCCTTTGCCGATCAACTCGAAGACCCTGGTCAGGGTGATCAGGTCCCGAACTCGGCGGGAGAGGTTGTCAATTTCAGAAAGGGAACGGCTCATGTCGTCCTGGGTGGTGGTGGAGATGGAGCTGACCTCGGTCAATGTCCTGGTAATCTCCTCGCTGGCCTTGGATTGCTGATGCACGGCCTCTGCGATGGATTGGGCTTGAAGGGCCGATTCCTGGGACAGATCGACGATTTCGGCCAAAGACGCTCCGGATTCGTTGGACAGAGCCACGGTCTTGTCCACCAGATCCATGGTTTCGCGGACCTCTTGGACCGCTTTTCGGACACGGGTTTGGATTGCCTGCACTTCATGCCCCACATCCTTGGTGGCGTTCATGGTTTTTTCGGCCAGCTTGCGCACCTCGTCGGCCACCACGGCGAAACCACGCCCGGCGTTCCCGGCCCGAGCCGCCTCGATGGCCGCGTTCAGGGCCAATAGGTTGGTCTGGTCCGCGATGTCCGAGATGACGTCCATGATCCCATCGATGGTTTCGGCCTGACGCCCCAGTTCGGCGATGGAGCCGGACAACTCGCCGCCCTTGTCGGCCACGGCCGTGACCGCGTCCAGGGTTTCCCGAACGATTCGCGCTCCGGCCTCTGCCCTGCTTCGGGCCTGGGATGAACTGGTTGAGGCGTCCCCCGCGTGGCGGGCCGCTTCCAGAATGGAGGCGTTCATCTGCTCCATGGCCGCGGCGGCTTCGATGGTGTGCCGCTGTTGACGCTGGGCGCCCTGGTCCGCCTGGTCCACGGCTGCTTTCAGTTTCTCGGCCTCCCGGGTGATCCCGCCTACCGATTCCCGAAGCACGTCCACGGCGGACCGAATGGTCCCGCAGCGGGCCTGTTCAGCCCCGGACAAGGTTTGGGACAGGGCTGTGCTTGTGGATTGCAGTTGCCCGGAAAGGGAGTGGCGCTTTGCGGTTTCCTGATGGTTACGCCGGACCACGTCTTGATAGGCCGACACAAGCCCGGCCAGTTCCCGCTCCAGGCCATCCAGGTTTGGAAAATGAATTGTTTCCGGTGAGTTCGGGGCGGACCCGGGTAGGTCGGCCTGTTCAGGGCGACCGGAAGTGTCCGTCGCGAGGCGCAGCAGATGGATGGCGCGTTGGACATTTTTGTCTCGACGATGGCCAAGGCCGAGGACAGCCCCCAGGCTGAGCAGGGCCGCCGGAATCAGAGCCCATCGAAGCTCTGCGAGGGTGGTCCCGTGAAGCAAGGAAAGGACGAGCAGGGCCAGAAAAATGCCGGCCAGGATCAATGTGAGCGAAAGATGTGATTTCATGGCTGTGTTTCAGTGACGACGCAGAGGTTTGATGGTGAACGACGCTCGTGACGCCAAGCACGAGAGAATCGTGCTTGGAGCGGAACATCGGAGGCGCGGAACACCCGGCTTGTTGGCACGAATACTGAGTGTTGCTTGAAATGTAAAACTGAGCATCGATAAGGCTAGATGGCATCGAATACATCTTGGAAAGCTGCTTTTCCTGGTTTTTGGTGGATTGGCTCGGTTTTTGGGGTGGTCTGTTTTGACGGAAATGGATTTTTCGCGGTTCTGTTGCCGTGAAGGCGAAGACAGGGGATGAGCATGGAGTCGTCGATTTTTTTGTTTTCAGAAAATATACCCGAACTGTTCCACGGCTCGACACCCGAGGGCATGGCTTCGGTCCATCCGCTTTGGGACCGGGCAATGCGGCAGTGGGGGCCGTGGCGCGAGGGGAGGGCGGCCCTTGATGACCCTGACGGCGGCGTTCTGGGGATCACGGGATGGACCGCCGATCGAAACGGGACGGGTAATGTCTTTTTGTGTCGAGACTGCTCATCGGCCTTTGACCTGGCCTGGAGGTTGAACAACTGGGGCTTGCTGGCGGAATGGGACGCAGTGATCGCCGTGACCCAGTGGACCGGGCGGGGGCAGGTTCGGCGGCCGTGGCAATCGCTGCCGGGCAATCTGCATGTGGTCTGGCGAACGCCGTTGGTTCCGAGCGACTGGGACGGTCTGACGTCCCTGGTTCCGGCCTGGCTTACGGCCCGGGTTCTTGGAAGCCTTGGCTGGGAGGTTCGGCTGAAGTGGCCCAATGATCTGGTCTGGAACGGGTGGAAGGTCGGCGGGATTCTGGCCGAGCAGCGCGGAGAAGCCGTGATGGTCGGACTGGGATTGAACCTGGCCGCGGCTCCGCCTCCGAACATGCTCCGGGATGGCGCGACGTTTCCGGCCGGGTCCATGGGCGGTCGAATCGGTCCGGCAACGTGCTGGGATCGGCTTGTTTCCCAGTACGAATCTTGGTACAGATACAACTTGCCCGTACTCCGGCCCGAGCATTTCGCCGAGGCCTTTTCGGACGTTCTGCTGTGGAAAGGACGCTCCGTTGTCGTCGCGGACCACGACGAGGGCCATGCCGAACTCCGCGGGGTGGTGCTGGGATTGGCCGCTGACGGTGGCTTGCTGCTTTCCGTGGACGGTCAGGTGCGCCGAATCGCCTCCGGGGAGATTCGGCCCCTTGCGTAAGATTAAGGATGTGGGGGCTAGGAAAGTTGAACTGGAAAGTGGGGCGGGAGAGGGTAACGGCGAAACCGGTTTTTCTCACGCGACCAGGTCCGCAGGTTGCGACACCAGGACTATAATGAAACCGCACAACCGAGGAAAGGGATGATTGATGGCAACGAAGACATTTGAGCAAGTGGCCAGGGAAATTGAAGGAAAGCCGATTCTCGTGGCGAACCGGGGCATTCCGGCCCGGCGGATCGTCCGCTCCATTCAGGAGGTTTTTCACGCCATACCGATCATGACGGCCACGGACGTGGACAAGACCGCGCCGTTCACCGCCGGGGCCCAGGAATTGTTGCTGCTGGGGGAGAATCCTCGGGCGTATCTGGACATCGATCTGATCATCCGCAAGGCCAAGGCCCGCGGCGTGATCGCCATTCATCCCGGCTGGGGCTTCGCTTCCGAGGATCAATCCTTTCCGGAGAAATGCGCCGCCGCCGGGATCACCTTCATCGGGCCTCCGCCGGAAGCCATGCACTTGCTCGGCAATAAGGTCGAGGTCCGGAAGCTGGCCAAAAGGCTGGGTGTCCCGGTGGTTCCCGGCTCCGACGGTGCGGTGAGCGTGGCTGAGGCCAGAGAGATCGCTTATTCCTTGGGGTTCCCGGTGATGCTCAAAGCCGAGGGTGGCGGCGGCGGGCGGGGCATCTACGAGGTCTTCAAGCCCGAGCAGTTGGAACGGGCCTTTGCCAAAGCCTCGGCCCTGGCCGAGGCCTCCTTCGGCAACCCCCGGCTGTACGTGGAGAAGCTGCTGACCTCGGTGCGGCATATTGAAATTCAGATCGTGGCGGACCAGTACGGAAACTCCCACGCCCTGGACGAACGGGACTGCACGGTGCAACGCAACCATCAGAAGCTGGTGGAAATAACTCCCTCGCCTTGGCCGAAGTTTACCCCGGAACTGCGGGAACGGTTGAAGAAATACGCCTGCGAGCTGTCCACCAGCGTGGGCTATTACTCGCTGGCCACCGTGGAATTCCTCCTGGATGAGAACGCGACCCCCTATTTGATTGAGGTGAACACCCGCTTGCAGGTGGAGCACGGCATCACCGAGTGCCGCTACGGGATCGACCTGGTTGAGGAGCAGATCGCCATCGCCTTCGGGGCCAAGTTGCGCTTTTCCAAAAAGACCACCCTGCCGTCCAACCATGCCATGCAGGTGCGCATCAACTGCGAAGACCCGCAGCAGAATTTTTCACCCAACTCCGGGACACTCACCCGGTATATCTCCCCGGGCAGTCAGGGCATCCGCGTGGATTCCTGCGTTTCCGTGGGCTATGAGTTCCCGGCCCAGTACGATTCCGCGGCCTCGCTGCTCATCGCCTATGGCCGCGACTGGGAAAAGATTCTGGGTATCATGAGCCGGGCCCTGCGGGAATACATCGTCGGCGGGGTGAAGACGACCATCCCGTTTCACCGTCAGATCATGCTCCACCCTGAATTCCGGTCCGGCGACTACGACACCAATTTTATCGCCAAAACCCCGGAACTCCTGGAATACGTGGACAAGGAGCCCCAGGCCCTGCGCCTTTCCCGCCTGGTGGCCGAGATTTCCGCCCACGGCCACAACCCCTACGTCCAACTCGGCGAATACCGGGGCCGACATGACAAGCGCGTGGGCCGGTTCTCGCCGGTGCTGCCGCATATCGACTTCGAGGCCCATAAGCCCGCCTATCCTCGCGGAGACCGGTTGGCTCTTCTGGACTACATCCGGGATTCCGGGCTGGTCCACTTCGTGGACACCACCACCCGCGACCTGACCCAGTCCAACAGCGGCAATCGTTTCCGGCTGGCCGAGGACCGGCTGATCGGGCCGTACCTGGACAACTGCGGCTTCTTCTCCCTGGAAAACGGCGGCGGGGCCCACTACCACGTGGCCATGCTGGCCAACATGACCTACCCCTTCACCGAGGCCATGGAGTGGAACCAGTTCGCGCCCAAGACCATGAAGCAGATCCTGATCCGCTCCACCAACGTTTTGGGGTATAAGCCGCAATCCAAAAACGTGATGCGCTTGACCGGGGAAATGGTCTGCGAGCACTACCACGTGATTCGCTGTTTCGACTTCCTGAACCACATCGAAAACATGCGTCCCTTCGCCGAAGTGGTGTTGAACTCCCGTGAGCATATCTTCGAACCGGCCATTTCGATGTCTTGGGCCCAGGGGTTCGACGTCCCGCATTATCTGGGCGTGGTGGAGGAAATCCTGGACATGGTTTCCGGGGTCACGGGCATGGACCGGACCAAGGCCACCCGGCATTTTGCCCTGGGCTTGAAGGACATGGCCGGGGTCTGCCCGCCGCGGTTCATGCGGGAGTTGGTGGGGGCGATTCGCGGCAAATATCCCGAGCTGGTGATCCATTATCACCGCCACTACACCGACGGCCTCTTCGTTCCCGCGGTGGGCGCGGCGGCCCAGGCCGGGGCGCATATCGTGGACGTGGGCATCGGCGCGGCGGTGCGCTGGTACGGCCAGGGCGAGGTACTGTCCACGGCTGCCTACCTGGAAGACGAACTGGGACTGAAGACCAACTTGAACAAGGAGATGATCCGGACCTGCGGCTTCGTGCTCAAGCAGATCATGCCTTACTACGACCGCTACACCGCGCCGTATTTCCAGGGTATCGACCACGACGTGGTGGAGCACGCCATGCCGGGCGGGGCGACGTCTTCTTCCCAGGAAGGGGCGATGAAGCAGGGCTACATTCACCTGCTGCCGTACATGCTCAAATTCCTGGCCGGGACGCGCAAGATCGTCCGGTACCACGACGTCACGCCCGGATCTCAGGTTACGTGGAATACGGCGTTTCTGGCCGTGACCGGGGCGTTCAAGCAGGGCGGCGAGCGGGCCGTGCGGCGGATGCTCCAGGTGTTGGAAGCCGTGACCACCATTCCGGAGGCTGAACTGTCTGACGATATTCGTCGGGCCCGCCTGGAGCTGTACGTGCACAGCAATGACGCGTTTCGTAATCTACTGCTGGGCAAGTTCGGGCGGCTGCCCCTGGGTTTTCCGGCGGACTGGGTCTACGAGAGCGCCTTTGGTCCGGACTATCGCAAGGCCCTGGCTCAGCGCGTGGAAGCCTCTCCGTTGGACAACATCGCCGACGTGGACCTGGAGATGGAACGTCAAACCCTATCCACGCATATCCAGCGCGACCCCTCGCATGAAGAGTTCGTCAATTATCTGAACCACCCCGGCGACGCCCTGAAGACCATCGAATTCCGGCAGCGCTTCGGCGACCCGAACCAACTTCCCTTGGACGTCTGGTTCGAGGGGCTGGAACCCGGACAGGAGATGCAGTTCCTGGACAGCGACGGCAAGCCCCGTACCATGATGATTTTGGACATTTCCCGCCCGGACGCCCAGGGTGTGAGCGTGATCCGTTATACCCTGGACTCGGAATTTCTCACGCACCAGGTCAAGGTCGCCGAGGCTTCGGGCAAGGTCCTGGAAGGATTGGAGATGGCCGTTCCAGGCAACCCTTACCATGTCGGATCACCCTGCAACGGCGACCTTTGGGTGATGCACGTCAAGCCCGGGGATGTGGTCCATCAAGGCGAGGAACTGTTTAACATTTCCGTCATGAAACAGGAGAAGTCGATCCTTTCCCCGGTTCACGGTCAGGTGAAGCGCATCCTGAAATTCGCCAACTACACCGAGGATCGCAAGATGGTTCCGGTCCGCGAGGGCGAGTTGCTGGTGGAGCTCAGCGACATGCCTCGTCTGTGCGGTGGATGTTCCTGCCCTCTGCCTCCTTTAGACGAGGTGAACTTTTGCCCGTCCTGCGGCCATCAACACGGTCAGGAAGGCTGACCGGCAAAGCATCACGCGGATTGACTTCGAGTTATTTGAAACGCTAAGTGTACACCGGTATTTGCTTGTTGAGATCGTTCGGAGATTTTCACGACATGAATGCCATGGAAACCGACTGCCCTTTCCCCGGGATGAAGTTGCCGCCCGTAAAGCCGGACGTGCCGTCAAGGAGGAGTGAGAATGGCCAAATCAGACAAGGATAAAGGTTCGCCCCCCAAGGAGAGCCACGTCGTCGCAGATGCCGAGGTCAAGCCCGTCAAGGGGGCGAAAAAGGCTGAAATCGCGGCGATTGAAAAAAAACTCGTCCTGAACGGCGAGGACATCGTCACGCTGGGCGAGCCCGCGGAACTGCTGGTGGGGGGAAAGAACTACAACACCGCCCTGATCAGTCAGGTCGAAAACATCCGGGCCCCTCAGTTCAGGGCCATATCATCCATTGTCTTTCATCGGCTGCTTGATGAGACCAAGGTCAACGCGGCGTTGATCCGGTCCACCGTGGACAAGGAATACGACCGGATCAGCTGGAGCGATTCCGACATCAACAAAGACCCGGAATTCATCAGGCACCTTGTGCGCCGCTTGGCAAAACAGATCAAGGATTCCGAAAAAGGGAAGGAAAGCCAGGTCAAGCTGCGAACCTTCATCAACAACATCGTTGAAGGCTTCGCTGTTTCTCCCGAGGGAATCGACCAGCTCCGCAAGCGTTCAGTGCTGGTCCAGGTGGCCATTTTGGCGGTTCAGATGCCCGCGGATCTGGAGGACGCCGTCAAGCAGTCCTACATTGATATCTGCAAGGAAGCCGGCTTGGAGAACATCCCCGTGGCCGTGCGCTCGTCAGCTGCCGGAGAGGACAGCCGCAAGAAGGCCTTCGCCGGGTTACAGGACACCTACCTGAACATCGTCGGCGAGCAGTCCGTGGTGGAAGCCTACCAGTGGGACTGCGCCTCGGCCTACAACCTGCGGAGCATGACCTATCGTCGGGAAGCCATTCTGGACATGGTCGCCCTGGCGGAGCGCACCGGCGACGAGTCCATCGTGGAGAACGCCAAGAAGGAATGGGCCATCGAGAACACGTCCCTGTCCGTGTGCATCATGCGGATGATCAATCCGATGATCTCCGGAACGGCCTTCAGCGCGGACACCTCCACGGGTTGTCGGGGCACGGACCGTCACGACCTGGTCTCCATCGACGCCAGCTACGGCCTCGGTGAGGCTGTGGTCAGCGGGATGGTCACCCCGGACAAGTTCTACGTTTTTCAGCGCGACGACGGAGTGGAAATCGTACTGCGCTATATGGGTTTCAAGACCAAGAAGATCATTTACGCGGAAAAAGGGGCCGGCACCGTCACCGCGGACGTCCCTATCGACGAGGTCTTCCGCTGGTCCCTCTCCCTGGCTCAGGCCGAGGAACTGGCCAGGGGCGTGCGCTGCATCAGCAAGAGCTACGGCGGAATGATCACGGATACCGAGTTCTGCATCGACAGTTCGGACCGGATCTGGTTCGTCCAGGCCCGACCGGAGACTCGTTGGAACGAGGAACTGGAGAAGCATCCGCATACGATTTTCATGCGTCGGCTGGAGGTCGATCCGTCGGCCATCCAGAAAGCCGAACTCATTCTGGAGGGTAACGGGGCGTCCCGCGGGGCGGGGCAAGGGATCGTTCGTTTTCTGCGCTCCGCTCTGGAGCTGAACAAGATCACCAAGGGCGACATTTTGGCCGCTGACCGAACCGACCCGGACATGGTGCCCGGAATGCGGATCGCCTCGGCCATTCTCGCCGACGCCGGCGGAGACACCAGTCACGCGGCCATTACCTCCCGCGAGTTGGGAATCCCGGCGGTGATCGGCATCCAGCGCCTGGAGACGCTCCAGGGATTGGACGGCCAGGAAGTGACCGTGGACGGCTCCCGGGGGCGGGCCTATCGAGGTTTGCTGCCCCTGGTCGAGGTGGGTGGGGAGATCGACGTCAGCGCCCTGCCGAAGACCAAGACCAAGATCGGCCTGATTCTGGCCGACGTGGACCAGGCGCTCTTTTTGTCCCGATTGCGGGAACTGCCGGATTTCGAAGTCGGTTTGCTCCGGGCCGAGTTCATGCTGGGCAGTGTCGGGGTTCATCCCCTGGCCCTTGAAGCCTACGACAACGGTCAGCTTCAGGTTCTCGTGGACAAAAAGCTGACCGAGTTGAACAACGAGTTGACCAAACTGGTGCGGGAGCAGTTGACCCAGGGGATCATCACCTTTGATCTCAAGTTACGCCAGTACGTGGGCATCGTCACCGGCCTGAGCAAGGAGATCGAAACCCTCACCGAAAAAGGCGGGGACAAGGGCACGGATCAGGTCCTGGCCATCCACCGGCAATTGCGGGATCTGGACGTCAAGCTGAACGAGCATTTGGAGTTGGCCTCCCACAAGCTGGAACAATTGAAAACCGCTCCGGATCTGCGCGAGCACGTGATTACGATCATGGGCTTCTCGGAATTGCTCGACAGCACCCACGGACTGGATGAAGGACGACTCAAGCATCGTCAGGAAATCGAGGACAGGGTCCAGGGGATTATCCAGCGGATCAAGGACGAGCCGGTGGTCGTGGACATCATGAAGCGCATCGACGCCATGCGCACGGAAGTCGCGTTGCGTTCCGGTCTGGAACGGGAGCGGGAAGAAGTGCGCACCCTGCCGCAACGGATCAAGGACCTGATTCGCTCCAAGGGCTATCGGTCCGGCAAGGAACACTACATCCAGACCCTGGCCCAGGGCCTTTCCCTGTTCGCCATGGCCTTTTACGGCAAGGAGATCATCTACCGGACCACGGATTATAAGACCAACGAGTACAGGAACTTGATGGGTGGTCTGCTTTTCGAGTCCATGGAAGACAATCCGATGCTCGGCTTTCGAGGCGTTTCCCGCAACATCCATGACTGGGAAATCGAGTCTTTCAAACAGGCCCGGGGGATTTTCGGCGGCAAGAATCTGAATCTGATGCTGCCCTTCGTGCGCACCCTGGAAGAGGCCCGCAGCATGCGCCGCTACCTGGAAGGCGTGCACAACCTCAAATCCGGGGACGACGGCCTGAAGATCATCCTGATGTCCGAAATTCCCAGCAACGCGATCTTGACCAAGCAATTCATCCAGGAGTTCGACGGTTTCTCCATCGGCTCCAACGACATGACCCAGTTGGTATTGGGCACGGACCGGGACAACCCTCGATTGCGGCATATCTATGACGAGGAAGATCCAGCCGTGGTCTGGGCCATCCTGAGCACGATCTTCACCGGACAGAAGTTCGGCAAAAAGGTCGGGTTCTGCGGGCAGGGCGTTTCCAACAGCAAGATCATTCGCGGGTTGGTCTGCATCGCCGGCATTGTGTCGGCCTCCGTGGTGCCGGACACCTATGCCCAGACCAAAAAAGACGTCGCCGAACTGGAAGCCGAGGATATCCCCGTTGAAAAGCTGGGCGTGTGGCTCAAGGATCAGCACTTGGAACGGTTGAGAAAGGTCATGACTGAAAACAAGTATGACCACATCTTGAAGAAGAACCGCACGGCCAAGGACTTGATGGATTGGTTCGAGGGCGAGATGACCCGGCTGCACGAACAGCTTCAGGATCAAATCGGCAAGCCTCGAGAGGATTTCTTGCGTCAAGAGATCGACCAATTCCGGCGGCTTTTCCACAAGCCGGCGATCTATGCCAACTGGGATTGGGAGGAGACCGTCCTGGACGCCCTGCGCCATTCCGGGTTCCAGTCGTATGAAGAACAGGTCGCGGCCTTGCGCGAGCAGCGGGTCAAGTACAACCCCGCCGGTTAGATTGTCGATTTTCCCTCATTGCCCTCTTACGACGTCACGTCGGTCTGAGCGGACGAAATGAGAAAGGCCCCGAAAACGGGGCCTTTCTTCATGGCATGAAGCCATCGCCGTGTCCGTTCACGTTCAAGAAAAGCTCATGGCTTCGTAACTACTCACTTGCGTTCCGGCTTGTCTCGATTTTTCAGCCTCGCAACTCCTTCCCCGGCTTCGTAACATCGAACCATTGCCCGAATATACAACAGTCGGCACTTCAGGCGTCCGGCAATGGTTCGATGAACGAATCCTGGCTCAGTCAGACAAGCGAGGCTGAAAAATCGAGACAAGCCGGAACACTCCATGTCTTGTCGTGAAAAAGTGCTGAGTAGTTACACGACCACGAGCGTACGTGTATGGTTGAGGACGGACTGAATGCAACGCAATCGATCCTTCGGGTGAGTGTCGCGGACTCGATTGACAAGACGAGGGTGCTGGGTTTATATTTTCCTCTTTTCCTTGCTCTGGCCTTGGGGGCCAGGGCCGAATCAGACCGCAAGGAGGAGACGATTATGCGGCACTATGAAACATTGATGCTCTTCAGCCCGGACATGCCGGGAGAGCGTCGTCAGGAGATTCTCGCCGGAATGTCCGCTATTGTGGAGCGGGACGGCGGCAAGATCCTGACAGAGGACGACTGGGGGATGCGAACCTTGGCTTATCCGGTGCGTAAGCAGACCCGCGGGCATTATTTCCGTCTGGAATACGCGGCCTCGGGAGCGGTTGTCGCGGAGATGGAGCGGAATCTGCGCATCACGGACGGGGTGTACAAGTTTCTTTCCGTGAAGCTGGCCGATACCTACGAAGAACCCAAGGAGAGCTGAGCATGGCATTCAGAAAGTTCACCCCCCGGAAAAAGTTTTGTCGCTTCTGCGCGGCCAAGGATCTGAAGATGGACTATAAACGTCCCGACCTGCTGCGGGATTTCGTCAACGAACGAGGCAAGATCATCGCCCGTCGCGTGACCGGAACCTGCGCCAAGCACCAGCGGGAGTTGACCACGGAAATCAAGCGCGCCCGGCAGATGGCTCTGTTGTTCTACACGGCCACGCACAGCGTTGAGGCCATGAAACGGACCACCGGCTAGGAGGGAGTTGGTTATGGAAGTCATTTTGCGTACGAATATGGACAATCTGGGCGCTCTCGGCCAAGTGGTCGACGTCAAGCCCGGGTATGGCCGCAACTACTTGATTCCTCAAGGGCTGGCCATGCTGGCCACTCCGGCCAATAAAAAGCGCTTCGAGTTGGAGCGTAAAAAACTTCAGGAAAAATTGGACGCCGTGCGCTTCGCGGCCCAGGAACTGGCCGACAAGATCAGCGCCGCGGCGTTGCGGATTCCCGTGCGCGTCGGTGAAGGCGATAGGCTCTACGGTTCGGTGACCTCCGCGAACATCGCCGATCTGTTGAATGCAGATTACGGTCTGGACGTGGACAAGAAAATCATCCTGCTCAACGACCCGTTGCGCGCTCTGGGCGAATACACCGTTGAAGTCCGGGTGTATCAGGACATTCGAGCCCAGCTTCAGGTTGCCGTGGTTCGTCACGACGCGGACCAGGCGGCCCAGGTCGAAGCTCTGGAAACGGCCGCGGTCGAGACAACCGAGCCCGCTGTCGACGCGACGCAAACGGAGGAGTAGTCTCTCCCCCGTTGGGACCGGCTCGTGCCACGCTCACCTCAAAAAAACACCGTCGCCACAAAGGCGACGACCATCACCGGCAAGACGCCCCCCCAGAACCTGGAAGCCGAACAGGCGGTTCTGGGGGGGATTTTTTTGCGCCCGGACCTGATCGACGCTTTACTCGAAATCGTCGGCGAGGATGATTTCTACTCACCGGCTCACCGGAGTATTTTTCAGTCCTGCATTCAGCTCTACCAGCGCCGGGTGCCCATTGATCTGGTCACCCTGGTCGACCATCTTCAAAGTTCAGGTATCTTGGAAGAAGTGGGCGGTCCGGTGTATCTGGCCTCCCTGACCGAATCCCTGGTTGCCGCCTCCCATGCCGAATCCTATGCCCGGATCGTCCGGGACAAAGCCATTCTGCGGCGGCTGATCGGCGCCGCGTCCGATATCGTCGTCAATTGTCACGAGGGCGGACAGGACGTGGACAAGGTTCTGGACGAATCAGAAGCGGCCATTTTCGCCATTTCCGAGAACAGAACCAAGAGCATTTTTTCCACCACCAAGGAACTGGTTAATCAGGTCTTCGAGCACCTGGAAAAACGGGTCGAACGCCAGGAGTTGGTTACCGGCGTGCCCACGGGCTACCATAAGCTGGACGAGATGACCGCCGGGCTGCAACCCTCGGACTTGATCATCATCGCGGCCCGGCCCAGCATGGGCAAGACTGCTTTTGCCCTGAACATCGCCATGCGGGCCGCTGTGCTCAAGGATGTCCCCACGGCCATCTACTCCCTGGAAATGTCCAAGGAGCAGTTGATGATGCGCATGCTCTGCGCCTGGGGCAAGGTAGATTTGGGCAGGTTTCGGCGCGGTTTCCTGAACGACGAGGACTGGACCCGCCTGTACCATGCCGCGGATGCCCTGTCTCAGGCCTCCATTTTCATTGACGACACCCCGGCCCTGGGAACCCTGGACCTGCGGGCCAGATGCCGCAGGCTCAAATCCGAAAAGAATTTGGGGTTGGTGGTCGTGGATTATCTTCAGTTGATGCGGGCCAGCCGGCGAATCGATTCCCGCGAACAGGAGATTTCCGAAATTTCCCGTACCCTGAAGGGGCTGGCCAAGGAACTGGATCTGCCGATGATCGCCCTGGCCCAGCTCAACCGCAAGGTCGAGGAGCGCAGCAACCGGCGGCCGATGCTTTCGGACTTGCGTGAGTGCGTGACGGGAGACACCCGGGTTCAGCTTGCGGACGGCCGAAGGGTCAACGTGCGTGACCTGACGGGCGTGCAGGTGGAGGTGGTAACCATGAACGGCCAGGGGCGCATGGTCGTGGCTTCCTGTGATGCAGTCTGGTCCTTGGGCCGCAGGCCGGTGTTCCGGGTGGATCTCACCAGCGGGCGATCCGTCAACGCAACGGCCGAGCATCGCTTTCTGGGCGAGGATGGCTGGGTCCACGTCGCGGATCTCCGCCCCGGCAGCAGAATGGCTCTGGCCCGAACGCTTCCTGAGCCTCAAGCGACGGTAGCCTGGGCTGATGATCAGGTTGCCCTGCTGGGCCATCTTATCGGCGATGGGAGCTACCTGAAGGGAGCTCCCATGCGCTACTCCACGAGTTCCGAAGCCAACAGCGCGCTGGTCGCCAAGGCGGCCGCGGAATGTTTCGACTGCACGGTGAAGCGCTATCCTGGACGCGGGAAGTGGCATCAACTTTTGATCAGCGGGAACGGCGACCGCTGGAACCCTGCGGGCGTGAACAAGTGGCTGCGGGATCTTGGCGTCTTTGGGCAGCGTTCCCACGAAAAACGGATTCCGGATCAGGCCTTTCGGTTGCCCAATGCGCAGATCGCCCTCCTGCTGCGTCATCTTTGGGCCACGGACGGATGCTATCACCTGCGGCGGGCCAGAACGGGAAACAGGACTTACCTGTATTTCTCCACATCCAGCCCCGATCTGGCCGGGGACGTCTCCACCCTCCTGCTTCGTCTCGGGATCGTTTCCAGGACCCAGCGCTATACAAGAGTGAACAGCAGGCCTTGGTACGCCGTGCATGTCAGCGGTCTGGAGTTTCAGAAAGTTTTTCTTGATCGGGTCGGAGGTTTTGGCGAGAAGCAGATCCAGGCCGAGACGATGAGCCGTGCCTTGGAAACCGGCAGCGAGAACACCAACGTGGACACGGTTCCGGTTGCCTGGTTTGACCGGGTGCGCAGGCTGATGAAGGAGAAGGGCGTCAGCCATCGGCGGATGGCCGCGCTGAGGGGCACGGCCTACGGTGGGTCGTCACATTTTCGTTTCGCGCCTTCCCGCAGGGTCATGACCTCCTATGCCAGGATTCTTGAGGACGATCTTCTGCTGGAACAGTGCACCAGTGATCTGTTTTGGGACACGGTCCGAGGCATTGAGCATCTGGGCGAGGAAGAGGTCTTTGATCTTACCGTTCCTGGGACGGCCTCGTGGCTCGCCGCGGATGGTATCGTTTCGCATAACTCCGGCGCGATCGAACAGGATGCGGACGTGATTGCCTTCATCTATCGCGATGAGGTGTACAACAAGCAGGAAGGCAATCCCAAGAAGGGTATCGCGGAGATCATCATCGGCAAGCAGCGCAACGGGCCGGTGGGCGAAGTGGAGCTGGCCTACCTGGACTCGTACACCGCGTTTGAAAATCTGGTTGACGTCCCGCCGCCCTCGGAAAGTTTCCAATCCGCCACGTAAGATCGTCTCTTGCGCGGCGACCCCCGTAAGACAAGGAGGCAACGTGTTTTTCGATCCCTTGGAAGGCCTTGATCGCGAGGAACTGGATCGTTTACAGTCCGTCAGACTGCAAAGCGTGACGGAAGCGGCGGTGCGTTCTCCGCTGTATGCCGGATTGTTTCAGGAGCACGGCCTTCAGGCCGACCAAGTCCGTGGCCTGGGCGATTTGGCGCGGCTCCCCCTGACCGACAAGGAACATCTGCGATCCTGTTACCCGGATGGGCTGCTCTGTCGTCCCAAGGAGGAAATGGTCCGCCTGCACGCCTCTTCCGGGACCACCGGCGCGGCGACGGTGATCTTCCATACGGCGGGAGACATTCAGACCTGGGCCGACCTGGTGGCCCGGTGCTTCCACATGGTCGGGGTGCGGCCCGGCGATGTCTTTCAGAATATGAGCGGGTACGGTCTGTTCACCGGAGGCCTGGGCATCCATTACGGCGCGGAGCGCCTGGGGTGCCTGACCATCCCCGCGGGCGCGGGCAACAGCAAGCGGCAGATCAAGCTGCTTCAGGATTTTTGCGTCACGGTGATTCACATCATTCCCTCCTACGCCCTGCATTTGGCCACGGTGTTTCAGTCCTTGGGCGTGGAGCCCGGCGGGCTGCACCTGAAGACCGCCCTGATCGGCGCGGAACCGCACTCCGAGGAGATTCGCCGACGGATCGAAGAATTGTACGGAGTGAAGGCCTACAACTCCTACGGCTTGTCCGAGATGAACGGACCCGGCGTGGCCTTCGAATGCCCGGAACAAAACGGGATGCACATTTGGGAAGATGCGTTTCTGCCGGAAATTATCGACCCGGTCACGCTGCGACCGGTTCCGGAAGGAGAGGTGGGCGAGCTGGTCCTGACCACGCTGACCCGGGAGGGCATGCCGATCCTGCGCTATCGCACCCGCGACCTGACCCGCTTTCTGCCCGGAGATTGCCCGTGCGGCCGGACGCATCGCCGCATTGACCGAATTGTCGGGCGCAGCGACGACATGATCATCATCAAGGGCGTGAATATTTTCCCGATGCAGGTGGAGCGCGTGCTGATGGCCATTCCGGAAGTGGGGCAAAACTACCTGATCGTGCTGGAACGGCAAGGCTATCTGGATCAGTTCAAGGTCCAGGTGGAAGTGAAGAGCGAATTTTTCGTGGAAGACATGCGGGTGCTCAAAAAATTGCAGGACAGGATTACCGGGTTACTGCGCGATGAACTGCTGATAACGCCTAAGGTGGAACTGGTGGAAGCCCGGAGCCTGCCTTGCTCCGAGGGCAAGGCTCAGCGGGTGTGCGATTTGCGGGGAGAATGATGTCGTTTGTCCTGGCCGGGCTGTTTCTGGGGTTTCTCGGCTTGCTGCTGATGCTGCATGTGTTCGGCCTGCCGGCAAATTGGCTGATTCTGGCCGCCGTGGCGACCTGGGGATGGATGCACGCGGGGTTCGCGGGGGGGATCGGTTTTTTCGCTGTCCTGTTCGCGCTCTGCGTGCTGGGCGAGGTCGTGGAGTTCGCGGCCCAGATGTGGGGCGGGCGGCGATTCGGCGGAAGTCGGAAAGGCGCTTGGGCGGCCGTTGTCGGGGCAATTATCGGGGGCGTTTTGGGCGCGCCCTTTTTTTTCGGGCTGGGCGCGGTTCCCGGCTCTTTTCTGGGGGCCTACGCGGGCAGCCTGTTGGTCGAACTGGGTCAGGGCTACCCGATGGCGACCGCGCGACGGGCCGCCTGGGGCGCGATGTGGAACAAGGTTTTCGGCACGGTGGTCAAGGTCTGCATCGGGGTCTGGATGATCGTCTTGAGCTTTGATCTGGTTTGGCCCGACTGATCGCGGTCCTCTCTTAAATTGTCTGACAACTCGGGCAGAAGCAGGTGGTCCGACCGGCGATCTTGGCGGTCTGGATGGGCGTGCCGCACTGCTTGCAGGGTAGGCCTCCCCGCCCGTAGACTTGAAAGGTGTTCTGAAACGTCCCCACAAGCCCCGCTGCGGTGCGGTAGTCCCGGATGGAACTTCCTCCAGCGGCGATGGCCTCGGTCAAGACGCTCTGGAGGCTGTCCAGAAGGCGGGCCAGGCGTTCCGGGACGATCAGGTTCGCTGGCGCCGCCGGATGGATGCCCGCTCGAAAGAGGCTTTCATCGGCATAAATGTTGCCGATTCCGGCAATGATCCGCTGATCCAGCAATAGTGCTTTAATCCGGGCCTTGCTCCGGCCTTTCTCCCCACTGATCCGCTTCGCGAACGTCTCCAAATCCAACCCCAACGGTTCCGGCCCGAGGTCGCGATAAAAGGGCCATCGCTCCAACTCCTCGCTGGAAAACAGGCCGCAGGTCCCGAACTTGCGTTGGTCCTGAAAATAGAGCGCGGTCCCGTCGTCCAGGTTCAACAACAAATGCACGTGCAAGGCAGGAGGAAGGCCCGAGGGCATGAGGCCCAGCCTCCCGGTCATGCGCAGGTGAAAGGCCATCACGTCCTGGTCCGGAAAATTCAGAAACAACAGTTTGCCCCGGCGGGAGACCCCGCGGATGGTCCGCCCTATCACCTTTTGGGCCAAGTCGCCGCCCTTGACCAAATGTGCGGCGATGTGCGTCACTCCGGTGACGGTCCGGCCTGTGAGCAGAGGCCGGAGCCCCCGGGCAATGGTTTCCACTTCAGGCAGTTCAGGCATGGTTGGCGGCAGGAGTCGTGATTCAGGATTCTGGAAGCGGAAGACGGAAGAGTTGGTGGTGAGGTCCTCAGGGGGAGGAGATGGGTATGGTTAAGTGGTCGCCGTCTCGGAGTACCTTCAGGCGCAAGGGGCGTTGTTCGCTTTTGGCCTGAACTCCTGCGCGGTGCAGGACTTCCAGGGTTGTGATGGGTAGGTCGTCGGCGGCGAGCAGGACGTCTCCGGGTTGCAATCCGGCTGCCTGGGCCAGGGAGTTTGGAATCACGCCGGTGACGATTACCTGGTCCTCGACCCAGGCGATGAGCAAGCCCAGACGTCTCGGCGGCTCCGGGCAGTAGAAAAAGAAATCTCCGGCCGTGGGGGCCGGGACCGGACCGCCGCGCCAGGGGATCAGGGACAGGCTCCGGGGGGCGTCGCCCAGCAGTCCGAGTCGATAGGCAATCCCGTGACCGTCTTCCACATGGGCCGCTCCGGTCAGGATGACCATGGTTTCCTCCGCTCCGCGCCGCTGGATCGCGGCATGGGCCATCTGGGTATCCCAGAGGGACTGGATCATCATGAATCGCTCCAGGTCGAACCCGGCTTCCATGGTCCGGTCCGGCATCAACTCCACATGCCGAAGGTACTCTTCTTCAATTATGGCCTGCTGCGGCGGGGGGGGCGGGATCAACGTTGATGGGAGCAGGCCGCGTTCATCGGTGGGGATGGTCTCCAGGCCGTCGGCACGAATCCGGTGCAGCAGGTCCTTGGGCACGTTCAGACCGTAGACCGGAATGCCGGACTCTTTGGCTTGAGCCAGGATCGGACGATAGAAGGAAAAGTTGTAACCCCAGTATTCCTGCCAGCTCAACCGATCTTCCAGTTCATCCAGGCCGACCTCGCCCCGATGAAACGCGTCCAGGACTTCCTGGGCGGACCAAGGAACCATCTCCAGCCCAACGGCGAGGGGCAGGTCTGATCGGGCCAGGGCGCTCAAGGCATCGGCCTGGAACTGCTGGTCGCAGGCGTTGGCGTGGGACTCGCCGATCAGGATGAAATCGTGGGACGCGACCAGGGCCGTCAGTTCGGATGGTTCGACCTGACGCCCGTCGGCCAGGAAGAGCGTGCCCGGCCGCGGTGTCGTAACGGTTTCGGGGATGGGGGGGCTTGGAGGGAGAAGGCGGGCGCAGCCGACGTTCAGGTTCAGAAGGATCAGGAGAACCAGAACCGCCGGCAGCGCCCGAAGGGAGATCAATCCCACTTGCGCTTGTCCTCAATGGGACGGATTTGAGCTGGAAGCGAACCCGGAGCCACGACTTTCAGGTCCGGTCGCAGGCCGATCTTCTCGCGAAAATGGTGGAAGAGCTCGTTCTCCCGCTTGAACTGGCTGGCCTCAATGTACAGCGTCAATTCGTCGATGCCGCCGGGGTTGGTCACCTCGATCTGCCAGCGTTTGATTTCCTCGAAAGAGGCCATGACCTGTTCGACCTGGTGGGGGTAGACGAACATCCCCTTGATCCGGGCTGTGGTGTCCACGCGGCCGACGATGTTGCCCAGGCGAGGCGAGGAGCGGCCGCAAGGGCAGGGCGCCCGGTCGATGTAGGACAGGTCTCCGGTGGAGAGCCGGATCAGCGGGTAGGTCTTGTTGAAAGCCGTGACCACGATTTCGCCGACCTCGCCGTCCTTAAGCGGAATGCCGGTGTCCGGATGGCAGATCTCCGCGAAAACGCGGTTGGAGACGTGCAATCCGTTCTTGTGGAAGCATTCATAGCCGATGGAGCCAACGTCCGCGGTGCCGTAGCCCTGGCGCATGATGATGTCGAACTTTTTTTCCAGGTTGTTGCGCAGCTTTTCCGGGAACTTCTCGCCGGTGACAAAGGCCACTTCCAGGTACAGATCCTTGCGCAGGTTCAACCCGGCTTCCTCGCCCTTTTGGGCCAGGTGCATCAGGTAGCTGGGTGTGCCGATGTACCCGGTGATCCGCAGCTTCTGCATGATGTCCAGCTGGGTGTTGGTGTTTCCGGGGCCGGCGGGGACCACGGCGCAGCCCAGGCTGCGCAGCGGCTCCTCAAACATCAGTCCGGCGGGGGCGAGGTGGTAGTTGAAGGTGATCATGTTTACGTCTCCGGGGCGAAATCCGGCGGCGTAAAAGCCTTCGGTCCAGCCCCAGTAATCGTCGACGCGGTCCTCGGGGTCGAAAATGGGGCCGGGGGAGAGAAAAATCCGGCGCAGCTCGCCCAGATCCTTGGTCAGCAACCCACCCAGGCGCGGTCCCATGGTCTGCAAGAAAATCAGTTCCTTTTTCTTGATGATCGGGATGTGCTTCAGGTCGTTGAGCACCTTAAATTTGTCCGGGCTGAACTGGGCCCGGTCGAAGCGCTTCTTGACGTCTTCGGAGTACCTGTAGGCGTAGGTCAGCAGATCCTTGAGGTGGATCTGGTAATATTGCCTGCGTTCGCTTTCATCCAGTACTTCCCGGCGACTATAGATGCCTTCGGTACGGTCTTTTCGGGTCATATCCGGTTCCTCTTTTTCTGTTCACGATTATCCAGTCTTAAGCTATAAACAGTTATAATTAACAACAGGCGACGAGAAAATCAAGTCCGGAGACGCGGGGCTCAGGGCGACTTTGCTCTCTGCAAAATTGCAATAATTCCAGTTTTATAGGCTGTAGGGCACTCAAGGGATACCATCCTGGGTGGGCTGGATATCATCGAAATCGGGAAGTTCTCAGAAATCGATTTCGATCACGATTTAGATTTCGATTCCGATCCGGTAGAGGATGAGAGCTGAGATCAAAAATGCCATGATACGGGTTTTTTAAGACGGTATTTTCGACGGACACGACAAGCAAAAAGGCCGGCTTTCCCTGGGGAAACCGGCCCTATTATCGTGGGGCGCGAGGAGCCTATTAGTCGCCGCGTCGCGATCAATTCAGGTCTTTGATGATCCCCTTGGCCGCCAGCAGTCCGGTGGCCGCGGCGGAGACGATGTTGCCGGCCACGCCGGGGCCGTCCCCAGCCACGAACATGCCGGGCAGGGAGGTGCGCAGGTCGGCGTCGGTCTCCATCTGGGTGGCGAAAAATTTGATCTCCGGAGCGTAGAGCAGGGTTTCGTCGTTGGCCACGCCAGGGACGACGCAGTTGAGCTTTTCCAGCCCTTCCACGAGGTTGGTCAGGATGCGTTCGGGCAGGGCCATGGCGATGTCGCCGCAGGTGACGTTGGAGAGGGTGGGGCGGATGAACCCCTTGGATATCCGGTTCCAGGTGCTGCGCCGCCCGCGCTTGAGGTCGCCGAAACGTTGCAGGATGGGCTTGCCGCCGCCGATCAGACTGGCCAGCTTGCCGATGGACTCGCCGTAGGCCTGGTTGTCCGTGACCGGTTCGGTGAGCACCACTTTGGAGAGAAAGGCGAAGTTGCTGTTTTCGGACTTCTTGTCCAGGTAGGCGTGGCCGTTGACGCAGACGAAGTTCTGGTAGTTCTCCAAGGAAACGTATCCGCCGCGGTTGGTGCAGAAGGTCCGGGTTTGGTCGTCGTATTTCCGGGTCTGGATGAAGAAGGTCGGATCGTAGATCACGCTGGTCAGGTCGTAGAGGATGTCGTTGTGCACCTCCACGCGCACGCCGACCTCAATGCCGCGTTGGGTCAGGTTGATGCCGTGGGCCTGGGCGATTCGTCCGGCCCAATCAGCTCCGACCCGGCCGGGGGCCAGAACCACGTGCCGACACCGCAAGGTTGCCTTTTCGGTGACCACTCCGCCGACGCGGCCCTGGTCCACCAGGATTTCCCGAACATCCTCGTTGGTGCGGATGATTACGCCCTTGCGCTGGATGTGCTCGGCCATGGCCGCGATGTGGTCGGGCAGTTTGTCGCTGCCCAGGTGCTTCTGGCGGATCAGGAGCAGGTCGATTCCGGCTTTTTTGGCTTGTTTGCGGATCTCCCGTGCTTTTTCCATATCCGTGGGGTAGACCGGGCCGTCCATGCCGAATTGGGTGAAGACCGTTTCGGTTTCCCGGATCAGTTCCCTGGCTTGGTCCGGAGAGAGGAACTGGGTCAGGTCCGTCTTGCCGAGGATGTGGATGAAATTCAGCTTGCCGTCGGAAAACAGACCGGCCCCGCCGATTCCGGAGAGAATGTTGCAGGGCTTGCAATGATGGCAGGTCGGACTTTGCTTTTGGCCGATGGGGCAGGATCGGCGCAAGGGGGATCGGCCCTTGTCCACAAGCATGATCTTCAGGTCCGTGTTCTCGGCCAGATGGTACGCGGCGAACAGACCGGCCGGTCCGCCGCCGATGATGATCACGTCGGCCGAGGTGGATGTGATGGAGGTGGTCAAAGCGTCTCCAGAGGGAAGATTGGGGGGAAGATGGTTCAGTTGTCGCCGAAACGGCGCAACAAAATGGAGTCCAAATCGCGCTTGGGAACGTGGTGGACGCCTTTTTCGTCTCGCCAATACTTTATGTCGCCGGCCTCGCCGAGACGTTCCAGCACGATCTTTTCCTTGGGCCGACCCAGAGCGATGACCATCAGGATTTCAAAGCCCTCGGGCGTCTCCAGGGTCGCGGCCAGAGCGTCCTTTTTGAGGGAGCCGATCATACATCCGCCTAAGCCCAATTCCGTGGAACCCAGGAGGATGGTCTGGGCCGCGATGCCCAGATCCCAGGCCGAGGTTTTTGCGTAGCGCTGATCTCCAAGGACGATGATGTAACCCGTGGGGCGCTCTCCCTCCTCCGGCCCGTTCCAGTCCTTGAGATAGGCGGCCCAGGCCAAGTGAGGGAAAATTTGGGCGTTGACGTGGGCATCGACGCTGATCATGTACCGCAAGGGTTGCAGATTGGCCGCGGAGGCCGTCAGCCTCGCCGTGTCCACCAAATCCTCCAGGGTTGCCAGCGTGAGCGGGTGGTTTTCATAAAAACGCCGGAAACTGCGGGTCCTGGAAACAAGCTCACGCAGGGTCATTCTCTTCACTCCTTTTCGATCCATTTCGGGCCACGCCCGAGGCCTACATGCAATATGTCGTGGTGTTTCACTATTGTGGCGATTGGTACGTTCATCTCGACTCGCGAAGTGAACGAGAAACATATCACGGCTTGGCGCGTAGGAAAAGTGCCAAGTTTCGTGCCGATTTTTGCCATTGTGGGGGGACAAAAAAACGGCCGGGATTGCTCCCGGCCGTTGGAGGGGCGGTCTAGCGCAACCGTTCGGCCAGCAGTTCGGCCACGTGTTTGACTTCGATGTCCTTGCCCGCGGCCTTCATGCCGCCGCGGATGTGCATAACGCAGCCCGGGCAGTCCGTGGCCACGGCGGAGATGTCTCCGGCTTCCAGGTTGGCCATCTTCTTGGCCAGCAGGGTCTTGGAGATGGCCGGGAACTTCATGGAGTAGGAACCGCCGAAGCCGCAGCAGACTTCCTCTTCGGAGGTCGGCACGTAGTCGTGGGCCATGTTGATGGCCTCCCTCGGCGCTTCGCGGACTTCCAGGCCCCGGCACAGGTGACAGGGGGCGTGGTAGCCGATGCGTTTGCCGGAATGGTTGAACTTCATGGACGAGATTTGCAGGACATCGTGGATAAGGGAGCTGAAATCAATGATCTTGTCCGCGAATTGGGCCACCTTGGAGGCCAAAGCGGTCTCGTTCTCCAGCAGCTTGGGATAGCCGTGCTTGAGATGCGAGGCGCAGGAGGCGCACATGGTCATGATGTAGTCGTACCGGCTCGGATCGAATGCCTGCACGTTCTGCCGGGCCACCTCGACGGCCGCCTGCTTTTCGCCCATCATGTTCACCGGCAGGCCGCAGCAGGACTGCTGCATGGGATAATCCAGCTCCACGGTTCCGGTGGAGGCGATGATTTTCACCGCGGCCTTCATTTGTTCGGGATAGACGAAGTCCTGAACGCAGCCCGAGAACAGGGCCACCCGCAGCGTGGGGTTGACCACCTTGGGCTTGATGGCCTTCCATTCGTCGCGAAAGGCCTTGTCCGCGATGGTCGGCAGTTTGCGGAAATCCTGATCCTTTTCCTTCATGAACACGGTGGGCAGGTGCCGGATGTACTGGCCGTCGCGCTCGGCAAAGGGCTTCTGAGCCCAGCGCATGTTTTTGAGCAGGGTATGGAACAGGGTGCGATTCTTGAGGACCATGCCCATCAGCTTGGACTGGGCCGGGTGGCCGTCCTCGTCCTGGATCATGGCATGGATTTCCTTGATCAGCCGGGGCAGGTCGATGCCCGCTGCGCAGACCTCCTTGCAGGCTCCGCAGTTCACGCAGTTCTGAACCAGGAACTTGGCTTTGTCCTTGCCGTGAAAGAAGTAGGTCATGATCAGGCCGATGGCCCCGATGTAGACATGGCCGTACTTATGGCCGCCCACCAGACGGTAGACCGGACAGACGTTGGCACAGGCCCCGCAGCGAATGCAGCGCAGGATCTGGGCGAAATCCTTGTCCTTGGCCAGCTTTTTGCGGCCGTTGTCCAGGAAGACCACGTGCATGACCTTCTTGTTGTCCGGCGCACTCTTGCACTCGTTGGGACCGGTGATCCAGGTCACGTAGGAGGTGATCTGCTGGCCGGTGGCGTTGCGGGGCAGGGCGCGGAGGATGCGCAAGGCGTCGTGCAGGGTGGGGGTCAGCTTTTCCAGACCCACCAGAGCCACGTGGACCCGGGGAAGGGTAGTGGCCAGGCGGGCGTTGCCCTCGTTGGTCACCAGGCCGATGGTCCCGGTTTCCACCACGGCGAAGTTGCTTCCGGAGATGCCCATGTCCGCTTCCACGTATTCCTTGCGCAGCTCGCGACGGGCCACCTTGACCAGCTTCTGGATGTCCGGGTCCTGCTCCTTTTTGGTCACCCCGGCGAAGAGGTCGGCCACCTGGTAGCGGGAGAGATGGATGGCCGGCATGACCATGTGCGACGGGCCTTCGCCGCGCATTTGGATGATCCACTCGCCCAGGTCCGATTCCACGACCTTCAGACCCTCGGCTTCCAGGTGGTTGTTGAGGTGGGTTTCCTCCGCGGTCATGGACTTGGCCTTGATCACCTTTTTACAGTCGTTGTCCTTGGCGATGCGGGCGATGATCCGGTTGGCCTCTTCCGCTGTCTCGGCCAGATGGACGTGGACGCCCATGGATTCGGCCTTTTGCTTGAACTGCCGGTACAGCTCGTCCATGCGCCGGATGCCGTCGTCCTTGGCCTGGGCGATTTCCTCAATCAGGCCCTTGACGTCCATTCCTGTAAAGGCGTTGGCCCGACCGGTGCGATAGGCCACGGCAAAGGTGTCCAGGGCCTTGCGCTGAAACTCGTTGCCCAGGGATTCTTCGACTTCCTGGAGATATTCTTCTATTTTGACGGCTGTTTGCATTACGCGTCCTCCCAGAGCAGGATGTGCAGTTCCAATGGTCCGTGGACCCCGATGGCCAGCACCCGTTCAATGTCCGCGGTCCGGCTGGCCCCGGTGATGAAGGCCAGGTAGTTGGGGGCCTTTTGCATCATGGGCAGCAGCTCGGCCTCGGCCTCGTAGCTGGTGGCCCGCAGCTTGGACAGGGGCAGGACCACCACGTTGATCTCGCTGATCATGGTGGACAACCGCAGATCCTCGGAAGAGGAGTCCAGCACCAGGGAACCGGTTTCGGCCAGCCCCAGGTCGGCCACGGCGAATCCGATGTCGATCCCGGCCAGATGGCCGCGCAGGCCGTCGGCGATGAGCTTCACTCCGGCCTTTTCCGCTGCCTTGGCCAGTTCCGCGTACTGGTCGTCGGTCAGCTTGGGCGCGGCCATGACCTTGTCCGCCGCCTTGGCCACGCACAGGTCCGAGGCTTCGTCGGAAATGGCGTTTTCGCAGCCGGAGAGCAGCAGTTGACAGGCGTCCTTGTTCAGACAGACGTCCACGGCGTAGGCGTAGGCCTCGTCCAGTTTGCCGATCCGCTTCACGACAGCGGAAACGGCTTCGGCTTTTTTGGTAAAGAGTTCAATGTGTTCCTGACTCACGCTCAGCCTCCTTATTTCCCAGGACTTCCATGGTCTGGGTGGCGATTTCCAACTCTTCGTTGGTGGGAATGATGAAGATTTTGATCAGGCTGTTGGCGGTGCTGATTTCCGCTGCCTGCCCCCGGGGGGTCTCGGCGTTACGATGAGTGTCCAGCACCGCGCCCAGCCCGCCAAGAGTCGCGCAGGACAGACGGCGGACCGCGGAATCGTTTTCACCGATTCCTGCCGTGAAGCAGATGGCGTCGGCCCCGTCCAGCAAGGCCAGATACTGTCCGATGTATTGGGTCACCCGGCGGCAGAAGACCCGCAGGGCCAGTTGGGCGTCGGCGTCGCCCCGGGCGATCAGATCGTGGATGTCGCGCATGTCGTTGCTTCCGCACATCCCCTTGAGGCCGCTGTCCTTGTTCAGCAGCGTGTCGATCTCGCGAATGCTCAGCCCCTTGTTGTCCGCCAGGAAGGCATGCAGGGCCGGGTCCACGTCGCCGGAGCGCGTGCCCATGACCAGTCCGGCCAACGGGGTCAGGCCCATGCTGGTGTCGATGCATTTGCCGTTCTTGATCGCGGCCATGGAGCAGCCGTTACCCAGATGCACGGTCACGCAGGTGGTTTCCTGAAGCGGCTTGCCCAACATCTTTGCGCACTGCTTGGCCACGTAGAAATGGGACGTGCCGTGGAAGCCGTAGCGGCGGATCTTCAGTTCGGTGTAAAGTTCCTTGGGAATGGCGTAGCGGTAGGCTTCCGGGGCCATGGTCTGGTGAAAGGCCGTGTCGAACACGGCCACGTTGGGCACGCCGGGCATCAGCCGCAGCGCGGTCTCGATGCCGGCCAGCCCTCCGGGGTTATGCAAGGGGGCCAGAGGAATCTGGGCCTTGATGCCCTCGATCACGGCCTCGTCCACCAGGGTCGGGGCGCTGAAGGCCTCGCCGCCGTGGACGATCCGGTGGCCGATGCCTTGGATTTCGGAAACCGCGGCGATCACTCCAGTGCTTTGCCCGGTGATCAGTTCCACCACCTTGGCCAGACCCGTGGCATGATCCGGAATGGACATGGCCTCGTTAAAGGCCTGTTCCTGGTCCGTGCCCGGGCGGCGGACATGCTTGACCTTGCTGGTGGCCTCGCCGATGCGTTCCACCAGTCCCGAGGCCAGAACGATTTGTCCGGCCATGTCCAGAAGTTGATATTTGACGGAGGAACTGCCGGAGTTGAGGATGAGGATCTTCATGAATCTTCCCTTCAGATATAGTTGACGTGGTGTTATTGTTAAATTTTTATTTAATATTTTCAGTGTGCTGGGCCTGGATGGCGGTGATGGCCACGGTGTTGACGATGTCCGGCACGGTGCAGCCGCGGGAGAGGTCGTTGACCGGTTTGTTCAGACCCTGGAGCACCGGGCCGATGGCGATGGCGTTGGCGGCCCGCTGCACGGCCTTGTAGGTGTTGTTGCCGGTGTTCAGGTCCGGAAAGATGAACACCGTGGCCCTTCCGGCCACCTGGGAATCGGGCATTTTGGTCATGGCCACGTCCGGGTCGTAGGCCGCGTCGTACTGGATCGGTCCTTCGATGAGCAGTTCCGGAGCCATCTCTTTGGCGATGGTTGTAGCTTCCCGGACCTTTTCGACTTCCTGGCCCGAACCGGATTCGCCGGTGGAGTAGGAAAGCATGGCAATCCTGGGGTCAACGCCGAACTGAACGGCGGTGTCCGCGGAAGCCACGGCGATTTCCGCCAACTGTCGGGCCGTGGGGTTGGGGTTCACGGCGCAGTCGCCGAAGACCAGGACCCGGTCGGACATGCACATGAAAAAGACCGAGGAGACCAGGGAGATGCCCGGCCTGGTCTTGATGAACTGCAAGGCCGGACGGATGGTCTGCTGGGTGGTGGTGATGGAGCCGGAGACCATCCCGTCGGCATGCCCTTTTTGAACCATCATGGTCCCGAAATAGGTGGCCTCGGCCATGGTGTCGTGGGCTACTTCCTCGGTCATGCCCTTGCTTTTGCGCAAATCGTAGTAGGTCTTCCAGTAGTCCTCGAAGTAGTCCGAGGCGGCCGGGTCGATGAACGTGGCCTTGTCCAGGGACAGCCCCATCTGAGCGGCCTTGGCCCGAATGGCGTCCGGCTGTCCGAGGATGGTCAGGTCCGCGATGCCGCGGCGCAGCAGGATGTCCGCGGCCTGGAGAATGCGGGTGGACGCGCCTTCGGGGAGCACGATGTGCCGGCGTTCGGCCTTGGCTTTTTCGATCAGGCTGTACTCGAACATCACCGGGGTGACCTTGGTGGATTTTTTCGTCTCCAGGCGCTGAAAAAGTTCCGCGGTGTCCACGTGCTCCTCAAAAGATCCCAGGGCCGTGGCGATCTTCTTCTGGTCCTCCGGCTCGATTCGTCCGTACATTTCCATCAAGGTTCTGGTGGTCTTGTAGGTGTGCCCCTTGGCCGAGAGAATGGGCATGGGCACGCCGGTCCAGCCGTCCAAAAGCTTCATCACGGATTCCGGAGGCTTGATCCCGCCGGTGAGCACGATCCCCGCGACCTCGGGATAGGTCTGGGATTGCCGGGTGGCGATACAGCCCAGGAGGATGTCCGACCGGTCTCCAGGGGTAATGACCATGGAATTCTTGGAAACGTACTGCAGAAAATTGTTCACCTGCATGGCGGCCACCACGTAGTCGTCCACCTGGACGTCCAGCAGGTCTCCGCCGGCGATCACCTCGGCGTCCAGCCATTTGCGGATGTCGTTGATGGTCGGTTTGCCCAGGGAAGACACCTCGGGGATGGCGTAGGTCAGGCATTCCTCGTGCACCCGGTACTTGCAGCGCAGGCCTCCGATGATTTCGTCCTTGTCCAGGCTCTCGGCCCGATTGACGATGGTGGCCAGGACGTCCAGGCCTTTTTCGGAAAAGGTATCGATGGCGATCTGGGTCTGGGCCACGATTTGTTTCGGGGTCTTGTTCTGGCCGTTGGCCACCAGGATCACCGGCGAGCCGAGGTTGGCGGCGATTTCCGCGTTGATGTCGAACTCAAAGGCCGAATCTCCGCCGATAAAGTCCGAGCCCTCGCAGAGAATGAAGTCGTACCGGGTTTCCAGGGCCTTGTACTTGGCCAGGATGTTCTCCATCAGCAGGGCGTGTTCGCCTTGATTGATCAGGTCCCGGGCCTGTTCCAGGGTGTAGGCGTAGGCGTCCTGGTAGGTTTCGTTGAGGTGGAACTGGGTCAGGATCAGGTTGGTGTCGTGATCCCGCTTGCCGTTGCCCTGGGCGCTGATGATCGGTCGAAAAAATCCCACCCGCCGGATATGGCGCATGAGCATCTGCATCAGGCCGAGACAAATGGCCGATTTGCCGCTGCGGGATTCCGTGTTGATGACGTAGAGGTTCTTGGCCATGGGCGAGGGTCCTTTGGTTTGAGGTGGTGCAGGGGCGAATCTGTTCTCTCATCGAAATCGAAATCGCTATCGAAATCGGAATCGCTATCGAAATCGGAAATGTATCAGAAATCGATTTCGATCACGATTTCGATTTCGATACCGATCCGAATACCCACTAGGAAATGAGAACAAATTCGCCCCTACCCGTTACAACGTTTCCGCGTACAATTCCACCACGTGCTTTACGGGAATCGAATGTCCGGACTTGGACAGCATGTCCGAAATCTGGAGCATGCAGGCCGGGCAACTGGTGGCAGCGATCTTGGCGCCGGTGGCGGCGATGCTTTCGGCTTTTTTGCGCCCGATGACGTCGGACAGCTTGTAGTGCTTGATGTTGAAGCTGCCGCCGGACCCGCAGCAGGAGGGGCCTCCGGGCAGCTCTGCAGCGGCGTATTTACCTCCGGCGGCCAGGATTTGGCGCGGTTGGGCCGTGATCTTCAACGTGTTCCGCAGGTGACAGGGATCGTGGTAGGCCACCTTGGTCGGGCTTACGGCTTCTTTCGGAGCGACCTTCAGGACGTCGGTAAGAAACTGGCTGACGTCCATGACCTTGTCTGCGAGGTCCTTGACCCGGACCGCGTCCATCTTGTCCCCGTAGTATTTGGGCCAAAGCTCATGAATGGTGGCCGTGCAGGTGGCGCAGGGGGTGATCAGGTAGTCCCATTTACCTTTGGCGAACAGGTCCAGGTTCTGGCGGACCAGGTTGTCGAAGACCTCGGTTTCGCCGCTGGACAGGGCCGGGATGCCGCAACAGGCCTGATTGGGCGGCATGAACACCCCGACCTGATGGTGCTCCATGACCTTCAGCACGGCCTGGCCCACCTGGGGAAAAACCTTGTCCGTGACGCAGCCTGGAAAAAAGGCCACACGCAGACCGGACTTTCCCGGAGGGGTGTCCTTGTGGGGAGTCTGGGAATGGAGTGACTTCGAAGCCAGCTTCTTGAAATGCCGGTCCGCGATCAACGGGGCGTTGAACCGGGCGCAGGACGTTCCGATGACGCTGTCCGCATCCTTGGTGAACAGGCCCTGCAAGGACGACCCCAGGGAGAGCAGGTTGTTCATCAGTTTCGGGTTGGTCAGCAACCGACGGAAGATCAGGCGCTGAGTGGGCGGCAAGCCCAGGTAGCCGGTGAGAATCGCCCGGGCGCGCAGAAAGATGTCCGTGACCTTGACCCCGGAGGGACAGTTGGCCTCGCAGGTGCCGCAGAGCAGGCAGCGCTGGAGCTTTTCATTGACCTCTTCCGGGTCCTTGAGGATTTCCTCGGACAAACCGGAGAGCAAAGCTAATTTGCCGCGGGTGACGTCGGTTTCCCGGCCGGTCTGGGCGAAGACCGGGCACTGGGCCTGGCACATGCCGCAGCGCATGCAGCCGGTGAGCAGGTCGTCCAGCTCCTTAAGCATGGATACGAGTTTTTTAATGTCGGCCATAATGTCCTCCGATTAGGCGAGCAAGGGGCCGAGGATTTTGCCCGGGTTGAGGATGTTGTTGGGGTCGAGCACGCTCTTCATCCTGCGGGAGTAGTTGATGGCCCCTACGCCGTATTCGTTTTTCAGGTATTTGGATTTGGCCAGACCGATGCCGTGCTCGCCGGACAAGGTGCCGCCCAGGGCCAGGGCTTCCTCGAAGATGGCGTCGATGGCCGCTTCAACTCTGTGCCATTCCTTCTGGTCGCGCTTGTCCGTGAGGATGGTCGGGTGCAGGTTGCCGTCCCCGGCGTGGCCGAAGGTGCCGATGGTCAGGTCGTACTTCTTGGCGATCTTGTCCAGGGCCTGCATCATGGCTGGAATTTTGGAGCGGGGTACGGTGGCGTCTTCCAGGACCGTGGTCGGTTTGACCCGGGCCAGAGCCGGAAGAGCGTCGCGGCGGGCTTGCCAGACCGCGTTGCGCTCGGCGTCATCCTTGGCCACGCGGACGCTGATGGCCTTGTTGTCCTTGCAGATGGATTCTACCTTGGCCGCGTCGTCCTCCACCTGGGCCGGGTGGCCGTCCACCTCGATGAGCAGCATGGCCGCGGCATCCACGGGCAGGCCGGCCTTGCGGAAGTTCTCCACGGTGCGGATGGTGAAGTTGTCCATGAATTCCAAGGTGGCCGGAACGATCTTGTTGGCAATAATTGCGGCCACGGCCCGGGACGCGTCCATCACGTCCGGGAATACGGCCATCATGGCCTTGTAGGCGGCAGGCGGCGGAACCAGCTTCAGAGTCAGCTTTTCGAATACGCCCAGAGTGCCTTCCGATGCAATCATCAGTCCGGCCAGATTATAACCGGTGACGCATTTCACGGTCTTTCCCCCGGAGCGAATCAGCTCGCCGTTGACGTCGAAAAAGTCCACGCCCATGACATAGTCCTTGGTCACGCCGTACTTCAGGGCGCGCAGGCCCCCGGCGTTCTCGGCCACGTTGCCGCCCAGGGTGGAGACGGCCTGGGAGCCGGGGTCCGGCGGGTAAAGCAGGCCCTTGGCGGCCACCTGGGCCGCGAACTTGGCCGTGACCACGCCGGGCTGGACCACGGCGTAGAGATCTTCCTCGTTGATCTCCAGGACTTTATCCAGCGCAGTGGTCAGGCAGACCACGCCGCCGGGGTGGGGGATGGTTCCGCCGGACAGGTTGGTCCCGGCTCCGCGCACAGTCAGCTTCAGGCCGTTCTCGTTGCACAGCCTGACCACCTGACCCAGGCTTTCGGAATTCTCCGGGCGGACCACGATGGCCGGTTGGGTCTGATCCAGGACCGCGGAATCGTAGGAATAGGCGTGCAATTCGGCAGGCTCGGTCATCACGTTGTCCTTGCCGACGATCCGCTGGAATTCATTCTTTAACGCATCTCTGATCATTGCAAATCTCCTTTGCGTGGGGTTCAAGTTTCAATGGTCACTGCTCACGAAAAGTTTTGGGGCATGAGCCGTGCCCATCAAGCCTTGAAACGAGCCTTGAGCCAATCTGGCGGAGGTTCCCCGGGCGGACGTTGGTCCGCCCGGGGAGGGATGCAGGTTTAGAAGAGGTTGGCCGGCAGGATGTTCAGCAGCAGGATGACCATCAAGCCCACGACCACTCCGTAGAGCAGGAAGGGCCAGAAGGTCTTGCGCAGGATGGCGCCTTCCTGTCCGGACAGGCCGACCACGGCGCACACGGCCACGATGTTGTGGATGCAGACCATGTTGCCCATGCCGCCGCCCACGGCCTGGGCCGCGACGATGATCTGGCGGGGCAGATCAAGCTGAGTGGCCATGCCCCACTGGAACTCGGCAAAGAGCAGGTTGGACACCGTGTTCGAACCGGTGATGAAGGCTCCCAGGCCGCCGACGAAGGAGGCGAACATCGGCCAGCCTTGGCCCACCAATTCAGACAATGCACTGGCCATGGCCAGAGGCATGGAGGGGTAGGCGTTGGGGTTCAGGGCCAGATCGCCGATGCCGGACCCGCGGAAGATGGAGACCAGACCCACGGCGAAGAACAGGGCGATGGCCGGGTTTTTCATCTTCTTGATGGAATCCACCCAGGCGGTCTTGACCTTGTCGCCGGGCATGCCGTGGATGAAGATGGTCAGGATGGCCACGAGCATGAACGGAATGGTGCCGGGCAGGTAGAGGTAGGCGATGGAACCGCTGACGGATTCATAGCCCAGGATGCCGGTCCAGGCGATGCTTTTGGAGGAGAGCCAGGCCTTGAGTCCCAGCTCGTTGATCCGGGTGAGCACCAGGATGATGCCGATGAGCACGTAGGGCATCCAGGCCTTGAACTGGCTCATCCGGGCTTCGAACTTGCAGCCTTCGGCAGCGGTGCTGACCGTGCCGGTCCATTCCGGATCCCAGTTCTTCTGGGAACCGAAGGTCCAGGTGTCCTTGGGCACGGCGATGCCGCGCTTGGCGCCCCAGACCACCACGCCCAGGCCGACCAGACCGCCGATCAGGGACGGGAATTCCGGACCCAGGAACCAGGCGAAGATCAGGTAGGGGACGGTGAAGGCCACAGCGGCGAAGACGCAGAATTTCCAGGCGCCGAAGCCTTCGGACCAGGAGCGGTTCGGGCCGAAGAAGCGGGAGATGAAGCCGAGCATGAAGATGGGCAGGATGAAGATCATCGGCAGGTGCATCAGGGTGGCCCACTGGCCGATGAGCATGCCGAAGGACTCATAGCTGGTGAAGTTCACGCCCACGGCCCCGCTGGCCACGGCGTCGCCCACCAGGTCGCGCAGGAAGGTCAGGCCGATGATTACCGGCGTGCCCACCGCGCCGAAGGTGACGGGGAAGGAGTTGAAGACCAGGCAGATGACCGCCGCGGCCAGGGGCGGGAAGCCCAGGGCCAGGAGCAGCGGTGCGGCCAGGGCCGCGGGGGTGCCGAAGCCCGCCGCGCCTTCAATAAAGGCCGCGAACAGGTAGCCGATGATGATGGCCTGTACGCGCATGTCCGGAGAAATGCTCTGCATTCCGCACTGGATGGTTTCCATGCCGCCGGAATCGCGCAGGGTATGCAGAATTAAAATTGCACCGAAAACAATGATCAAAATGCCGATGGCCGTGATCACGCCTTGAATGGACAGTGCGGCGACGTAGCCGACCGGAAGGCTCCAGACGGCGACGCCGGCCACGGCGGTGACCAACCAAGCCAGCGGCATGGCCTTGGTGGCCGGCCAGCGAAAGCCGACCATCAGCACCAGGGCCAGGGCAATGGGTAATGCGGCGATAAGTGCCAGGACTCCAATGGACATGTTTCAACTCCTCCTTGAAATAAGTTAATCCAACAACCAGGGCTGCAAGCCTTCCACCATATACATCGGCCTTCAGCCCATCTCTTCGCCCGAACATGGTGACGGATCGGGGCGGGACCAGCCTCGGCCGAAGAAAACCGCGACATGTTCGCAGTCCTCTTATCAAAAAACGTGCCTGAATTGTGTCGCTGGATGGCGACGGAAGAACGAGTAAAACCAGATGGTTCGCGAATAATATGTTCCTTCGCGGGCCGAGTTCGAGTCCGGAAAAAAAGACGCCTTGTCCCGACATGAGGCAGGAGACCTCGTTGGCCCCGTATGCCGTGCCCCTATCGTATTCTGAGTTCCCTCGTCGGATTTACTCCTGATCAGCGTTGTTACTCGAAAGCACTGCTCCGGACAAGTCGCCCGGCATGATTCGCAATCGGATGCGAGAATGTCCGAAAAAGAGGATGTGTCTGAAAAAACGGAAAGGCCGACTCGAATCGGGCGGAACATGCAGCCAGAAGACTGAGGACAACAAGAACGCCGGGTCCATAAAAAATGGACCCGGCGTTCTTGTTTGTTGAAGAAGCGCCTCTAAGGCTCAGTGAGGCGATTGTTTGACGGGTGTTACTCTCCCCGCCCGGAGTCGCAGGGTTCGATGTTCGTGTCCGGGGTGGTGTGTTCCGCGGTGTCCGTGAGCACGCAGGCCGGCAGCGGGGCGACATCGGTTTCGCTGTAGGGGTTGGCCTCGGCCATCAGGTTCAGGATCCGCCAACGCTCGTTGACCTCGTGGTCCACGGCCTCGCGCAGCTTCTTGGCGTCTTCGGGGTTGGACTTGGCCAGGGCCGCGAAGCGGTTTTCGGTCAGCAGGAAGTCCTGGATGGTGCCGTCCGGGGCCTTGGAGTCGATGACCAGCGGGTTTTCGCCGCGCAGGGCCCGACGGGGGTCGTAGCGGAACAGGGGCCAGTAGCCGGATTCCACGGCCTTCTGTGTCTGCTCCTGGGTCTTGCCCATGCCCTTCTTCAGCCCTTGGTTGATGCAGGGGGCGTAGGCGATGATGATCGACGGTCCCTTGTAGCTCTCGGCCTCGGTCAGGGCCTTGAGGAACTGGTTCTTGTTCGCGCCCATGCCCACGGCGGCGACGTAGACGTAGCCGTAGGTCATCAGCATCCGGGCCAGGTCCTTCTTGCGGATCTGCTTGCCGGCCGCGGCGAACTTGGCGATGGCCCCGGTGGGCGTGGCCTTGGAGGACTGGCCGCCGGTGTTGGAGTAGACTTCGGTGTCCATGACCAGGATGTTGATGTCCTCGCCCGAGGCCAAGACGTGGTCCAGGCCGCCGAAGCCGATGTCGTAGGCCCAGCCGTCGCCGCCGAAGGACCAGACGGACTTCTTGGTGAACAGGTCGGCGCAGGCCTTGATTTCAGCCAGTTTCGGATCAGAGTTGTCGACCAGCAGAGCCTTGAGCTTGTCGCCGGCGGCCCGGGAGGCGGCGGGATCGTCCTTGCCGGCCAGCCAGGAACGCATGGCCGAAGCCAGTTCGCCGTCAACGCCGTTATTCAGGGAGGCTTCCATCAACTGGGCCAGACGGTCCCGGCGGTGGCGGATGCCCAGGCCGATGCCGAAACCGAATTCCGCGCAGTCCTCGAACAGGGAGTTGCCCCAGACCGGGCCGTGGCCGTCCTTGTTCACGGTGTACGGCGTAGAGGGAGCCGAGGCGCCCCAGATGGAGGAGCAACCCGTGGCGTTGGCAATGACCATCCGCTCGCCGAAGAGCTGGGTCATGACCTTGACGTAGGGGGTTTCGCCGCAGCCCGAGCAGGCTCCGGAGAATTCCATCAGGGACTTCTGGAACTGGCTGCCCTTGACCGAGGTCCGGCTCATGACGGTGTCCTTGAAGGGTACCGTGACGGCGAAGTCGTAGTTGGGGACCTGGGCCGGGGTCTGGGTGGCCAGGGGTTTCATGACCAGGGCCTTTTCCTTGGACGGGCAGATGTCCGCGCAGTTGCCGCAGCCCATGCAGTCCAGAGTGTCCACCTGGACGCGGTACTTCATGCCCTTGAGTTCCTTGCCCTTGGCCTCGACCACGTCGAAGGAGGCAGGGGCTCCGGCCAGCTCGTCGTCCATGGCCAGGACCGGCAGCAGGGCGGAGTGCGGGCAAACGAAGGCGCACTGGTTGCACTGGATGCAGTTCTCGGCGATCCATTCCGGAACCATGATCGCCACGCCGCGTTTCTCATACTGGGACGTGCCGGTGGGGAAAATCCCGTCCGGGGTGAAGCAGGATACGGGCAGCTTGTCGCCCTGCTGAGCCAACATGGGACGCATCACCTTGGAAACGAACTCCGGCACCTGACCAGGGGTTGCGGCCTTTCCGGAGAGATCGGCCCAGGAGGCGGGGTAGTCAACCGAGTGCAGAGCCTCGGTGGCCTTGTCCACGGCGGCGGTGTTCATGTTCACGATCTTGTCGCCCTTGGCGCCGTAGGCCTTTTTGATGGAGTCCTTGAGCATGGCCACGGCCTGCTCGAAGGGCACCACGTTGGCGAGCTTGAAGAAGACGGTCTGCATGATCATGTTGATCCGACCGCCGAGCCCGACCTCCTGGGCGATCTTCACCGCATCGATGGTATAGAATTTCATCTTCTTGGTGGCGATATCCCGCTTCAGGGAATCCGGGAGATGGGTCTCCAGTTCGTTCTGAGACCAGGGGGCGTTGAGCACGAAGGTTCCGCCGGGCTTGGCGCCTTCCAGCAGATCGTACTGGGTGACATAGGCTGAATTGTGGCATGCCACGTAGTCGGCCTGGGTGATCAAATAGGTGGACTGAATGGGGGATTTGCCGAAACGCAGGTGGGAAATGGTGATTCCGCCGGACTTCTTGGAGTCGTAGGCAAAGTAGGCCTGCACGAACATATCCGTGGCATCACCGATGATCTTGATGGCCTGCTTGTTCGCTCCAACCGTACCATCCGCGCCCAACCCCCAGAACTTGCACTGGATGGTGCCGACCGGGGTGACGTCCGGGAAGGACGGATCCAGCGGCAGGGAGCTGTTGGTGACGTCGTCTTCAATACCTACGACAAAATGGTTTTTGGGTTGGGCTTGGGCCATGTTCTGGTAAACCGCCGCGGCCATTCCGGGGCTGAACTCCTTGGAGCCAAGTCCGTAGCGGCCGCCCAGGAACTTCACGCCGGTCAGGCCGCGCTCCAGGGCCGCGGTGCAGACATCCAGGTATAGCGGATCGCCCAGGGCGCCGGGCTCCTTGGTCCGGTCCAGGACGGTCACGGTCTTGACCGTGGCCGGAAGGACGTCGAACAGGGCGTCCGGGGCAAAGGGGCGATACAGGCGAACCTTGATCAGGCCGACTTTTTCACCTTTGGCCAGGAGGTGGTTGATGACTTCCTCAATGGTTTCGCAACCGCTGCCCATGGCGATGATCACCCGGTCAGCATCCGGTGCGCCCACATAGTCGAAGAGCTTATAGTTGCGACCGGTCAGCTTGCCGACTTTTTCCATGTATGCGGCAACAATTGACGGCACCTTTTGGTAGAAGGGGTTGGAGGCTTCCCGGCCCTGAAAGTAGATGTCGGGATTCTGAGCCGTGCCGCGAATGTGGGGATGCTCCGGATTCATGGCCCGGGTGCGGTACTTGGCCAAGGCTTCCGTATTGATCAGCGCGCGCATGTCCTCATAATTTTCCACTTCGATCTTCTGGATTTCATGAGAGGTCCGGAAACCATCAAAAAAATGCATGAACGGGACCGAGGATTCAATGGCGCACAAATGTGCGATCAGGGCCATGTCGTGGGTTTCCTGAACGGAATTGGAGGCCAGCATGGCGAAACCGGTCTGTCGGGTGGAGTAGATATCCTGGTGGTCGCCGAAAATGGACAGGGCGTGGGCGGCAACGGCCCGGGCCGAGACGTGGAACACGCCTGGCAGCAGCTCGCCGGAAATCTTGAACATGTTCGGGATCATCAACAACAGACCCTGGGAAGCGGTGAACGTCGTGGTCAACGCGCCGGCGGCCAGAGAGCCGTGTACCGCGCCGGCGGCGCCGGCCTCGGATTGCATTTCCCGGATGGAGAGCACCTGTCCCCAGGCATTCTTGCGGCCCACGGCCGCCCAGTCGTCACAGACCTCGCCCATGGTCGAGGACGGGGTGATGGGGTAAATGGCCGCAACCTCGCTCATGGCGTAGGCTACGTAGGAAGTGGCGGTATTGCCGTCGACGCTCATCATTTTTTTAGCCATGAAACAACCTCCGTGAAATGGGTAGCATTGAGAGGGACCAGTGCCGGGTCCAAATATTCGTTTGCCTGGCCCTACCAAAAAGCGTGCCGAAGACATAACGTGTCGCCCAGTGCATCAGTTTGGAAAAAAAGACGCAGGCGATTTCAGGTGAAAGGGGGAAAGGGCGAGGTGTACGTCTGAAAAAGTGGACGTGACGGACTGCGTCCAAGAAGGAACAAAAGCAAGATTTCATCTTAGACGTCTCGTAATAAAAAATCCAGTCCGGAATATCGCATTGTCCGAAAAAACGGACGACGGCGGGCCGCAACCGTCCAGCCCCGTGGCCGGGAGAAAAATCCTTGCCTTGGGCAAGGGAAGCGGATAACAGAAGCCGGATGCACGTTCTTCAAGGCCTGCTTCAAGACGAATTACCGATCATCAACGATCATTTGGCCCGGGAGACCCGGGAATTGCCGGAATTGGTCCGTGCCGTGGCCGAGCATGTGCTCATGGCCGGGGGAAAGCGGTTGCGGCCTTTGCTGACCATTCTTTTTTTCCGGTGCGTTGCTCGCGACACGGGTGAACGCATTTCGTCCGCGCCTTCTTCTTTTCCATATTCTCCTTCAGGCGGATCGGACATTTATCCTCTGGCCTGTTCCATGGAGTTTCTGCACTCGGCCACGTTGCTGCACGACGACATCCTGGACGCCAGCGACCTGCGCCGCGGCCGGACCACGGCCCATCTCGTCTACGGCAAGACCGAAACCATCCTGGCCGGGGACGTGCTGCTGGCCCTGGCCAACAGGCTCGTGGCCGAGTACGGCGACGCCCGGTTGAGCTGGAGAGTGGCCGAAGCCATCATGCGTACGGCTTCCGGAGAGATTCAGGAACTGGAGTGGATCAAGCGGCCCACCCTGTCCCAGGAGCACTACCTGGAGATCATCACCGGCAAGACGGCCTATCTGATTCAGGCGGCCTGTCATTGCGGGGCCTTGGCGGCCGGCGGGGACGAGCAAGCGGCCCAGGCCGCTCTGGACTACGGCATCAACCTGGGTATCGCCTTCCAGCTCACGGACGACGCTCTGGATTACTCGACCACGGCCGAGGTGGCCGGGAAGCCCGTGGGCAATGATTTGCGGGAAGGCAAGCTGACACTGCCCCTGATTTGTTACCTGGAAACCTTGCCCGAGGCCGAGCGCCTAGAAATTCTGACTTGGGTGCGAGCCCTGGGCGCGGCGGCCGATCCCGGCGCTCTCTCCGTTCAGGACACGGCCCGCCATGGTCGGGTCGTTCAGGCGGTGCGCAACGCCGGCTGCGTGGAAGAGACCCGCGCCCGGGCAGCCTGGTACGTCGCTTTGGCCGAAAAGGCGCTTTCCTCCCTGCCGGAATGTCCGGAACGCATCGCTCTTCTGGAAGCGCTTCAGCACACTCTTCACCGCGAAAAATAATCCCGGCTTTGCGGCTGGGAGCCAATCCGAAATGGTCGCCGCCTTATCCGACGCCGCTTTTTTTCAGCCCGAGCCGAATGCCTTAACTTGGCGCTTCGCAGTCTTTCCGCCTGGAAACCTATCCCAAACGTCCTTGCCTTCTTTCTTTTTCTCACGTTCCACCGTGGGAGACAATGAACCGTGAACCCTGAACCGTGAACCCGAAGACTACAGGAGCGCCTATGTTGTGGCGGGTGGAAGTGGGCCTGCGGCCCCATGTGACGGATACCCTCGGAAACCGGGTCAGCCGGAAGATTTCGCAGGAGTTGGGCTTGGCCGTGGGCGATGTCCGGACCATCAAGGTTTATACCGTGGTCGGACTGGACGAAACCCGGATCCGTCTGGTCTTGGAGCGCCATGTGCTCCATGACCCCATCTTGCATCAAGCTTCCCTGGAGCCCTTGCCTGTTCCGGAAACCGGATTCGCCTGGACCCTGGAAGTGGGGTTCCGGCCCGGGGTGACGGACAACGAAGGCCGAACCGCGGGCCAGAGCGTGGCCATGGTCCTGGGGTTGCCCACGCCCCGGCCTAAGGATTTCGCCGTGTACACCTCCACCCGGTATCTGCTTTCCGGAAGGCTCGACGAATCCGACGCCCGGCGCATCGCCACGGACTTGCTGGCCAACGAACTGATTCAACGCTTCGACCTGAAGAGCTTGGCTCAGTGGCAAGCTGAACCCGGCTTCCCGGCCCGGGCCGCCCAGGTGATCGGTCGGCCCAGCGACGCGGTCCAATCCATTCCACTTTCCGGCCTCAGCGACGCGGAATTGCTGGAGATCAGCCGCAAGGGCGTCCTGGCCCTCAGTCTGGAGGAAATGCAGGCCATCCGCGGCTATTACGAGCGGTCGGATATCCGCGCGGCCCGCGCAGCCCAGGGGTTGCCGGAATCCCCTACTGACGTGGAACTGGAAGCCCTGGCCCAGACCTGGTCCGAGCACTGCAAGCACAAGATTTTCAACGCCCGAATCGACTACCGGATCACGAATCCGGACGGTTCCCGGATGGCCGGGGGCGCTTCGAAAACCATCAACAGCCTGTACAAGACCTTTATCCAGAACCCCACGGCCTTGCTGCGTCGACGCATGGGCGCGGACGACTTCTGCCTGTCCGTGTTCAAGGACAACGCCGGGGTGATCCGGTTCGACCAGGGTCACAACATCTGCGTGAAGGTGGAAACCCACAACAGCCCTTCGGCCCTGGACCCCTACGGCGGGGCCCTGACCGGGATCGTTGGCGTGAACCGCGACCCCATGGGCACGGGCCTGGGCGCGAACCTGCTCTGCAATACCGATGTCTTCTGCCTGGGCTCGCCCTTTTACGATCAGCCCCTGCCCCCTCGGCTGCTCCATCCCCGCCGGGTGCTGGAGGGCGTGCGCGAGGGCGTGGAGCACGGCGGGAACAAGTCCGGCATTCCCACGGTCAACGGCTCCCTGGTCTTTCACGAGCGGTTCCTGGGCAAGCCGTTGATCTTTTGCGGGACCGTGGGGATCATGCCGTCCGTGGTCGCCGGGCGGCCCAGCCATGAGAAGGAGGTTCGGCCCGGAGACGTGATCGTGATGATCGGCGGGCGGATCGGCAAGGACGGCATCCACGGGGCCACCTTTTCCTCCGAGGAGCTGCACGAGGACTCCCCGGCCACCGCGGTGCAGATCGGCGACCCCATCACCCAGCGCAAGATGTACGACTTTCTGATGACCGCCCGGGACCGGGGCCTGTACCGGGCCATCACGGACAACGGCGCCGGGGGCTTGAGTTCCTCGGTGGGGGAGATGGCCCAGGACAGCGGCGGTTGCGATCTGGACCTCAGCCTGGCCCCCCTGAAATACGACGGACTGACGCCCTGGGAAATCCTGCTCTCCGAGGCCCAGGAACGGATGACCGCCGCCGTGGCCCCGGAGGAACTGGACGCCTTCCTGGCCCTGGCCCGGCGCATGGACGTGGAGGCAACGGCCCTGGGAACGTTCACCGACAGCGGGTTGTTCCACATCCGTTTCGGCGACCGGGTGGTGGGCAGCCTGGAGATGGATTTCCTGCACAACGGCACGCCCCAGATGCGCCTGGAGGCCGTTTGGACGCCGCCGGAGCAGCATGACGTCCGGATCGAACCCGGCGGCGACATCGACCATGGCGAATTATTGGAGCGGATTCTCGGAAGGCTGAACGTGTGCAGCAAGGAGTACGTCATCCGCCAGTACGACCACGAGGTCCAGGGCGGCAGCGTGATCAAGCCCTTGATGGGCGCTCGGGCCGACGGGCCCACGGACGCGGCGGTGATCCGTCCGCTGTTGGATTCTCACCAGGGTTTGGTGGTCTCTCACGGGATTTGTCCCAAGTTCAGCGATCTGGACACCTACTGGATGACCGCCAATGCCGTGGACGAGGCCGTGCGCAACGCCGTGGCCGTGGGCGCGGACCCGGCGCGGATGGCCGGGGTGGACAACTTTTGTTGGTGTGACCCGGTACAGTCCGAAAAGACCCCGGACGGTCGCCACAAGCTGGCCCAACTGGTCCGGGCCAACCAGGCCCTGGCTCATTATTGCCTGGCTTACGGCGTGCCCTGCGTTTCGGGCAAGGATTCCATGAAGAACGACTACTCCGTGGGCGGGGTGAAAATTTCCGTCCCGCCCACCGTGCTTTTCAGCCTGGTGGGCGTGGTGGAGGATGTCCGGGCCTGCGTGTCTTCGGACTTCAAGCAGTCTGGAGATCTGATCTATCTGTTGGGCGTGACCCGCTCGGAACTGGGCGGTTCCGAGCTGGCCGACGAGCTGGCCGACAAGCTTGGAGTGGCTGGCGGACCAGCTACGGGATTGGTCCCCCAGGTGGACGCCCTGGCCAATCGCCGACGCTACCATACCCTGCACAAAGCCATCCGCTCCGGCCTGGTCCGGGCGGCCCACGATCTCTCCGATGGCGGCCTGGGGGCGGCCCTGGCGGAAATGGCCATCGGCGGACGCCTGGGTGCGCGGATCGATCTGGCCCCGGTTCCGACCTGCCCCCACGACCTGCCCGTGACAACCCTGCTCTACAGCGAATCTTCCGGTCGCCTGCTGGTCTGCGTGGCCCCGGATCAGGCATCGGAATTCGAAGCCCTGTTCACGGGCCAAACCCTGGCTCGCATCGGCCACGTGGACCAGAACCCGACACTGCGCATCACCAACGCCGACGCCCCGGTGCTTGTCGCGTCCGTGGAACGTCTGGCCTTCGCGTGGAAAGCGACCATGGATTGGTGAGTGGGGAAATTGCGGAAATTGTCAGTAAATTCAAAGAAATGAGGAGCAACAATTGACCGAAGCGAATAATAGCCAACAATCCCAGATAGCCGGGCCGAATCCTGAACTTCCCGAGGCCGAATTGGCCGGTTTGCCCGAGACGCTACGTGAGGGCTGTGCCCGGGCCGGGTGGTCCGACCTGACTTTGGTTCAGACCAAGGCCATTCCATACGTGCTGGCCGGACAGGACGTCATGGTTCAGGCCCGGACCGGAAGCGGCAAGACCGGGGCCTTTATCCTGCCTCTGCTGGAGCGGATCGACGTTTCCCGTCCGGATTGTCAGGCCCTGGTGCTGACTCCCACCCGGGAGCTGGCCCGGCAGGTGGCCGAAGAGGCCAAGGTTTTGGCCGGGGAGAGCGGGTTGAACGTGGTTCCGGTGTACGGCGGCGTGGGGTATCAGGCCCAGCGGGACGCCTTTCGCCAGGGTGCGCATTTGGTAGTGGGCACCCCGGGCCGGATTCTGGATCATCTGCTGGGCCGCAACCTGACCCTGGATCGCCTGCGCACCCTGATTTTCGACGAGGCGGACCGGATGCTTTCCGTGGGCTTCTACCCGGATATGCGCGAGCTGCAACGCTACCTGCCGTCCTCGGGCTACGACGCCTTCATGTTTTCTGCCACCTACCCGGAAAGCGTGATCCGTCTGGGGCGGGAGTTCCTGAGCGAGCCGGCCTTTCTCGGCCTGTCCGGGGATCAGGTGCATATCGCGGAAATCGACCATTCCTTCTGCGTGGTTCCGCCCATGCAGCGGGACAAGGTCTTGATCCGCCTGCTGGAGATGGAAAACCCCACCTCGGCGATCATCTTCTGCAACACGAAAAACAACGTGGAGTTCGTGGCGGCGATTCTCAAGCAGTACGGATTCGACGCCGAGGATATTTCCTCCAATCTCACCCAGAACAAGCGCGAGGAAGTCCTGGCCCGGATCCGTTCCGGCAATCTGCGTTTTCTGGTGGCCACGGACGTGGCCGGACGGGGCATCGACATCCCCGGGTTGTCCCATGTCTTTTTGTACGAAGCCCCGGAGGATCCGGAGTCCTATATCCACAGGGCCGGACGAACCGGTCGGGCCGGTGCCTCGGGTTCAGTGATCACCCTGGTGGACATCATGGAGAAGATCGAGCTGGGCCGGATCGCAAACCGGTTCGGGATCAAGATGCTGGAGCGTCCCGCCCCGGAGGAGGCCGACGTTCTGCCCGCGTTGGAGAACCGGATCACGGTGTTGTTGGAAAACATGCAACGCCGTTTGACCCTGGCCCAAAAAGAGCGGGCCGCCCGCTTTCTTCCAACCATCCCCAGGTTCGCCGAGAGCGAGGATACCGCGGCCCTGCTGGCCCTGCTCCTGGATGAGATGTACCAGCGCTCCATGAACGTCTCTCCGCCTCGTCCCGATGTCGAGGCCGAACCCAAGCGTCGGAAGAAGCCCGTTGTCCAGGTCTCACAGGCTGCCCAGGCCGATCCGTCCGTCGCGGCGGCCAGGAAGAAACGCCGCCGACGCAAGCCCAAGGCCAAGATCGAGGGAGCCGAAACAACGGCCGCTGAAAACGGGTCGGGGGGTATGGGCGGAGCTGAAGGCTGATCGTGATCCTGTAGACAGCCTCTAGGCGGCCTTCTCGTCGGCCCGCGTCACCAGGTCGCACACCGCCTCGAAATCCCGCTCCAAGCGTGGAAACAGGGCCCGAAGTGCGTCAAGGTCGTTGTTGCGGCCCGCGTCTTCCATTTTTCGGGCTGTCTCGGCCAGGAACGGGCAACTGCAGTTCAGGGCCGCGCCCTTCAGGCCATGGGCCTCGTTGCTCACGGCCCGTGCGTCGGCCCGTGCCAGATGGGCCTTGATGGCCGAGATCCGTGCGGCTCCGTTGTCAACCAGAGAACGGAGCACGTCATGAACCAGATCGTGATCCCCCATGACCCGGCCCAGAAGTTCCGGCTTGTTGCAGACAGTGTCGGTTTCCGTGGTCGACTTCATGCCTGACTCTATGCAGGGTGCGGTCTTGGAAAGAGACTCGTCGGGTGAGTTTGCCGGTTTCGTCCATTGGATCACGGTTTCGTGCAAGGCCTCGAACCGCAGTGGTTTGGCCAGGTAGTCGTCGAACCCCGCGGCCAGGAACCGCTCTCGGTCTCCATGCACGGCGTGGGCGGTCAGGGCGATGATCGGCGTACGCCGATGGGGGGGCTGAGGGTTGAAACCTGAGACCTGAGGGCCGGAACTCTGACTTCCGGCTTCTGACTCCTGACTCCTTATTTTTCTCGTCGCCTCCAGCCCGTCCATGATCGGCATTTCGATATCCATGAACACCAGATCGTAGACCTGCTTTTTCACGGCGGCCACGGCTTTTTGGCCATTGTTCGCCGTATCCGCGAAAATGCCCATTTTCTGTAACATTTTCTGGGTCACGAGTTGGTTGACCGGGTTGTCCTCCACCAGCAAAACGCGAAGGCCGAGCCGAACTTGAGGAAGCTGTTCCATTTGTTCGGGCCGATGTGCTTCCCGAAGCATGGTTTGACTCGGACTTTCCGAGGCGCATGCGCCGGGCTGCTTAGCGAATCGAGCCGTGAACCAGAAGGAGGATCCCCGTCCCTCGGCGCTTTCCACGCCGATTTGCCCGTCCATCATTTCCGCCAGACGCTTGGAAATGGCCAAGCCAAGGCCGGTGCCTCCGAACTGCCGGGTGGTGGACGCGTCCACCTGCTGGAAGCATTGAAACAGGAGCTGGAGTTTGTCCGCGGGGATGCCCGGGCCCGTGTCGTGAACATTGAAGCGGAGATGTACCATATGGGGTTCACGGTTCACGGTTGGCTCCGGGTTGTTGTCGGAAGGTTTTGCCGTTGGCGCGATATCGCCGGGCGTAAGATTTCTCCTCCCTACGGCGACACCGCCGTTCGTCGTTTCACCAACCGTTGAACCGTTGAACCGTGAACCGTGAACCTCCGCAACAACAACCTCGATCTTCACTTCTCCAGTTTCCGTAAATTTTACGGCATTCCCACATAGATTGAGCAGGATCTGGCGCAGGCGCAGGGGGTCGCCCACAAGGGCGATGGGCACGTCGTCGTGTTTTTGCCAGGCGAGGTGCAGGCCTTTCGTCTGTGCCGTCACGGCCAGCATGTTCACCGTCGCGTCCAGAACCTCGGGGAGGGAAAAAGGCACTACTTCCAGTTCCAGCTTGTCCGCCTCGATTTTGGAAAAGTCCAGGATGTCGTTGATCAGCCCAAGCAGGGCCTCGCCGCTGGAGTGGATCACCTGGGCGTACCTGGACTGTTCCTCGTTCAACTCCGTATCCAGAAGCAGTTCGGTCATACCCACAACACCGTTCATGGGCGTACGGATCTCATGACTCATGGTGGCCAAAAAGCGGCTTTTGGCGATATTGGCCCGTTCCGCCTCGGACCTGGCCGCCTTCAGCTCTTCCTCCCGACGTTTGCGTCGGATGACGTTGACCAGGAGTTCCGCCAGGACCTTGAACAGCTTGATCTCCGTGGCCGACCATTCCCTTCGACGCTGGACCGAGTCGAAACCCACGAACCCGATGCACTCCTGTCCGTCCAGCAACGGCACTGAGAGCACGGAGAGGATGCCTTGGTCCGCCAGATGCTTTCGCAAGGGGTCAGCTTCGGACATGGCGCTTACGTCGTCGATGTAGAAAGGCTCTCCGGATCGGTGGTGGTTGACCTGGTTCGGGGCTTCGTCGAACGAGACGCTTTGGAGGTTGCTGATTTCCGGCTCAACCCCCGGGGGGCACCATTCATATGTGTTGCGCATGGTTTGCTGTTGAAAATCGTAGGAGAAAATATAAACGCGATCGGTCTTGGAAAACGCTCCTACCCGGGCCAGGGCTTCCTGCAGGGCCTCGTCCAGGAAATCCATGGGCACGTTCAGGAAGAGCAGGGAGAGGTCCATAAGCAGGTGCTGCAGGTCGATCTGGTACTGGATCTGCTCGCGGGCCGCGACCCGTTCACTGATGTCCTGGACCGCTGAAAAAATGTGCGGCTCTCCATGAAAATGAATCATCCTGGCGAACATCAGTCCGGTGAGCATCTTTTGGTTTTTCATCCGAAAAGTGGCTTCAAAGTGGGAGCATGCTCCATTCTTTCGCAGCAAGTCCAGGAACACGTCTCGCTGTTCGGGATGTTCCCAAATATTCAGTCCCAGCGTGGTTCTGCCCAGGATTTCGTGACGGCTGAAGCCGCTTAACGTCATGAAAGCCTCATTGATTTCTATGATCTCGCCGTCTTTCATTCGGGTCAGGATCAGCGGGTTGGGGCTGGTATGGAACAGAGTCTGAAAACGTTCCTGGGTCTCGCGCAGGTTTTGTTCCATCCGGTGCCGGTCCGAAATGTCGGACAAGGTCAGCAGGACTCTGCTCCGGTTGTCCGCCGTCAGCCTGGCCGTGGCCGCCAGCAGGACCACGTCCCGGTGACCCTCCCCACTGACCAACGTGGTCCGGAATTCGATGTCCTGAAACGGAACGCCGGTTTGGAGCGTGTTCCGAATGGCGTTGTTCACCTCGCACGTGGTGCAGCTTTCGCCGTATCCGCACCCTCGCGGGTGTTCTTGAGCCCTGATGCATCCGAACACGCCGCAGGCCCGGCCGAGGCGCAAGTCTTCGATGCTCATGCCCAGAAAGTTGCGCATGGCCCGGTTGGCGAACAGGATGCTTTGTTCCTCGTCCAGGGCGCAGATCATGGCCGGGGTGCTGTCGAACACGGCCATGATCTCGTCGGTTGCGGTCATGTTTGCGGTCGGTGTGGGATTTTCAGACATACTTGAGGAGAGGCGGTTGATGACGCAATGAGGAATGCCCTCATACATTTTCGCGACATTACGGAAACGTCGCCGGGGAGGCAAGATATTCATGAGGTTGGACCGGCTTTCCGATGCTGATCAGGCGACGATCCGAAAGTGTTTCGAAAGTATTTTGGGAGCGTTTTGGAAAGTCTTGTGGTTCATTTTGGAACCTTGTAGGGAAAATAGAAGCGGAAAGGTCGAGAGCCTTGAACAACGAGGCAAGGGTCGCGGCATAACGGCTGAGCCAAACACCTGATTATCCGATTTACAGAGGACATCATGCACCTCCACTTTCTTGAGGTCCCGAACTCCACGAACCTGGGCGCGCTGATCCAGCGGGTCGCGGACGATCCGGACGCCCGCTCCCTGATGATTCTGGCTTGCGACGCGGATAATCTGCAGGCCGAGGCTCTGAACCCGGTCCTTCGGTCCTGCCCGAAGCCGGTTTTCGGCGGCGTGTTCCCGCGCATCATCCACGACCGGAAAGCCCTGGAGCACGGGGCTCTGGTGATCGGGCTGCGTTTCGAAGCAAAGTGCGGCGTGATTCCCGGACTGAGCGATCCGGCGGGGGACTATTTCGGGACCATCCTGGACCTGTTCGGCGAAATGGACCCCACGGAGCAGACCATGTTCGTGTTCGTGGACGGGCTGAGCACCCGGATCACGGCCTTGATCGACTCTCTGTTCAACTGTCTGGGCCTGTTGCCCAACTATATCGGCGGCGGTGCGGGGTCCTTGAGTTTTCAGCAAAAGCCCTGCTTGTTCACCAACCACGGGCTGCTTCAGGATGCCGCGATCCTGGCCCTGGCGGACACCCGAAGCTCCATCGGCGTGGCCCACGGATGGGTCCCGATCAGCGATGCCTACAAGGTCACCGAAGCCGATCACAACACGGTGATCAGCCTGAACCGGCGGCCGGCTTTCGAGGTGTACAAGGAAGTCGTGGAGGCCCATTCCGGCCGGACTTTTGCCGCGGAACCGTTTTTCGACTTGGCCAAGTTCTATCCTTTGGGCATTGCCAAGCTGGACGCGGAGATGATCGTCCGCGATCCGATCATCCTGGACGGAACCAAGATGGTCTGCGTCGGCGATGTGGCCGAGGGCGGCCACGTGCATATTCTCAGCGGGAACCCGGACTCCCTGGTGGCCGGGGCGGCTCACGCCCGGGAACTGGCTGAGGCCGGGATTTCCGAAGAAGAAGGCTCAGGCCGGTCGATGCTCTTCGTGGACTGCATTTCCCGTGTCCTGTTTTTGGAGAATGATTTTGATCGGGAGTTGAAGGTGGTGGATGTGGGCCTGCCCATGGCCGGGGCCCTGACCCTGGGGGAAATCGCCAATACCGGAGACGCCTACCTGGAATTTTACAACAAGACGTCGGTGGTCGGAATTTTTGATGACCAGCGTGCCTGAGCGCCTCCCATCCCCACCCTTGTCCCCTATGGCCACGGCCCTGCTCATCGGGCTGTTCGGAGCGGCCGGGGCTTTGGCCCGGTACGGGATATCTTCGGCGGCCTCCCTGCTGCCGGGCCCCTTTCCCTGGGGCACCTCCCTGGCCAACGTCCTGGGCTGCTTCCTTTTCGGCCTGATCTGGGCGCTTTCCGAGCAACGCGCCCTGATCCCCAAACCCCTGGGCCTCGTCCTGCTGACCGGCTTCGTCGGCTCCTTCACCACCTTTTCCACCTACGTCTTCGAGGCCGAGGTATTGCTCCAGCAGGGTCTATGGCTGATCCTCGCCCTGAAAATCATCGGGCAAAACCTGCTGGGCTTCGCGGCCCTGGCCGCGGGGTTTCGGGTCGGGTGGTGGGGAGGGGAACGATGAAACGGCTCGCGGGGTGTCATAATTTCGCTCTCTTCTTGGTGACCTTGCGTCCTGTACGAAGCGGATGGTTCATTCTTCACGCCAACAGATTTGAACCATCCCGTAAACTCTTCAACTGATCCCTTCACGCCAAAATGCACACCATCCTCAGTGAAGACTCCTCGACCCGGCGTTCGTCGGGCGCTTCGTTTTCCGTCCCACCGAACGTCAAGATTCTCGACTCCGTTCAACTGGCGGAGCTGGAGCGGACCTTTCGCGCTTGGGCAACGGACTCTCCGCGGCGGGATGTTCGTGACCGCGGAAATCAAGGCTCCTTGGGTGCTTCTCGCCGGTCCGCAGGGGGTGGACCAGAACAGCGCGGAGAACCGCCGGCTTCGTAACATCGAACCATTGCCCGAATAAACAACATTTGGCACTTCAGGCGTCCGGCAATGGTTCGATGAACGAATTCTGGCTCAGTCAGACAGGCGAGGCTGAAAAATCGAGACAAGCCCGAACGCAGGTGAGGAGTTACGCTGTCGAAAATCAGAACAGAAATCCGATCACGTAACGTCCGCCGGTAAAGACCAGAATGAAGGCCAGGAGCCACTTGATGGCCTGGGCCGGGACGAATTTCTGCATTCGGGCTCCGGCGTACATGCCGATCATCCCGCCCACGCCCATCAGAATGCCCAGGGTCCAGTCCGGGGCCACGGCCATGTGCGGGTAGAGCGGGGCGATGGCCTGGTAGAAGACGGCCGCTACCACGGACGTGATGAACGTGCTCATCAGGCAGGCTCCGGCGATGGTGTACACCGGCAGCTGGAACACGGCCACGAAGAAGGGGGCGATGATGGCCCCGCCGCCGATGCCGTACATCCCGCCGACAACGCCGACAATGGCGCTGAGCCAGAAGATGCCCATGGTCGGGGCGCTGATGTTCTCACCGTAAAAGGAGTAATCGATGGTCTTCAGCCCGATCTGGTCAACTTTGACTCTTGGAAGGGGCTCTCCGGACCTGGCTTCCTTTTTCCGAAACCCGGCCACCAATTCTTGAAATCGTTTTTCCGATGAAGCCTTGTCCGATCCGGGAGCAGGCCCCTTGATCTGTGAGCGGACCATGATGAAGCCGATATACAGCAGCACCAGTCCGGCAAACGCCTTGAAGTGGGTCGGGTCGGGAAGGTATTTGACCCGCAGGATGACGCCCAGCAAAACGCCGGGCACGGTTCCGGCGATGACCACCCAGGCCAGTGGCCAGACCATCCGGCCTTCCCGGATGAAGCGGTAGACTCCGCTGGGAATGGCCACGATGTTGAACAGGTGATTGGTGGCGCTGACCGCCGGGGTGACGAAGCCCAGCACGCTCATCTGAAAGGGCAGCAACAGGTTGGCCCCGGATACGCCGCCCATGGAGCAGATGAAGGCCACGGCAAAACCGGCCGCAAAGGGAATCCACGGGGCCACTTCGACTCCGGAGACGGGGAAAAGCATGGGGAACCTCCTGGCTTGAGGACGACGGGCAGTTCTGCCTCCGGAGCTTCGGGAAGCTTCCGGCATTCTTGATCCGGGCGATTAACATGAAAAATATTTATTGCGTGTCAGTTCAGGGCTACACCCGGAAGATTGTCGTGTCAACGGGCCGGGCTTGCGGGATTCAGGGCTATTTTGATTTCTGAAAAATATCTATAATTTCAGAGTCGTAGATTGTAGGGTGTTCAAGCCCCCCCCCCAAGGGAAGGCCAGCAATCATCGACATCGACATCGAAATCGAAATCGGAATGTTACCAAAAATCGATTTCGATCACGATTTCGGTTTCGATACCGATCCAGAGTGCCCGTGGTTCGAGAACAAAATTGCCCTGCTTGCGGGATTCAAACAGCGATGCCGGTCGGCTGGCGTTGTAAGGTGCCGCGTCATCTCTCTTGCCCGCTCAGGACCACATGCAGCCGGACCAGATGCAGGTCGTCGTACCCGACGGTCCCTTCCAGGGCGTCGAACACCGGGCGGAGGCGGTCCGGGCCGTGTTCGGCGAAGGCATTGAGAGCCCGGTCCAGGGTGTCCGGGGGCAGGGAAATTTGGTCGGCCAGGGTGTCGCCGCGAACGGGGCGGCCGGCCTGGAGGGCTTGCCAGAGGTGGTTGATGATCGTGCCCGGTTTGACCGAGAATGTTTCGCAGAGTTGGGCGAAGGTCCGGCCCTGCTCGTGCAGCGCGAGGACTTCCAGGGTCCGGGCGCCCAGGCCTTCCATTTGCTTACGGGGGGCGGGGAGTTGGTTCGAGGGGAATTGCTCGGCGATGCCCCGTTCTGTGCAGTATTCGCGGATTATGGGCAGGAATTCCTCGGCATAGCGGGCCAGCTTGGCCTCGCCGATCCCGTGGACCATGGCCAGGGCGCCGGGGGACTGGGGAAACAGCGCGGACATTTCCACCAGGGTGCGATCCGAGAAAATCACGTAGGGCGGGACATTGGCCGCCTCGGCCAGGGCCTTGCGCTTGGCGCGCAGCAGCGCGAACAGATCCGGATCATGGTCCCGGCCCGTCGGGCCGGAGGACGGCGCGGCGGCGTGGTCCGGCTCGGGAAGCACGCCCAGGACCTTGCGGCCCCGGAAGACTTCGTAGGCCTCCGGCCCGAGGCGCAGGCCGCCGTGTTCCATGTCCTGGATCAGCAGGCCCTGCTGGATGAACTGGCGGGCCAGATGCTGCCACTGCTTCTTGGAGTACTCCAGGCCGATGTTGTAGGTGGACAGGGCGTCGTGGCCCCGGCTGAGCACCTTTTCCGAGCGGGAGCCGCGCAGCACGTCGATGACGTGGGTCATCCCGAACATCTCGCCGGTGCGCTTGACGCAGGACAGGAATTTCTGGGCGGCCACGGTCATGTCCTCGGGCTCCCGGCGCGGGGTGAGGCAGTTGTCGCACATCCCGCAGTTTTCTTCCGGATACGACTCGTTGAAGTAGCTCAGCAGGGGAATCCGGCGGCAGACCGTGGATTCGGCGTAGCCGAGCATGGCTTCCAGCTGCATCCGGGCCGGTTTTTGTTGGGCCGGGTCCATTTTCCTGATGAAGGAGGCCGTGGTCTGCACGTCGCCGTAGGTGAACAGCAGCAGACAGTCCGCCCGCAGCCCGTCCCGTCCGGCCCGGCCCACCTGCTGGTAGTAGCTCTCCAGGTTTTTGGGCAGGTCGTAGTGCACCACGTAGCGGATGTCGGACTTGTTGATGCCCATGCCGAAGGCGATGGTGGCCACCATGATCCGGACATCGTCGCGGATGAACCGGCGCTGGTGACGCATCCGGGTGGGGGCGTCCAGGCCGGCGTGGTAGGGCAGGGCATCGTGGCCCCTGGAGCGCAGCATTTCGGACAGTACGTCCACTTGCTTGCGGGTGGCGCAGTAGATGATTCCGGCCTGGTCCGCACGGGCCTGAACAAATTCCATAAGTTGGTCCGCGGCCCGTGCCTTGGGGGCAACCTCCAGAAAAAGATTTTCCCGGTTGAAGCCGGCCAGGTGCGTCTGGGCGTCGCCAATGCCCAGGGCGGCCTTGATGTCCCGGCGGACCAGCTCCGTGGCCGTGGCCGTGACCGCCAGGCAGACCGCGGCGGGCAGCAGGCGGCGGACTTCCAGCAACCGGCGGTACTCCGGACGGAAATCATGGCCCCATTCGGAAATGCAGTGGGCTTCGTCAATGGTCAGGCAGTCCACGGCCACGCTTTTCAGGAGTTCCAGAATTCCGGGCAGAAGCAGGGTTTCCGGAGCCGCGTAGAGCAGTTTGACCCGCCCGGCCCGGATATCCGTCAGCACCGCCTGATACTCGTGCCCCGGAAGGGTGCTGTTCAGAAACACGGCGGGCAGCCCCAGTTCCCGGGCCTGCATCACCTGGTCTTCCATCAGGGCGATGAGCGGGGAGACCACCACGGTCAGCCCCGGAAACATCAGGGCCGGAAGTTGGTAGCACAAGGACTTGCCGCTGCCCGTGGGCATGATCGCCAACGTGTCCCGCCTGGCCAGCACATCGGCAATGACCTCGGCCTGTAATGGCCGAAAGGCGTCGTAGCCAAAGACCTGCTTGAGGATGGTCGCCGGGTCGGCGGAAGCGAACCGGCTCAGGTCCAGGAGCGGAAGGGGCGGCGAAACGGACTCGGGCCGTGCTGCTTCCTCCAGGTCTTGATCCTGGTTCCCCGGCATGTCCGCGTCCGTGAGCGGCGGGGCGTCGTCTTCCGGCGGGGCGAAGCGATCCGTTGGATCGGGCTCGTCCGCTCCGTCCGTCACGCTCACTCCGTCCATCGCGTCTTCATGGCCGGGCTGCTCGCTCAACCCCGAAGCATCCCGCCGTGCCGGCACCGCTGCCTGGGAGATCAGCGCGCCGTGTTCGTCGATATGGACCACGGGCACGCCTTCCGCCGCCAGACTCGTTCCGATCAACAGGGCCCGGTGACAGTGCTCCGGCCTGGCCTCGCAACAGAGCAGGGCCACGCGGGCCTGCTGGGCAAAGGCCTTGCGCAGCCGGGCCAGCCCCCGGTGGAAGGCCGGGGAGTGAGTCGGGGACTGCCGCGGATTGTCCTTGCCCGGCCCAGGTGCCGCGCATTCTTCGGAATCGTCCGGCAAGCCTCCCAGGTCGTCGCCCATGAACACGTAGCGCGGACCGTTCGCTTTCAGCCGCTCTTCCAGGGCTTTCTTGGCGTATTCCGGACGCCGCTTGGAGTACGGTTTGGAGCGGACATCCAGGAGATAGTCGATGTCGTGCGCCCGGAGCAGATCCAGTAGTTCCTCAATGGTCCGCGAGCCGTAGCCGATGGTGAAGATGGGAATTGGATGCATGGGGCGAGGGGCTTGGCGGATCAGGGGGACGTGTCAGGAGAGGTTTTAGGAGAGGTTTCAGCGTCTTCCTCCGGAAAAGGCCCTTTGTCGATCAGGCCGTGATTGCGCAGGATTTCCAGGAGCATTTCCGGCTCAAAGGGTTTGGTCAGATAGGCGTCGGCCCGTTCCTCGAACTGGGCCTTGAGGATGTTGTCATAGTCCGCAAGGCTCGAAACCATCACGGCCTTGGTCCGGATGCCGCCCAGGCGCTGCTCTTCCAGGCGGCGGATCATGCTCAAGGCCTGGTGCCCGTCCAGAACCGGCATCTCGATGTCCATCAGGATCAGGTCGAACAGCTTTTTGTCCTCCAGGGACCGAATAAAGGCGTTCACGGCCTGTCTTCCGTCGGGCACCTGAACGACCCGGCCGTAGGGTGCCACGATCTCCCGAAGATGTTCCCGCATGCTTCGGCTGTCCTCAACAATCAGCGTGCGCATAGACTGTCCTTGTTTTGATGGTGACACGGACTAATCCGGTTTCGATTTGGGACGTTTTTTCGAGACTTTCGCCGAAGGCCCGGCGGGTCGCGGTCGCGAGTCTCTTTTTCGATCCATGCCCGTCGATTCTTTGGAAGAGGCTTGCTTCGGTTTGTCGGAAACGGTCGCCTTGGGCATGGTTCCTTGCTTCGGTTTCGGCTTGTCCGTTCCGGACTTTGTTTTGCCCGCGGTCGAAGACAACTCGGCCACCACGGCATGGCTTTTGGGGTCGCGCCAGGACGGTTCAGCAAGGCGGACGGGGACGAGATCGCCGGAGCGCGTACCGGGTGCGCCCGGCGCGGAGAGGATCAACAGTTTGCCCTGGGCCGCGCAGCCGTAGCGTCCGATCATTTGTCCGTGGTCCCGTGTCGGAACGGAAAATTCGGCGCTGATGACTCTGGCCGATCCCGCCCCGGCGTCCGGGGCTTTGGGGGCCGGGGCGGGATCGGCCACATCGGGCCCGGCCAAATACGCGTAGCTCAGGCTCACGTCCCGTTTGGTCAATTCGGCTTCCCGGGACAATTCCGCGAGCCAGGGCGGACAGCCGCGGGTGGACAGGGTGAAATGGCACCAGGATGTTTCCCGGTATTCGAGCATCGGACAGGCCTGGTGATGGGTGCAGGGGCCGAGCACGCGCCAGCCCTCGGCCACGGAGCTTTCCCGGACCAGGCTGACCAGCTTCCCGCCGAGGCGGTTTCCGGGCTCCACGAACAGGCACCGGCCGCCGTGCCGCTGATGCGCGGCCACGGTCCGGAAAAAATCCGCGACTTGTTCGCCGAGAGGATCCCGGCGATGCCAGGGCAGTTCGTTCAGGAAATTGGCCGCGGTGAGCAGGTCGGCCCGGGGCAGGTCTTTGAGGCCCACGTGCCACGGGGCGTGAACGAGATGGATTTTCCACCGGCTTTGGCCCTGGGCCAACGTGTTTTCCAGGCTGTTCACCAGGCCGTGGTACAGTTTCCGGCCTTCGCGCATCGGCTTGGGCGTGGCGTCCAGGCAGTGGAAGTGCAGCTCCCTGGTCAACAGGTCCGGCCTGGCCAAGGCCAAAGCCTGGACCACGGTCAGCGGTCCGGAGCCCAGGTCCACGATGGTCGCGCCGTCGGGCAGGTCCAGGTCCAGTCCGCCCAGCAGTCGGCTCAGGCGCACCAGGTTCCAGGGCAGGAAGTACCACAGATAGGCCCCCAGGGCCGCCGGAGCGTGCAGGTAGTCCCGCCCCAGAAATTCGGCGCGGTCTTCGATGAGAAACGAGGACAGTTCCTGAATGTTGTCCGCCAGCCTGCGCCGATGGGCGGCCTTCATCGGCATGACCTCCCGCAGCAGGTCGGCGTAGTCCGTCAGGGCCCGCTGGGCAGCAACGGAAAGATCGGGAAACGGCGCGCCGGAGAAACCGGGGGTGCCGACAGGGCGAGATGGGGCGTCAGACATGGCGAAAGACCAACCTTTGCGTGTAGTGTGAAAAAAAATCCGGTTCCTGGCCGATATTCAGGGTCGTGATCATCGGCGCGGTCCTTTCGATCCAGTCCCTGGCCTCGGGGTTGTTCACCAGCAGGGCGGCCCCGGCCAGGGAACTGTTGCCCACGGGATGGATCCGGCGTCGGTAGCCGGGCGGGACGAAACCCAGTTCCTCCAGGGCGGAAAGATCCGCATGCTCGCCCAGGGCCCCGGCCAGATATACGGCCCGCAGCGCCTCCGGTTGAATGCCGCCCTCGGCCAGCAGCCGGGAAAAGGCCAGATTGAAGGCCGCTTTGACCTTGAGCACCTCTTCCACGTCGCGTCCGGTCAGGTAGACGTCCGGACCGAGCAAAAAGCGCCGTTCACCGTCCCGGTCCGCCAAGCCCAATCCGACCCGCCGGGCCAGAGGGCTGTCCCCGGCCGCGAAGCCCCCGGTGCGGTCCAGGAGCCCCAGGCGCAGCAGCCCGGCCAGCAGGGCCAGGTACCCGGTCCCGGAAATTCGCTGTCGATCCGATTTTCTTTGGGCCTCGCTTCTGTTTCCCGCACCTGAGTCTTCCCTGTCCGGGTCTTCAAGGGGCCGGGGCCGCAGTCCAAACGGCGTCACGGCCACGTCCACCCAGACCCCGGGCAGGGCCGCGGAACCACAGGACATGCCGATGCCTTCCAAAGCCGGCCCCATGGGCACGCTGGCCGCTAAATACCGCTTTGGCCCCAGGGCCAGAATGAACTCGCCGTTGGTTCCCAGGTCCGCCAGGAGGAACGGATAGGTCGGCGGGGGGGCGGCGGTGAAATGCAGGGCCGCGAGTCCGGCGCTGAGGTCGCCGCCGATAAACGGCGCTGGTTGCGGCGGGATGTAGGTTCGCCCGCCGTCGGGGCTCCCGGTATCTTCTGGAGCGCCTTCGCTCGCTGTTTCTGGGTTCGCTGTTTCCGGGTTCGTTGTTTCCGGCAGCGCTTCCTGAAAAGGCAGCCTGGTCCAGAATCCGCCTTCGTGGGGCTTCTGATACGGGGCCGCAGCCAGCCCCTTCAGCGGCCATTCCAGCAGCAGGGCAGTCATCACCGTGTTCCCGGCCACGCAGATCCGCTCCACCGGAGCAGGCAGGGCCATGGTCAGTTCGCGCAGCCGTCGCGACACCACGTCCCGGAGCATCCGGGCGTTGTCCGGAGCGGCCAGGGCGAACCCCAGCCGGGACATCACCTCGCTGCCAGCGGCCAACTGCGGATTGAGTTCCCGCCCCTGGGCCAGGACGCCCTTGTCGTCCAGGAATTGCCAGTGCAGGCTGGTGGTCCCCAGGTCCACGGCCAGGGCCAATGACCCGCTGACGGCCCGCTCCAGGGCGATTCCCTTCGTTTCGAAAGCACCGGCAAATTCGGCGGCAGTTCCGGGAAACGCAAACGGCAGCCGGACCCTCAGTCCGCCTTCGGCCTGGCGGCGGCAGGCCAATCGCCCGCCTTGCTCCAGGATCTCCGGGGCCAGGGTCTTCCGTTCGTCCGTCGTTGGCTCGGAATCGCCAGCCACATACACCAGACAATGACCGCATCGCCCCAGACCGCTGCAAAACGGCTTCGTCGGCCAAAGTCCCTCCAGAAACAAGACTTGGGCCAGGGTCCGTTCCGGAGTTATCCGGACCAGTCGGGTGAACCGGAGAGCGTCCTCGACGACAAGCACGTCGGCCGCGCCGGATTCGCTGGTCACCGGACTACTTCTGCTCCTGCTTGGCCATGGTCCCTTTCTCGCCGCACTTGGGACACTTCTGGGGTTTGCATCGGCCTTCCTTCTTTTCACCGCACTTGGAACAAATGAATTCCGCCACGGGGGGGCTCCTTGTCGTTTGGGTTGTTGAGGGTGAATGTTTACGTCCACTTTGCCTTCAAAAAGGATGTCCTCAGGTCAGTCACGCATTGAGACCGGATCGAAATCGGTATCGAAATCGAAATCGAAATCGAGAAAAGCAGGTGCGTCAATAATTTACGCCGATACCGATCTCGATCTCGATTTCGATTTCGACCCAGAGTTACACCCTGGCTGTTGAATGTGTGGAAGGTATGCGCTCCTACTCCAGGCCGAACGTGACCGATCGCTCCTGGACGTACTGGCGGACATGGCGTTCCAGGGCTTCCCGGTCCATGGTCACGATCCGCCAATTGGCCTGGTATTGGCCCGATTGCACCGAGACGCCCAGCAGGTCGATGGTGTCCGTGGAGACATCCAGGCCCCGCAGATGTCTGTCAAAGGCCTGAATATCCCCGGCGGAGCGCCATCCCTGGGTGACCAGGGTCATCGCGCCTTCGAAGCCTCCGCGAACCCGGTCCAACCGGAAGTAATTGCCCCACAGAGCGGCCCAGGTTTCCGGCAGATCCCGTCCCGCAGCGGTCCAGACCATTCCCTCGTAATCCAGCACGCCTTGCCACCCACCTTCGCTCAAAAACGCGAGGCGCAAAATCAGAGAGTCCGAGCCGTCGTCGTGCACGCCGGAGAGCAGCTCCAAGCTCCGGACCACTTCCAGCTGCTCCGATGCCAGGCCCTGGGGGTCGAGTCGGTAGCCGATTCGGTGGCCCCGTGTATAATATGTACCCAAAGACCGCAGAAAATTTTGCAACGCCTCCCGGTTGACCCGGACATTCAGGTGCAGGACCGCGCCCCATTCCGTGGGCAGATATTCGATTTCTTCCCAGCCCAGGACGTACTCCTCGGCCCGGGACTCCAGAATCCGTTCCAACGCGGCCCGTCGTCCCCCGCTCAGCTCCTCCCGCATCAGAATCTCCGCCTCCTGGGTCACCCCTTGAGCGAGAGCCCGGCGCAGGGCCGAAGGGCGGGGCTCCGAAACACCGGCTTCATCGGCCTCCACGAAGATGCGGACATCCTGCCCGGCCAGTAGAAACGTGGGCAGGCTTGAAAAAAGAACGGCCATCAGCGTGGAGAGGAACCATGTTTTTGGGCTGTTGCTTCGCAAAACGTCGTCTCCTTTCTTCATATGGATCGATATGTGTTCGGGTCAGTCCGAAGTCCGGACCCGACCCGCGGACCCGCGGCAAGGGTTTCCACGAGGCGGACGACCGCGGCCTGGTCTCCGGCCGAGATCCAGTGGACCTCGGGGATGTTGTTGAACCACGTTTCCTGGCGCTTGGCGTAGGCCCTGGTCCGGAACAGCCACAGGTCCTTGGCTTCTTCGAGGCTGGTCTCTCCGCGCAGGTGGGCCAGCAGTTCGCGGCAACCGATGCCGGAAAATCCCGGGGCTTCAGGGTTTGGACAGCCTTCCCAGGCTCGCTGGATTTCCCGGATCGCTCCCAGTTCCAGCATTACGTCGATGCGGCGGGCCAGGCGATCGTGGAGTTCCGGCCGGGGCAGGCGCAGGCCGATGATGAACAGCTCCAGACCCTGGGCCGAGCGGGCATGGGTATGCCACCAGGACAAGGGACGCCCGGAGGACTGGAAGACTTCCAGGGCCCGGCAGACCCGCTGCCGGTCCCGGGGGTGAATCCGGGTCGCGTAATCCGGGTCCACGTCGCTCAATCGGGCGTGCAGGGCTTCGGGACCGTGATCCGCGCATTCCTGGAGCACCGCTTCGCGCACCTGGGCGGGCACGTCCGGAATATTCGCCAATCCGCCGGCCAGGGCGCGCAGATACAGGCCCGTGCCGCCCACCAGAACGGGCATGCGGCCACTCGCCCGATCATTCTCCCGACCATTTTCTTGGCAAGACGCCACCGCTTTTCGAGCCTCGTCCATGAACCTGCCCGCGGAAACGGTTTCATCCATGCCCAGGAAACCGTACAGCAGATGCGGGCATTGGGCTTGCTCAGCGGCGTCCGGCTGGGCGGTGATGATCGGCACGTCCCGGTAGACCTGACGCGAATCCGCGTTGATCACGGTCACCGGAAAATGCCGGGCCAATGCCAGGGCCGCGGCCGTCTTGCCGGTCCCGGTAGCCCCCACCAGGCAGACGATGGGTGTGGTCCGGCCGTCTGGACCATGGACTTTCGGGCGTGAGGTCAAGGGCTGTTCCCGCTCAGTCCTTGCTCGTCCCATACTTTTGATACAGTCGGCGCAGCACGGGTTCCGGCACCAGGCCCTGGACGTCTCCGTGCAGCTTGGCCGCTTCCTTGATGATCGTCGAACTGATGTACAACCACTTATAATCGGTCATCAGAAACATGGTCTGCAAGCCGCGATTCAGGCGGCGATTCATCAGGGCCATCTGAAATTCATACTCAAAGTCCGACGTCGCCCGCAACCCGCGCAGAATTACGCTGCCGCCGCGCTCTCGGACATAGTCCACCAGCAGCCCCTGGAACCCCTCGCCGATAACCCGCGGCTCCGGGGCGAAAACTTCGTCGATCATTTCCAGGCGCTCTTCCAGGGAGAACAGCGGGGTCTTGGGCGTATCCCAGGCCACGGCCACGATGATCTGGTCAAAGACTTCCAAGCCGCGCCGGATCAGGCTGACATGGCCGTTGGTCAGGGGGTCGAAGGTGCCGGGGTAGACGGCGATGCGTTTTTTGCAGAAATTTTTGTCCATTTTGGGTTCACGGTTCACGGTTCACGGTTCAGGAGGTAGGCGAGGGCGGTCGGGTCGTCCAGATGCAGATGCGGGTTTGACCGTACGTGCGGTCCGTTTCCAGTTCAAGTTCGGGAAGGGTCAAGGCGGCGGGCGTCCAGGCTTCCTCCACCTCGGCGCAGATCAGGGCGTCCGGGGCGATCCAGCCGTGGTTGCGGGCCAGGGCCAGGGCCGGGGCCAGGAGGTCGCGGCCATACGGCGGATCAAAAAACAAGACCCCGTATCCTCCCGGTCTGGCCTGCCTGGGAGCTCCGGCCAGGGTGCGCAAGGCGTCTCCGGCCAGAATCCGGACGCGTTGTCCGGGACGCTCGAAGGTCGGAGCCTGGTCCCGCAGCAGACGCAGGGCCTTGGGGTCGTTTTCCAGAAAGCACACTTCCGGTGCTCCCCGGCTCAACGCCTCCCAGCCCAGGCTTCCGCTGCCGGCGAACACGTCCAGCACCCGGACCGCGTCCCAATGCACGCCGCGCGAAGCGAGCATGGAAAACAGGGCCTCGCGAACCCTGCCCATGGCCGGACGATAGCCTTCGCCCTCGGTCGTCTTGATCCGGCGGCCCTTCCAGTGTCCGGCGATGATTTTGACCACGGCTGTCTCCGTCTCCAGGACAATTTTGTTCTCTGAAAAATATTTATTATTTCAATGGTATATATTGCAGGGCGTTCTGAGCCCCCCCCAAGGCTGGGCCAGCAATCATCGCAATCGATTTCGATTTCGATACCGATCCAGAGTGCCCGTGCTTCGAGAACAAAAATGCCCTGCCTCGGTCTCGCCTTTGCCTTGCCTTTGCATATTCGTCAGGATACTGTCTCGCTTAGAGCCCGTTTATCGGCGTTGCAAGGGCGACCTGCCTTCCTACCCACTCCACGAAACCGAATCAAGCAGCCCCGTCCAGGCCATGAAGTTCACCTCCCTCGAAGACCTCTCCGCGCTGAAGAAGAAGTTCCCCAAGAAGGAGCGCGTCAAACGCATCGTTCCCAAGCCGCGACCAAAAGAAGAACCGGAGAATCCGCCCAATGACGACGCGGACCTGTTCGTCCGGGCCATGTCCGAAGTCACGCCCATCTCCGGCGGGACCAAAGGCCGGGAAGTGCCCGGCGAATCCCGGCTTTCACAATCCGTGACCACCGAACGCAAGCAAAATTTGGCCGAGAACGACGACCTTTGGGTGGCGGATTATCTGCGCAATTTGGTGCAGGGAACGGTGGAGTTCGAGCTGTCGTATTCCGAGGAATACATGCACGGCTATATCCAGGACCTGGACAAAAAAGTGCTGGGCAAGCTCAAGGCCGGGCAGTTCAGCGTGGAAGCCCATCTGGACATGCACGGATTGAACGCGCTGCAGGCCAGGGACGCCGCCCTCGACTTCCTGCGCGGCCAGTATTACCTGGGGCGACGCTGCGTGTTGCTGATTCCCGGGCGCGGCAAGAACTCTCCCGGGGGCCTGGCCCTGATCCGCGAGGAGCTGCCCCTCTGGCTGACCCGCGAGCCGTTGCGCCGGGTCGTCCTGGCCTTCTGCACGGCCCTGCCCCAGCACGGCGGAACCGGGGCGCTCTATGTCCTGCTGCGCAAGCGCAAGAAAACCGGAGGCAAGGTTCGCTGGGACCTTCCGGCTTCCATGGAGTAATCGCGGCTTTTTGAACGCCGTAAAACCTCGATCCTTCCGAATGCAGGAAATCCTTTTTCTCGGCCTGGCCGGCGCATTGGGCGCCATGTCGCGGTACTGGCTCTCCTCTGCCGTGTATGCGCTTCTGGGCCGGGAATATCCCTGGGGCACCACCACGGTGAACGTCCTGGGAAGCTTCCTCTTCGGGCTGGCCTGGGTGCTGAGTCACGAGGTCGGGGCCATCCCGCCGCAAGCCCGAGTGATCATCCTGGTCGGCTTTCTGGGATCGTTCACCACCTTTTCCACATATATTTTTGAAACCCATCTGCTGTTTCAGGAAGGAAAACGCCTGAAACCGATCCTGAACCTGATCGCCCAGAACCTGATCAGTCTCGCGGCCCTCTATTGCGGTTTTCTGCTGGGCCGGATGTGGTAAGGCGATGATGAGAGAATCCAATGATCCGACTTGAAGATGAAATCCTGACCTTGCTGGAGGCTGGAGAGTCGGCGGCTCTGGCCACCATTGTCGGCCAAACCGGCTCCGCGCCGCGGACTCCCGGAACCCGGATGGTCGTGCGTCGGGACGGTTCCATCCTCGGAACGATCGGGGGCGGACGCCTGGAGGCCGAGGTTATCCAGACCGGGCTGGAGGTCTTGCGTTCCGGTTTCAGCCGACTCCAGCACGTTACCCTGACCGGCACGGACGCCGGCGATATGGACATGATCTGCGGCGGGGAACTGGACGTGCTGGTGGAGCCGTTGCGGCCGGTTTCCCGAACCATGGAGCTGTTCCGACTTCTGGGCCGCCAGCGCGAACAGGGTGGTGATTGGCTTCTGGCCACCGTGCTCCGGGAGTCTCCCGGTGGTCAGGCCGGGCTGCTCTCCGAGTCGTATCTGGTCCAGCGCTCAGCCTCGGGCTTGCGCTTTTACCCGGAGCAGCCGGACAATCCGGAGCGACTGGCAAGCCTTCCGACAAGCCTTCTGGAAAAGGTCCGGCTCGAATGTCGCCCGATTCTGTGCATGGCCGGAGACTCACGAGTGGTGATCGAGCCGATTCGGGCCAAGGAGACGGTGCATCTGTTCGGCGCGGGCCATGTCGCCAGAGAAGTGGCGATCCTGGCCCACCGGGTGGATTTTCGCGTGGAAGTCCATGACGACCGGCCCGACTTCGCCAACCCGGAGCGTTTCCCGCTGGCCGACGCCGTCCACGTCCCGGAGAACATGGGTCATGCTCTGACCCAGGATGGGTACCGAATCGACGGGAACAGCTACGTGGTCATCGTCACCAGGGGCCATACGCACGACATGGACGTCCTGGCCCAGGCCCTTGGCACCCAGGCCGCCTACATCGGTATGATCGGCAGTCGCCGCAAGCGGGACGCCATCTACGCGGCCCTGCGCGGGCAAGGCTTCCGTCAGGACGATCTCTCCGGCGTCCACTGCCCCATCGGCCTGGACATCAACGCCCAAACCCCCGCCGAGATCGCCCTGAGCATCGTTGCGGAACTGGTGAAAATCCGCGCGATTGCAAGGTCCGTGCCCAAGGTTTACGAATCAAAATAGGCCGGTTCCCAACGGGCGTCCTATTCCGGAACGTCCGTCTTCTCCAGAAGCAGCGCTACGTCCAAAACAGCGGCGATCTGCCGAGCTGTCAGGGCACTCTGTATCTGTTCGCCATATTTGGTGTGGTTGCTCATGATTTTTCTCATCGCGTGGCCATTGGTCAGGATATCCGAATTCCAGCCTGCTTTATTTTCAGATAAAATTGAGAAGGGTCAGTCTGGACGTCATGCAAAGAGAACGGATGGATTTCCAAACGCAGGTCAACCCGTCTACGATGCTTGCCGATTCTTTGCATGTCAAAATATGGAATACCTTGGAAATCTTTGGAAACAACAGCGACATCAATGTCGCTGTCGTCGCTGGCCCTGCCTTCCGCCGCGGAACCGAAAAGGTAGGCGTCCGCGACATCGATGCCGTCCTGGCGCAAGGAGTCGAGAAACATTTTCGCCTTGTTTACGTATATATCTTTTTCAGCAGGCATTCTTGGACCTCCTTGATACGTTCAAGGTTTGTCGCGGCAAACTCTTTCGTGCAAATCTGATAAAATTTGAATTTTTCATCAGGATATCTGGTTGAAATGTTGAACGTGTTGACCCCATCCAGGAAATCAAGGGTTTCCTCGTCAAAGTCTCCACCTGCCAGGGTCGCCAGTCTGACCAGATCATGAATGCGTGGCGGAAACGTCTTCTTGTGCTTGACTAACAGAGCCTTGAAAAGCTTCTCGAGAACAAGGTGAGCGATGAAGAGAGACCAGTCATATTTGCCGCTCTTGTAAAGAGACTCAGCTACATCCCAATCGTGCCCGGCGGAACTGACCCAGTACTCGACTTTTTCTTTTACCTCCATCAGGCACCTCGCACGCATCTCATTGCGGTCGTGAATTTCGGAGTCAGGGTGCAGGGTGCTCGAATGTGGCTTGAAGCGTAGGGCATGGCGGGGGCTCCTGTGGTGCGAGAAGGGCGACAGGGTAACAGGGTAACAGGGTAACGGAGTTTTCTCGTACCCTGTGATCAGGAATGAGGCAAACAGACGATGGGGGGCCGTGACAACCTCCGGCTTCTTGCTATCGAAGGATCGCGAGCACTACCCGCGAAGCGTGGCCGCCAGGCGGAGGGGGTGGCGCAGGAGGTCCAGGGCGTCCAGGATGGAGCGACAGACCACGTCCGAGGCGGCCAAGGTTTGTGAAGCCGCGCCTTCCTCCTGGAGCAGGGCGATGCCCAGGGCCGCTTCCTGGAGCATCAAGGCGTCGTTGCGGCCGTTGCCTATGGCCGCGGACAGGGTGGGATCGAAAGCCCGCAGATGGTCGGCCTTGGCTTGGGCTTGGTTTTGGGATGGGATGATCAAAAGGTCGCAGGGGAGCGTTCCCAGTGCTTCCCGGACGCTGCCGAAGGTGTCCGCGGTGAGGACGTGGATGTCCAGGTGCCGGGACAACTCCTCCAGGCGCTGTGCGACGCCGGGCAGAAGACGTCCGTCCAGGGCCAGGGTACCGTTGTAGTCCAGGAAGAGGTGGGCCAGACGCAGCGTTTTCCAGCCTGGAACGTCGATGTGCAACATGCGTTTTTCCTTCGTGTTCGGTCAGCTCATTTCCACTACTTCCAGAAACGCCTCGATGTGCGTCCGGAGTTGTTCCGTGTCCGACTCCGAGTAGTCGGTTTCAATGTGCAGAAACGGAATGTTCAACGTCTGTTCAGCCAGGGTTTTTATCCCGTGGGCTTCGACGTTGTAGGTGTGGCAGCATTGCCAGGTCTGGTCGACGATGCCTTGGACCTTGAAATCCCGGCTAAGTCTGGAGATCAGGTTGAACCGACCCTGGTTGGGGGTCATGCAGGAGCAGGGGGGGCGCAGGTAGCTGCGGGCCAGGGCTTCGACGGGGTCGCCGGTCTCGTCCACCAGGAGGTCGAAATTCTTGAAGCCGGTGCAGTTTTCCAGACAGACCACCACGGCCCCGCTGTCCTCGATCAGCTTCAAGGTGATCCTGACAAAGCGCAGCCGGACGGCTATTACGCTACGCTTCAAAGCTGCCGGTGAGCTTGGGCTGGCTGCGTCCAAGCGGTTGGCCCCGCCGCGAAATCGCGTCGAGAACAACCGGCCGGACCGGCTTCGGCCCGGTGATCGACCACACAAACAATCCCCCACGCAATCCAGCCTTGCATTCCGTCCTAATGGTGCGGCGGCCACTCAGGCCTGCCACATTAGCCGATCGGTTCGTTTCCGACCTTCAGTCCTTGAGCATCGCACAGTCCGCGAAAAATATCCCGGAGCGTGTTCTGGTCGATGAATTCATGGAGAGGGCGCTCATAGTAGTCGTCGTCCGCGCATGACGAGGCCAATGCTTTGAATGTTTCGGACGCTTCGGACGCGCTTTGGTGGTCGACCGGGTGGCCGTTCAGGTGTCCGCTCGGGCCTGATGCAGCTCCGGGAATGATTTTGCCTCCGGAGACATCCAGCTTGAGCCCGGAGTTGTTTTTGATCCAGGTGTCGGTTTCATCGTGGGTTCCCAGGAACAAAAAGACGAAATCTCCTTCGTGCTTGGCCAGGACCAGCCGATGCCAGCCGGCGAGTTTGAATTTCCAGCAGTTTTCCATTCTGGCCTCGCCGTTTGGGGTCAACTTCCGGGCAACATTGGGGTCCAATCGACCGCTGTCGGCCAGGTCCTGGATAATTGTCTGGGCCTGTCTGGCAGCGCCCCCGGCTTTGCCTCCGGATTTGAGCATTTTGGCTGTTTTCTTGGAAAACTGGGCAGGGTCGAGGATAATCACGGCCATGGAAAACCTCCGTGCATTCGGTGTCGGTGTTTTGGCGCAAACAGTCATGTGTTCACGGAACCGCATTCTTTTAGCGCATCTTCGAGCTTGGTGTCTAATCTGAAAAGCAAATGAATGGTTCTTCAGACGATAGCCTTTTTCGATGCACGGGCCGACAGGGGTTCGCCTTCCAATATCTTCCAAGATCATGGGGGCCTGTATGTCGAATTTGCCGATGTCACCAGGTCGCCCTAATCAATTGAAACAGCAAATACTCCTGCGGCAATTCTATACAGGAAGGCTATTTGACTTTTCAGGTTCTTGATTTTACCCGATGTATTGTACGTCGCTCCAAAAGCAAACAACTTAACCCAAGAGGAACATAAACATGATTGAAATCACCCCTTCCGTGAAGGAGCAACTGGACAACCACTTTCAAGGCAATGCGCAATCCCCGATTCGGGTTTATCTGGCCGCTGGATGCGGTGGAGAGCGGCTCTCTCTGGCTTTGGACACGGAGCAGGAGACGGACCTGGTGCAGGAACTCAGCGGCTATACCTTTCTCGTTGACAAGGAATTGAGCCAAAAAGCCGGGACTATCAAGATCGACATGACGCCGTACGGATTCGCCGTCTCCTCCGAGGTCCAGGTAGGCGGCGGAGGCGGTGGGTGCGGGGGAAGTTGTTCGTCTTGTTGATGGACCGCTCGCAGTCCGTTGAAAAACTCCCAATTGCTGCGTCGCCGAAAAATAAGTTCAAACTCTCACGTATGAATAAATACGCTTCGACCTTGATTCGATTGCCAGGACGGCAAATCGAAAATGTGGCGCAGCCATAGCCCGAAGTGGCCGGACACAGGACGTGTCCGGATAACTTTATTTGCTCCGTGCACTTGGGGTTTTTGAACGAACTGCCGGATAAGGTTTTTTCAACACTCAGCTAGACGCTGCGAATGAGTTTCCGTTTTAACCACAACCTATTCCAATAGGTCAGTGGGGCCTTGGCCGCTTGGCTTCGGCCCCGCATGGCCTTTTCCGGCTCGAACAGCACGTCTCCCAGGTGGCTCGTGGGCGCGGCGCGGTTCAGGAAGCCGACGCAACCGGCGCAGTAGGTAATGATCCGGTCACCTTGAGCCTGGGTGCGTCGCTTCTCGACCCAGGCCGCAGCCAGAGCGGGATTTCTGAACCCCACGGCTCCACCTTCCCCGCAGCACAACGTCCGTGTACCGCTGTCCTCCATTTCCCGAATATCAAAGCCCCGGGCCGCCAGAAGCGAGCGCACGGCTTGGTGGACTCCGGGCTGATCCCTCAGAGGGCAGGGGTCGTGAACCGTGACTTGAGCTGTTGTGGAGAGTGACACCGTTGCGCTCTCTTTCGTCATTCGGGCTTGTTTTTGGGCCATGACTTCGTACACGGTTGTGACCGTCAGCCCCTCTCCGTACTTTTTGAAGACCTTGTGGCAGTTGGGGCAGGCCACGATGATCCGCTCCACGCCAAAAGCCTGGAGGCGATCCCGGATGCTCCGGAATTGCTCGAAAAAATAGGATTGCCGCCCCAGATCGTGGGACGGCTTGTGGCAGCAGTCCAGAACCATGGCCATCTTCGGCTCAAGTTCGCGCAAGGTCTCGAAGAAACGCCATGTGACTCGGGGACGGGTGCCGGGAAGGGTGCAGCCCGGAAAGAATATTGTTTTGGCGGGCGAGGGCGGATACCAGGCAAAGAGGCTGGAGTGGCCGCGCTTTTCGTAGCCGAGCAGTGGCGCATAGGGCTTGAAGTCCACCAGTCCCTGATCCACGGCCAAGCGGCGCTGGGCCAGAAACAGGTGCCCCGGAGCAAGCTCTTCCGGGCAGACCGCGGAGCAAAGGTTGCACAGACTGCACTCGAACGGATCGACGGTGCGTTCCCCGGCCAGCACCCGACGGGCGATATCCCCGGGCATACCGTACCTGGTTAGAAAGGCGCACCGGCGGACACAGGTCCCGCACCGGGTACAGGCTTCGTTGATATGTCTCGCGGCTTCAGGCGGTTTCATTTTCAAGGTATTTTCAAGCATCCAAAATTCCTCAGGTGAGTGACGAGCCAAATGAATAAATGAGCACATCCTGATCAACATGTCGCCGTTTGACACTCGACCAAGGAGAAGCTTACGTTAAGAACGTACCAGAATCTGTACGCAAGGAGGATTCATCATGGCGACCATGACTGCCACGGCTGCCAGGAAAAGTTTTTTCGATCTGCTCAAATCCGCCAACGAACGTCATGAAATCTATCACATCCGGCACAGAAACGGCGATGCGGTGCTCATGTCCCAGGATGAGTACGAGAGCATCCAGGAAACCCTGGAGCTTTTGTCCTCGCCGGGGTTCCGCGAAGATTTCCAGATCGCCCGCCTGGAAGCGGAGTCAGGCGATACGCTTTCTTTTGAAGAGGTCTTTGGGGAAGAGCAGTGACCTATCGGATTCGGTTCACGCGAAAGGCCGCCAAGGACATCGAGAAACTTTCGCCAAAGCTCCGGGACAAATTGAAAGACATTCTCCGGCATCGCCTCGCGGTTGATCCATACTCGGGCAAGGCTCTCGTGGGAAACCTGAAAGGGTACTACTCGGTTCGCCTGGGTTTCAAGGACCGGGTCGTCTATTCGATACATGACGACGAGTTGGTTGTGCTTGTTCTCCGGGCCAGGACGCATTACGGGGAATAGCCGGGGTGGAGCGGTTTTAGGAATGGATCGACAAGCGCCTGCGGGGCATTACGGCATGGCAGGATTTGACCGATGAATGGAAGAATCGAGGTGCCCGGACTACCTGGGCTGAGAGGCCGGAAATGAAGGACGACTCCCAAACCATCTCCGAGACGTTGGACCGGATATACCAGAAGCACCGGCGGAAATATCGAAACAACCCCGACTCCAGGCAGATGTGCTGCATGTGGTCGACGTACTCCCCGCCTGACATCATCGAGGACACTCCCCCCTTCAACGATATTGAAGCTGCCTTCGGCATCACCATTGACGAGGACGCCGCGTTGATGCTCTACGACATGCATTTGGACGAAGCGGCAAGAAAGATCATGGACATGAGGCTTGAGCAATTCCCAAAGTGACCGATTTCCTCCCATAAATACGCCCCCCCACCCCATGCCCAACCAGAATCCCGAACAAAAAGCCCGCGACGCCATCGACGGGATGTTGATTGCCGCCGGATGGGTGGTGCAGTCCAAGAGCAGGGTGGATTTGTCCGCGGGCCGGGGCGTGGCGGTCCGGGAGCTTCAGACCGACGCCGGGCCGGCGGATTACGTGTTGTTCGTGGACCGCAAGCCGGTGGGCGTGATCGAGGCCAAGCGGGAGGAAGAGGGGGAGCGGCTGACCGTGCATGAGGATCAGTCGGAATCCTATGCCAGGGCTAAATTGAAATACAATCTGAACCAGGAGCCCCTGCCGTTCGTCTACGAAAGCACGGGCACGCTGACCCGGTTCACGGATTACCGCGACCCCAAGCCCCGTTCCCGACCGGTGTTTCACTTTTTCCGGCCCGAGACCCTGGCCGAGTGGAAGGAGCAGCCGGATACGCTGCGGGCCAGGCTGGCACGCATGCCGGAACTGGATGAGGACGGACTGCGTGACGCCCAGATCGTGGCCATCAGAAACCTGGAAGCCTCCTTCCGGGAGAATCGGCCCAGGGCCTTGGCGCAAATGGCCACCGGCGCGGGGAAGACCTTTACCGCCTGCAATGTCGGCTATCGGCTGCTCAAATTCGCCAAGGCCCGCCGCATCCTGTTTCTGGTGGACACCCGGAACCTGGGCGAGCAGGCGGAGCAGGAATTCTTGAAATACCAGCCGCCTGACGATAACCGGAAATTCACCGAACTCTACAACGTCCAGCGGCTGACCTCCAGCCATATCGCCTCGGACACCCAGGTCTGCATCTCCACCATCCAGCGCCTCTACGCCATCCTCAAGGGCGAGGAGCTGGACGAATCCGCGGAGCTGAACAATCCCAACGAATCCGCCTGGCAGTGGCGCAAGAAAGAGCCCCTGCCCGTGACGTACTCGGCGCAAAATCCCATCGAGCAGTTCGACTTCGTCATCATCGACGAGTGCCACCGCTCCATCTACAACCTGTGGAAACAGGTTCTGGAATACTTCGACGCCTTCCTGGTGGGCCTGACCGCCACGCCGGACAAGCGCACCTTCGGATTTTTCAACGAAAACGTGGTCAGCGAATATAGCTACGAAGATTCCGTGGCCGACGGGGTGAACGTCCCGTACGACGTGTTTACCATTGAGACGGAAATCACCCGGGCCGGGGCCACAATCAGGGCCAGGGAGTACGTGGACAAGCGGGAGAAGCTGACCCGCAAAAAACGCTGGGAGCAGCTGGACGAGGATCTTGTGTACACGCCGGGGAGCCTGGACAGGGAGGTGGTCAACCCAAGCCAGATCCGGAGCATTGTCCGGGCCTTCAAGCAGGCCTTGCCACGGATGTTTCCGGACCGGTACGACGAGCAGGGCGTGTTCGAGGTGCCCAAGACCCTGGTCTTTGCCAAGACCGACAGCCATGCGGACGACATTATCCAGATCATCCGGGAAGAGTTCGGCGAGGGCAACGACTTCTGCAAAAAGATCACTTACAAGGCCGACGAAGACCCCAAGTCCGTCCTGACCCGCTTCCGCAACTCCTGGGCGCCGCGGATCGCCGTGACCGTGGACATGATCGCCACGGGCACGGACGTCAAGCCGCTGGAAGTGCTGCTGTTCCTACGCGACGTCAAAAGTTCCAACTATTATGAACAGATGAAGGGCCGGGGCACGCGCACGCTGACCTTCGACGACCTGAAACGGGTCACCCGCACGGCCCGGTACACCAAGACCCATTTCGTGATCGTGGATGCCGTGGGCGCGACCAAATCCAAGAAGACCGATTCCCGCCCCCTGGAACGCAAACCGGCCGTGCCGCTGAAAGACCTACTCAATGCAGTGACCATGGGCGCACAGGATGAAGACCTGTTCAGCTCCCTGGCCAACCGCCTGATCCGCCTCGAAAAACAGCTCACGCCAAAGGAACGGGATCAGTTTGCGAAGCTGACCGACGGCAAAAGCATCAATCAAACGGCCAAGGACCTGCTGCACGTCTACAACCCGGATACCATCGAGGGCGTACAGACGCGCATCAGGCAGGACATGGCCGGCGAGCCGCCAGCCGAAATCGAAAAGGCCGTGCTCAAGGAGCTGGACGCCCTGCGTTGCCGGGCCGCGGCCCCTTTTACCGGCGAGCTGAACGAGTACATTGAGCATGTGCGCAAGGTGCATGAGCAGATCATCGACACGGTCAATCTGGACAAGCTCAAGAAAGCGGAATGGGACAGCTTTTCCACGGACAAGGCCCGGGAAGTGGTCCAGGACTTTGCCGCCTACATTCAGGCCAACAGGGACGAGATCATCGCCCTGAGCATCTTCTACGCCCAGCCCTACCGCCGCAGGGAGCTGACCTTGGCCACGATCAAGGACGTGCTGGACAAGCTGAAGCAGGACAAGCCGCTGCTTGCCCCGCATTACGTCTGGGAGGCCTATGCCCAGTTGGAGAATGTCCAGGGAGACAGCCCCAAGAGCGAGCTGGCGGCCCTGGTGTCCCTGATCCGCAAGGTCGTGGGCATTGATGAGCGGCTTACGCCCTACAGCCACATCGTGGACAGGAATTTCAAGGACTGGATCTTCAAGAAGCATGGCGGAGCCGGGGAGAAGTTCACCGAGGAACAGATGCAGTGGCTGCGTCTGCTCAAGGACCATGTGACCGCCAGCTTCCATGTGACCGTGGACGACCTGGACTACACCCCCTTCGACGCCCAGGGTGGCCGGGGCCGGATGTGGCGACTGTTTGGCGATAAGGCCGATGAACTGCTTGATGAACTGAATGAGGCGTTGGCGGCATGATGCGTGATGATTGGGTTGAGGTGGAGTTGGGTAGTGTTTTCCCTATAAAATATGGCAAGGGATTACCGACAAAAGTATTGTTGGATAGAGGCTTCCCTGTGTTTGGGGCTAATGGAATAATTGGATATTATACTGAGTATAAATACGAAGATGAACAGATATTGATTTCATGCAGAGGGGCTGCAAGCGGAACAATTAATATTTCACCAAAAAAATGTTTTGTTACAAATAACTCTCTTATTGTCGAAATACCGGAGAAGGTGAAAGTCGAAAGAAAATTTCTATTTTACGCACTGAAAAGCGCAAATAAATCAAAAATTATTACAGGTTCTGCACAACCACAAGTCACAATCAATAACGCAAATACTTTAAAAATACTCATCGCCCCCCTCTCCGAACAACGCGCCATCGTCGCAAAAATAGAAAAGCTTCTCAGTGAACTGGACAACGGCATTGCCAACTTCAAAAACGCCAAGGCCAAGCTGGAAATTTTTCGGCAGGCTGTGCTGAAGAAGGCGTTTGAGGGGGAGTTGACCAATAGGTGGAGGGAAAAAAAATCCGTAAGTATATCGGAATGGAATTATATAAAATTAGGGAATATACTATTAACAATAGATGGGGATAGAGGAAAAAATTATCCCAAAAAACACAATTTTTTAAATTCAGGATATTGCTTGTTCTTGTCTACAAAAAACGTGAGAAAAGGCAAATTTATTTTTGATGAGAATATTTTTATAACAAAAGATAAGGATCAACAGTTGGGAAGTGGTAAATTAAAAAGGAATGACGTAGTAATTACTACAAGAGGAACCCTTGGAAACGTTGCTCTTTATGACGATAATATAAAGTATGAAAATATCCGTATTAATTCAGGTATGTTAATCTTGCGTGTGAATGATCCGAAAGAGTTAAGCCCACATTATTTAATGCAATTTATAAACTCACCAGCATTTTTTTACCAATTAAAAAAGAAGCAATCTGGAACTGCTCAGCCACAAATCCCTGCCAATGTTTTCCGTGAAATTCTCATAAATTTGCCAAATAGCATTGAGGAACAATTTCAGATTATTATGGAGATTGAATCCCGTCTCTCCGTCTGCGACAAAATGACTGAAATCATTGATCAGAGCCTGGAAAAGGCCGAAGCCCTGCGTCAGAGCATTTTGAAAAAGGCCTTTGAAGGGAAGCTGCTGAGTGAGGACGAGGTTGCGGCGTGTCGTCGGGAGGCGGATTGGGAGCCGGCTCAGACGTTGCTGGAGCGGATTCGCAAGGACAAGGCGGGTGGTGGAAACAGGGCGAGAACCAGAAAAAAGCGTTCGACATAAGCGGGCGGAGAGAGTCCGGGTGGAAAGGATTTTTTGTGGTATGGTTCATTTTGATGGGCAAAAGAGGTTACATTTTTTGTTGCCGTGAAAATGTGCATCGTGTAGGGGCACGGCGCGCCGTGCCCCTACACGATGGGGGGAATACTGTAGGTTATGGCCGGAACACGGAATATCGTAGGGGCGGCCCTCGCGGCCGCCCTGGGTGGGCGAGGCAACGAGGAAGCACGACGAACCCACGATCAACCGTGCCGCCATGTTGATATGGGCGAAGGGCAGGCGCAAGGCCTGCCCCTACAAGGCGCGGTTATTTGCATACAAATTTGGAACACGATGCCAATGTGTCAACCTGTTTTGAACCATCCCCTTTTTGACGACTAAAAACCATTAACCGGCTGATCATCAGCATTCTGAACAGAAACACCCCATGAACGAATCAAGCCTGATTTCCAAGGTCTGGAACTTTGCCCATGTGCTGCGCGATGACGGCGTGGGCTACGGAGATTACCTGGAGCAGATCACCTATCTGCTTTTTTTGAAAATGGCCGACGAGATGAGCCGGCCCCCCTACAACAAGGATATCCGTGTTCCGAGGATCAAGGACACCGAGGGCCGCGAGCTGCCGGACGGGGAGCGGTGCGACTGGCCGACCCTGCGCCGGAAGCGGGGCGCGGAGCTGGAGGCGTATTACTCGCGGATGCTGCGCTCCCTGGCCACGGAAAAAGGGATGCTGGGCCAGATTTTCACCAAGTCCCAGAACAAGATCCAGGACCCGGCCAAGCTGCTGAAGATCATCGACATGATCGGCCAGGAGCAGTGGACCATGGTCGGGGCCGATATCAAGGGCGACATCTACGAGGGCTTGCTGGAAAAGAACGCAGCGGACACCAAGAGCGGCGCGGGCCAGTATTTCACCCCCCGGGCCCTGATCAAGGCCATGGTCCAATGCGTGGCTCCGCGGCCCGGCAAGACCGTCCATGATCCGGCCTGCGGCACGGGCGGGTTCTTCCTGGCCGCCTACGACTACATTACCGGGCATTACGAGCTGGACCGGGACCAGAAGGCGTTCCTGAAAAACCAGACCTTCTCCGGCAACGAGATCGTGGCCGGAACCCGTCGGCTCTGCCTGATGAACATGTTTTTGCACAACATCGGGGAAATCGACGGCGAGTCCTTCATCTCCCCCACCGACGCCCTGATCGCCGACGCGGGCGTCCGGGCGGACTACGTGCTGGCCAATCCGCCCTTTGGCAAGAAAAGCAGCATGACCATCACCAATGATGCCGGTGAACAGGAAAAGCAGGACCTGAGCTACAACCGCCAGGACTTCTGGGCCACCACCAGCAACAAGCAGCTCAATTTCCTCCAGCACATCCGCACCCTGCTGAAGATCGACGGAAAGGCCGCCGTGGTCCTGCCGGACAACGTGCTTTTTGAAGGCGGGGCCGGGGAAATTGTACGCAAGGAGCTGATGAAAACCACGGACCTGCACACCATCCTGCGCCTGCCCACGGGGATTTTCTACGCCCAGGGGGTCAAGGCCAACGTCCTCTTTTTCGACAACAAGCCGGCCTCACGCGACCCCTGGACCAAGGAAGTCTGGGTCTACGACTACCGGACCAACATTCATCACACCCTGAAGAAGAATACCATGCAGGCCGCGGACCTGCAGGATTTCGTGCAGTGCTACAACCCGGCCAACCGTCAGGACCGCCGGGAAACCTGGTCCGAGGACAACCCGGACGGGCGTTGGCGCAGCTTCACCTATCAGGAGATCATTGCACGCGACAAAACCAACCTGGACATCTTCTGGCTCAAGGACAAAAGCCTCGCGGACCTGGACAACCTGTCCGACCCGGACATCCTGGCCAGCGAGATCATCGAAAACATCGAAGCCGGACTGCTGAGTTTCAAGGAGATCATGGAAACCATCAACGGCAATGGCCAGGACGGGCAGCCGGGCGCGTAAAGGACCGCAACATCAATGAGATTGGTAGTTAATGCCTGAAATTTTTGGGCATTTTTTTTGTGAAATCCCAAAAAATAGCAAAGTTAAGCGCTAAAGGACCAATCGATGCTGACGATAGTCGCTTTAAAGGCATTAACAATTTGGACCGGCATCCTCGTTCTGGCCGTCGCGAATGGAATCCTGCGTGAGTCCGTGCTCATTCCGGGGCTCGGAACCCCGGCAGCGCTCGTTCTGAGTGGGTTGCTGCTTTCGGCCCTCATCATCGGCGTGGCGTACATATCGCTTCCCTGGCTGCAAATTTCCCGGCCTGTGCAGTTCTGGCTCGTTGGGTTTGGCTGGCTCGCACTAACGCTCGTCTTTGAATTCTCGTTCGGGATATGGCAGGGCAAGTCGTGGCCCGTGTTGCTTGAGGCCTACACATTCAAAGGTGGCAACATCTGGCCTGTCGTCCTCGCGATAACGGCCCTCGCGCCGTACCTTGCCGCAAAGCTGAGAGGTTTGGCGTAGTGCCGGGAGCGGCGTTGGGAGACGGGGAGTCGGCTCAGAGTGGATGCCGGGAGTTCACGACGGAGTGGGCTCTCCATGGTGTCCGGCTCTTTGGAACCGGACCCAGGGAGATGGTGGAGGAAGGAGCGTCATACTGATTCTTCGATATGTTCATCCATACCGTTCCCGAAGCATTCGGGCGGCCAGGACAATGCTGTGCAGCTTGGCCGTGGCCACCTCTTCCACGTTGACGCAACGGTTGGCAAAGCAGCAAAAGCCGCAGTCCGTGTTAAGGAAGATCTGCTCCGGACGATAGTAGCGCAGGGCCTGCTCGGCCCTGGCCACGATCTCTGTCGGGGACTCCGCATCTACTGTCCGGGGACCAGGCTCATCAGCCTAGTCCCCCTCGACATTTTTCGTGATGAAGGAATAGAAATTGTCCCGGCGGTGCTCGCCGTCCACGACCACGTCCAGGCCCATGTCATCCTGGATGCGCACGGTGCGGCGCACCTCCTCGTCGGCCACCTTGTCGAACTCAGTCCGCCCCCCAAGTCATCTGAACAAGACCGGCGAAGGCCGCCACCAAGCAGATCGGGCTCAGCAAACCGAGGGACATGTCACCCCCTTCACCGCGGTAATCGTCTTTTCTGGAATCAAGACGCCTGCCGGACTTAAACGCAACCCGGCGAATTTATTCTTGAGCAGGCGGAAAAAAATGGTTTGGGCATGGAGTGGAAAGTCTTTGTATCCAGGGCTGTAGCGCCGGGTGCATCTGTTTCCTGCAGCCGCTTCCTGACGTCCAATCCCTCTATCGATTTCACGCAGCTGCAGCTCGACCAGATAACTGCCAAGCCGGTCGAGCATGTAGGCTGAAAAGTGTTCTTTTTGCGCAAAACCGCGGCGTGACAGCCGCTCGATGCCTGGACCGATGCTGGCGGCCATCAACCACACGGTGCTACAGGGTTTCAGCAAGCTGCAAAGGGCGACGCTGGTTTCGGCCCAAGGTGAAAATTGCGAAAAAAAATCATCAATGGCGACTTTTTTTCTCCAGCTTGTCGCTTCAACATGTTGCTGAGCTACAGCGAGCAGGGCCGGTAAACGTTCAATCCCCTGAACATTTCCGTTGAGTTGCAGATAACGTATCAGACTGTCGGTGACACTGATCCTGAACATGTGCGCCTTGTCATGCCTGCTCTGACCGTCCTGCCGCGGAAACAGCGAGACGCCCCGCCAACTCCACGGCCCGCACTGCATCCTTGGCAAAACCGTCCGCCCCCACTGTACGCGCCACTTCTGCATTTACCGCCGCGCCTCCGACCATAAAAGGGGGATTATAGCCCTTGTTTCTGAAAGAACGAATGATCTGGGCGAGGTGAAAGTGAGAGTTTGTGTTGAAAGCGGAAAGCCCAAGCAGGGCCTGAGGGTTTTGCTCAAAGGCATCCAGGAATGCTTTCACAGGAACATTCACCCCAAGATCGAGCACCGCAAAGCCGTGCGACTCAAGAAAGATACGCACCAAATTCTTTCCAATGTCGTGCACATCGTCTTGAACCGTGCCCAGGATTACCAGCGGCTTCAGTTGATCGGACGATCCCTGGGAGGCGTCAGGTTCCAGCTTCTCAAGTCCACGGTAAAATGCGTCGACTTTGATCAAAAGGGCTGGAAGATGACAACGTCCAACCTCGTAACAGGCGCTGCCTTTGCGGATCGCTCTGGTCAGGCCGCTGCGAATAGTCGTCAGTCGAGGGATTTTTGCCAAGACGGCTTCACCAATCAGTTCCTGCACCAATTTTTCCCGGCCTTCGTATACAGCCCTGCTCATTTCACGCAACAGTTTTTGGTGGGGGAAAATATCACTGAAAGCCCTACGTCCGGTTTCCACGAAAACCTTGACATTTTCCGGAGGGGCTGAGGGCGGAACGGCGCAGCCGGTGCTGAGTGAAAAGTTGTCGTGGACTCCCATCACGGAAACCAGGTCGATAACGGAATTGGTTATCTGTGCCGCATCGGCCTGGGCGACAATATTGACTGGATCGATATTCCCGATAATCGTCGTTTCAGGCGGCACATCGTCTTCAACAGCGAGCAAATTCATACAATTGTCAAAACTGATGCCGCTGACGCCGGTCGCGGCTATGTCTCTAATGATGGGGGTGGTGTCGCCGCAGACATGCAAAATGGACGGCATGTCGCGATAGCGCTCAAAGAGTTCACGCAAATATTTTCCGGCAAAGCGCTCAAAGTCCTGAGCAGGAATCAGGGCGGCGAGAGGATCGGAAACCCAGAGCAGGTTGGCCCCGGCTGCGAGCAGCAACTCGAAATAATCACAGGCGGACCGGCAACATCGACGCAAGAGTTGCTCTACCCCTTGAGGGTCCTTGACCAGGTCGCGCAGGAGACGTTCTTCCCCGACCACTTGCCCGGCAACGGTAAATGGCCCATAGATCAGGGCAGCCCGTAATTTTTCGGGAAAGCTGCGACTGAGTTGACGCATGACAAAGGCGTTGCCCTTCATTCGTTCGACAAACTCATCGTCTGGTGAACGGATTGTTTTCGCTGGAACATTCACTGCCGGCATTCCACCAGGGGAATATTTCACCCCGGCGCCCAGCGCTTCAGCCTGAATGGCGATATCGCTGAAGTAGAAAATCAGGTCGGCGTCAACCAGTCGATAGTAACGTTCTGTTGCCTCAAGCTTCAGACGCGGCTGACGCACCACGCCCTCAATCCCTTCCTTGATCAGATGGGCCGCGGGCAGAGCGTTGATCGGAAACACCAGGCGCGTAAGGCTGTGACGCATCAGTCATCTCCCAGTACCACATGGATATCATTGTGCAGTTTTCGGAAGCTTTCACTATATCGGTTACGAGGTCTGGACAGAACCACCTCGAAAATAGTTTTTATTCTTCCAGGATTTCTGTCCATCATGACAATGCGGTCTGCAAGTATCAGCGCTTCAGTGATGCTATGGGTGATGAAAAGGATTGTCTTGCGATCCCGTTCCCAGATGTTGACCAGTTCGTTTTGCAGGTCGTCTCTAGTCCTGGCGTCCATCGCCCCGAATGGTTCGTCCATCAACAGAACTTTCGGATCGCATGCAAGCGCTCTGGCTACTGCAACCCGCTGCTGCATTCCTCCTGATAGCTGAAAAGGGTAACTGTCGGTGTGGTCGGCAAGACCGACACGATTCAGGTAATGCAGGCCCTGTCGCAGCCGTTCTTTACGTCTTACTTTTTGAATCTCGAGGCCGAAACACACATTCTCCAAGGCTGTACGCCAAGGATAAAGGGTGTAACGTTGAAAAACAACCGCTCGGTCTGCACCCGGCCCCTTGACCTGTTTTGAGTCTACAAGAATGATTCCTTCACTGGGCTGTTCAAGACCAGCCACCATTCGGAGTGTTGTGGTTTTCCCGCACCCGGATCTTCCTACTAAACATACTAGTTCGTTTTTTGCTATTTCCAAGGAAAGATTATCCACTACGGGTACTAATCCACGTGAGGTATGAAATCTCTTTGTAACTCCTTCGAGCTTTAACATAGCAATTGTTCACTTTTGAATAGTACTGGCAATTTTGCGTTCGAGTCTAGCAATGCCGCTGTCAAGAAGCAGGCCGATCACACCAATGACAATGATGCCGGCGATAACAATATCGGTCCTGAACATCTCATAAGCATACCAGATCATATATCCGAGTCCGGAATTGCTGCCGGGCATCATCTCTGCCGCGACAAGACACATCCAACCTACGCCTAGTCCAATACGAATACCTGTGAGGATTGTCGGCAGGCTGGCAGGGATAAGCACTTTGATCAGCAGGTTCATGCCGCTTGAGCCCATAGTTCTGGCAGATTCCAAGTACTCTGCCGGTATGGCGCGAACTCCTTGAATGGTATTCAAAAGAACGGGAAAAAAAGAACCAATGAATATGATGATAAGCGTGGAAAACTGAATGCTATGTATAACGACCGAAAATGAGAGTTGTGGAAAGACATCAATTATGCCCCTGATGCCGAACCAAGCGAGAATCAACGGAACCCAGGCCAAGGGTGGAACAGGCCTCAACAACTCGACTGTGGAATGAAGCAGTTGTTGGACAAACCTGAAATGGCCCATAAGGATGCCCAATGGCACTGCAATGGCTGCTGCGGACAGAAAGCCCAACCCAACCCGTAAAAGACTGACAATGGTACTTTCCAGGAGACTTCCGGTAATCAATACTTTTTCACCTGGTTTGGCCAAGATGCTGAAAATCGCCTCAAGACGGGGGAAAGAGTTGGGTTTATCGCTTATTATGGCGATCAACTGCCAGATAGCAGCCAGCAGCAAAGGAAAAGCGAAAAGGTAAAAGAATTTTTGCAGCAGTGCCGTATGTCTCATTGCCTCTAAATATACCCTTTAATTCTGAGATTGTTTTTTGCCAGTTCCAGATAGGAAAAGTCAAAGGCCAAATCGCCGATCTCCTGGCCATGTTTACCCTTGAGGTTATTTACCAGTACGCCGAGCTCACCCATCGGTTTGGCATAGGAATAAGCAGTATTTAGCCATTGCGCTGTGGGTTCCGTGGAAAAGCCCATGGTCGGCAGAGCAAATTTTTCTACTTCAAGGTCAACCGAAAGCCACGATGAGGCAGCGATGGCGGTTGCATCAGTGTCGTTTTCGGCCTCATATGCGGATAGGACCAGCAGTTCAAGCAATTTGACTAGTTGAGAGGGGTTGTTTTGCATGATGGACGGTCCCGCCTCCAAAGCGCAACAAGCATGTTCGCGCCATTTTCTGCCTGGAAGATCCTGTAAATTCAGTATCAAATGACCTTGTCCTTGAACGACCGCGGTCGCAGGAAAAGGCTGTGCGCCAACTAATGCTTCCGTAATACCATTAACCATCCCAGGCACGACATTGCCATGTCCTTTCATGTTCATCAGGACGACGTCGGCTTTTCTATCAAATGAGTCTTCTGTGAAAGTGATGCCAGCATCCATTAGTCCATCTTTGAAGATAATCGCCGGTGACGTTACCGGCCCTGGAACGCCGATGGTAAATTGATTTTTTGTGCCTTTGATCGTTTGGACAAATTGATCCCAACTTCTAATGTCGATTCCTTTTCTTATAACGAAGGCATTGCCTTCGCTTTGATAAGGTGAAACCAGCTTGGACCCGAAACATCGATCAACTGACATGTAAATGGCCTGTACACCCGTTATCGACAGATCAACGCTTCCCTGTTCCATCAATCGTAGAAGGTCCGGTCCTTGCCTGGCGGCAATGACGTTGATGGTCGCCTCTCTTTCTCCTTCGTAGTAGAAATTGTATATCCTGTTGTGTGCAATCGGTTCAAGATAGATGTTGTAACGATCTTTAAATCTTTGCCAGTCTGAACAGAGCAGCATAAATGGTGCATGGTGATCAGAAAGAATATAGGCCAAGCGAATACTATCGGTACGTGCATGAGCAGCGTCAGGTTTGATCAGCGAATAAAGACCTGATGAGCACAGGCTCGCTGCGCCAATGGCATAGCCACTCCTTTTGACAAAATCTCTTCTGTTTATTGCTTGGAATGTGTTATCATTAGACTTAGACATAAATACCTCCATTTGTTTATGTTGATGACAATTGTATTTTCATTCTATCTCATCGATAGAAATTGGTAGAGCAACGAAATAGGTCGCAACACATTGAATTAATAATATTTTATATGATTTGGCACGATGTATAAAAATAAATACTAGAAGCAATTACAAAAATAATAATATATCGAAACTTTCATGAAAAAAGTAAATTAATCAACAATAAATATAAAGACAGTATTCCTCGCTTCTCAATATAAAGACATGTTTCTTTGATCACAGCTTGTTCTTCAATTTTCGGGCGTTTTGCAATTTTCTCATATCAGTTCCAGAAACGCCTTGATCCGTAATGTTATCTGTTTCAACGGCAAGTCCGAGAAGTTCGTTTTATTGTTACCTCCTTATGTTGTTGGGTTATTCAGGAGTGACCTGTCAGTTCATGGCTATCACTTCCAAAAACGCTTCGACGCGTGTCCTGAGCTGTTCCGTGTCCGACTCCGAGTAATCGGTTTCGATGTGCAGGAACGGGATGTTCAGGGCTTGTTCCGCCAAGGTCTTTATTCCGTGGGCCTCGACGTTGTAGGTGTGGCAGCATTGCCAGGTCTGGTCGACGATGCCTTGGACCTTGAAGTCCCTGGTCAGTCTGGAGATCAGGTCGAACCGACCCTGGTTGGGGGTCATGCAGGAGCAGGGGGTGCGCAGGTAGCGACGGGCCAGGGCTTCGACGGGGTCGCCGGTCTCGTCCACCAGGAGGTCGAAATTCTTGAAGCCGGTGCAGTTTTCCAGACAGACCACCACGGCCCCGCTGTCCTCGATCAGCTTCAAGACCTTGTCCGATCCTTTGCCCACCGGGCATCCGGTGAGCAGAATGCGCGGCGCGTCGGGGCCGCGGACGGACAGACCCCGGGCCTTCATCTCGGTCAGTTCCTGAGCCAGAGTTTCCAGCAGTCCGGCGAACTCGGGCAGATTCACGACAAACGACGAACTTTCAAAAACACGCATGGCGTCCAGGCCGGAAATCGGAATCGGATGGTCACTGGCTAGGTAGGCTATCTGTTTCAGGAGCCGTCGAACCCGGTTGGCGTCACGGATTTCTCGCTGGATCCGGTCCCGGGTGACCCGTTGCCCGGTGGTCTGTTCGAGAAAGGCTTGCATGCGCTGGATCTGGTCCATCCAGAAGGCCAGGGCCGTGGCGTCGTCCTGCAGATAGGGCAGGTGAAGCAAATGCAGCGGCTTGATGTCTTGGAGCAGCTCGAACATCTTCTTCTTGCCGTCGCAGGTGGTCTCCCCGAGGATGAAATCACTGGCCGCGAAGAAGGGGCAGGTGTCCGTGACGGCATAGCCGTAACTGGATTTGATCAGGGGACAGAGGTTGGCTGGAAGGTGCTTTTCAGCAGCCCCGATGGGGTCCTGCTTCTTCCCGCACAGGGAAACGGGCACGGCCCCGGCGGCCCGGACCAATTCCAACGGCGCGTAGGTGCAGAACACCCCGGCGATTTTCGTACCTTCCCGGCGGGCCGTATCCAGGTCCAGCAGGCTCTTTTCCGCCCAGTTCTCGAACCTGGTGAAGCATTGGGGTTTTGGCGTTGTCATGGAAACATTTCCTTGGCTGAAGATTATGGCTGCAATTTGGCCCGGCTGCGATCCATCCATGCATAGATGGAAACCGAACCCACGACGATCACCCCGTAGGCCATCCGGGTCCAGAATCCGGAGAAGCCCGCGCTGATGATGCCCGCCTCGAGCATCCCGATGATCACCGCCCCGATGAGCGTCCCCACGATGGTCCCCGTACCGCCGAACACGGACGTTCCGCCCACAAAGACCGCGGCAAAGACCGGCAGCAGATAGCCTTCGCCCTGGGTAGGCCACCAGTTGGCCATTTCCATGCAGACCATGGCCCCGCTCAGGGCGGTCAAAGCCCCCAGGAGCATGAACGCTCCGATTTTCGTCGCCCCCACATTGATGCCCATGGCTCGGGCCGTTTGGGCGCTGTCCCCGGTGAACTTGATGTTCTCGCCGAAGACATGGCGGTTCAGGATCAGCCACAAAATGGCGACCAGTCCCAGGCACCAAAGCGCCTGGCCCGGGATGCCCCAGAACAGGCGGCCCACGAAGAAGGTATGGGTCACGGTGTCCCGAATGGCCACAATATTGATGGCCAGGCCGGAGCTGACGACCATGGTGAAACCGCTCCAGAAGAACTGGGTGCCGATGGTGGCGATGATCGAGGGCACCCCGATTTTGACGACGATCAGACCGTTGATCAGTCCGATCAGGGCTCCGACGGCCATGGCCGCGACGAGGCCCAGGAGGGGATGCCCTCCGCCGGCAAAGATCATGGAAAAGACGAATCCTGCCAGGGCCATGGTGGAGGGGAAGCTCAGGTCGATTTCCCCGCTGATGATCACGAAGGTCGCCCCGAGGGCCACGATGGCCGGAAAGGGGATGATGGACATGTAGGAGAGGTAGATGCGGGAGGAGAGAAAAGTCTCCGGGCTGAGCAGGATGAAGACGCTCAAGACGATACCCAGGATCAGAAAAATGGTGCAGTTGACGTTGCAAATTTTCATGAATGGCCACCTGGCCGAGTCGGGACCTCGCCATCGGCAATGCGGATCATGACCTTGATCAGCTCTTCCAGGGTCGTCCCGTCCTTGGGAAGGTCCAGAGCGATCTTCCCTTTGTCTACGATCACGAACCTGTCCGCCACGGCATGCACGTGGTTGATGTTGTGCGATATGTAGACGCAGGCCTTTCCTTGCCGCTTGATGTGCCGGACAAAGGACAAAACGTTGTCGACCTCGCGCAGGGACAGGGCCGTGGTCGGCTCATCCAGCACGACGATCCGGGAATTGAAGTGCATGGCTCGGCCGATGGCCACACCTTGCCGCTCCCCGCCGGAAAGGGTTCCGGCTATGGTCTCGGGCCGAAGATTGCTGGCCTGGAGTCCGAGAATGTTCCCAAGAATTTTCCGGGTCACGCGCATCTCGGCCGCCACGTCGATGAAGCCCCAGCGATTGGTCAGGTGTCTGCCCACGAAGAAATTGCTCCACAGAGGTTGCTTCTCTCCCAGGGATTTATCTTGAAAAACAGTCTCGATGCCCAGCTTGCGAGCCTTGGCCACGGTGTGCCCGCGAGGGTCGATGGCTTGCCCGTTGATGTGCATGGTCCCGGCATCCGCCCGGGTCACGCCGGCCAGGATCTTGATCAAGGTGGACTTGCCCGCGCCGTTGTCACCCAACAGGCCGACCACCTCGTTGGAGCCGAGGGCAAAGCTCACGTTGTCCAGGGCTTTGATTTCGCCATAGGACTTGGAGATGTTGGCCATTTCGACGATCAGGCTCATCTCGATTCCCTGGGAGTCGTGTTGCGGGGATTCAGGTTGAGAGGGATCCGGAATCCGTTTCGCGGGTTGAGAACCGGTCCCCGAAGAACTCGGGGACCGGATATTCCTTGAAGAGAACTCATGCGGAACGGTTCTCGACCGGTTAGCGCAGACCCTTCTTCGCCAAGGGCGCGATCTGGGCGATGTTTTCCGCGTCGATCATTCCGCCGCCGGTGTCGACTTCCAGGCCGGTGAAGCCGTATTTTTTAGTCAGGACGATCTGGAGCACTCCGAGGTAGCCCATGAGGTAGGGCTGGGCCTCGGAGACGAGGCTGACGTAGCCGTTCTCGATGGCCGAGGCCGTGGCTGGGGAGAGGGAGAAGCCGGCCACGAAGATCTTGCCCGGTTCCACGGCGGCGGCGCGCAGGAAGTTTTCCATCTGGGAAGTCAGCGCGCCGTGGTCCACGATCATCATTTTGCAGTTTGGATTGCTGGAGAGGTAGCCGGTCACCAGGGGCACGCCCATGGAGGTGTCCTTGTCCACTTCCGGGGAGATTTCATAGTAATCGACCTTCATGCCCGCGGCCTCCATGACGTCCAGGATGGCCTGGGCCCGCCGACCACGATCCTGCAACCGCTTGAGGCCCCAGACGAATACCTGGTCACCTGGTACAAGTTGGGCGCGCTTCAGAGCCTCCTCGGCAAGGGCCTTGCCCTGGGCGTAGTTGTCCGTGCCGACGTAGCCGAAGCCCTTGGCCTTGTGGGAGGACGCCATTGCGGGAAGTTTTGTGTCAACACTGGTCACGATGATTCCCTCTGCCACCGCCTCGTTGATGAAGGGTGCATAAGCGTCGTCTCCTGGGAAGCCCATGACCACGATGCCGTCGGGCTTGGCGGCCATGGCCTGCTTGAAGTTGGAGATCACTTTTTCCGGGCTCCAGTCGGAATAGAGCAGGCGCAGCGTGACGCCCAGATCGTCGGCCGCGGCCTGGGCGCCGTTCTGAACAATGGTATTGTACGGCCCGCCTACGCTGCCGCCGGTGTCAAACCAGATCGTGACGCCTTTGCCGCTGGGTGTTTTTTGCGCTGCGACGGGGCTCGCGACGAACAGGGTCAGCGCCAACATCAAAACAACCGTCAAGCCATTCATGCGTCTCATTTGTTTCTCTCCTTGGTTACGTCAAACATTCCTTGCTGGCCGATTCCTTTCCTCAGGCCGTACCGTGCGGCTCCAAGCGCACCGACCATGTCCGGTTCCGTCGGGACGATGATTCGTTCCTTGAGCCGTTCCTCCAATAACGTGATCACGCATCGATTGTGGGCCACGCCGCCCGCAAAGCAGAGTGGCTGCTCCAGGCCGACCCTGCTGAGCATGGCCATGGTTCGTTCCACGATGGCCAAGTGGAGGCCCATGGCGATATTTTGCGGTTGTTCACCACGGCCCATGAGGGAGGTGGCCTCGGATTCGGCGAAAACAGCGCACATGCTGCTGATTTGCACCTGTTTGTCTGCGGCCAAGGCGAAGTCGCCGAACTCCTCGATGGGAACTTGCAGCGAAGTGGCCATGATCTCCAAAAACTTGCCCGTACCCGCGGCGCAGCGGTCGTTCATCTCGAACTTCAGCACCCGGCCTTCAGACCCTAAAGAGATGACCTTGGTGTCCTGACCGCCGATGTCCAGGACGGTGCGTGCTTCGGGATACAGTTTGGCTGCTCCCAGGGCGTATGCCTGGATTTCGGTAATTGCGACGCACGGATTCAGGATGCCGTTTTCCACGAACAGCTTGCGGCCGTACCCGGTGGCCGTGATCCGGCGTACTCGCACTCCCGTGAGGATCTCGCGGCATTGCCGCAAAGGGGCGAAGGTGGTGGGGACTTTGGCTTGGTGCGTGATTTCCCCGGTCGGGCTGAGGACGACCAGTTCGATGGACCGGGAGCCAATGTCGATACCTGCGGCTCCTTCGGTATATTCGGCGTGTAACATAAGTGAAAAATACTTGATCAAAGGTTGGTTTGCCCCGGCCCAAAATCTCTTCCAATCAACGGGGAATCATCTTTGAAATCCTTATCGCAATTTTGGGTTTTATGTCTAATTGTAAATAATGATGCATGATTCCTGATTAGATAGCTTTTTTCGATTGATTTTCGGCATGGACGTTTATTAATGCGTTGCGGCGATTTAAAGAAACTCCTGTCAGTGCCATTTAACATAGAACCGACGTTGAACTGTAACACAACTGTAACCACGCGATTCACGTTGGGGTGATATGGGTATCTCGAACAACGGCGTCCCGGAGCAATTTGCTCTTTCCGATAAACCACGAGAAAAACAGCAGGGGGCACAAGGACAGACATGACGACAGCCATGACCGCTCAAGTCGATTATCTGATGCCGAAAAACGATGTTTCTTCTCCGCCTTCGCCCAACATTCACCCCGTAACACTGAACTATCCGGCATGCTCCAACGGCCGTCCGGACACGTCCTCTCCCAGGGCCTGCGTCCTGATGCGTCCGGCTCCGTACGTCGCCCCCGCCATGCCTCTGCTCAATGTTTACGATACCTTCCGCAATCACCCGGATCTGATGGTGTTGCCCGTGGTCCAGGAGGGCAGGCCGGTGGGGCTGATCAATCGCTTCAAGCTTCATGAGATGTTCAGCCAACCGTTCACTCGGGAACTGCATGGCCGCAAACCCATCAGCATGTTCATGGCCTCCAATCCGGTGGTCGTGGACAAGAACGTATCCCTGGACGATCTGGCCCGGATCATCATCGACGCCGGGATGCAGCACATGTACGACGGCTTCATCCTGACGGAGCAGGGAAAGTACGCCGGTATCGGCAACGGGCATGACCTCCTCGGGGCCATCACCGAGCGTAAGCAGGCCCACCTGTTCTACCTCGCCCACTACGACGCCCTGACGGACCTTCCCAACAGGCTTCTGTTCAAGGATCGACTGGGCCAAGCCTGTACCCGGTCCCAGCGCAACGGCCACTCCGTGGCCCTGATGTTTCTCGACCTGGATCGTTTCAAATTGATCAACGACACCCTGGGTCACTCCGTGGGGGATCGGCTTTTGAAAAGCGTGGCGGGCCGTTTATTGGACACCGTGCGGAAAAAGGACACGGTATCCCGACTGGGCGGGGACGAGTTCACGATTATTCTGGATGACGTCGAAACGCCTCAAGACGCGGCGGTGGTCGCCCAGAAAATACTCTACGCCATGGGTCAGCCCTTTGTTCTTGAAGGCAACGAGGTGGTGGTGACCACGAGCATCGGCGTGGCCTTTTATCCCCAGGACGCCGCGAACCCGGAGGAATTGCAGAAAAACTCCGACGCGGCCATGTACCATGCCAAGGAAAGGGGCAAGAACAACTACCAGTTTTTCAAGTCGGAAATGAACCTTCAGGTCAACGCCCGGCTGAGCCTGGAAAACCACTTGCGCAAGGCCGTGGAAGCGGAGCAGCTCCTGCTGCACTACCAGCCCCAGGTGGAACTGAGTACCGGCAGGGTCGTGGGTGTGGAGGCCCTGCTGCGTTGGCAGCATCCGGAGCTGGGGTTCGTCCCTCCTTTGAGCTTCATCCCTCTGGCCGAGGAGCTGGGGCTGATGGCCTCCATTGGCGAGTTCGTGCTTCATGAGGCCTGCCGTCAGAACAAGCAATGGCGGGACGAACTGGGGGTGCGAGTCTGCATGGCCGTGAATCTGGCCGGATGGCAATTGGACCAGCCCGATTTTCCGGATACCGTGGAGCGCATCCTGCGCAAAACCGGCCTTTCCCCGCGTTGCCTGGAATTGGAGCTGACGGAAAACGTGCTCATGGAGAACATCAAGCAGGCCCAGAGCGCATTGAACGTGCTCGGCCAAATGGGCGTTCTCGTGGCCATCGACGACTTCGGCACGGGGTATTCATCCCTGAGCTATCTGCTCAACCTGCCCATCGACACCCTGAAGATCGACAAGTGTTTTATCCAGAGCATCGGCCAACAGGACGACGGCGCGACCATCGCCACCGCGGTCATCGCCCTGGCCCGCAGCCTCAAGCTCAACGTCGTGGCCGAAGGCGTGGAAACGGCAGAACAGCAGGAGTTTCTCCGCGAACAGGGCTGCGATTTCATTCAAGGCTATTTTTTCTGCCGCCCCCTGCCCGCCGCGGACCTCGTTCCAATCTTCGCCAAACACGCGAAAATCCCCACCTCCCGCAAACTCAACTGCCTGGCCGCGGACTGAGCTGAATGCTCGGCGTTCAGCTCTCCGGGATGTCGGCTTTTTGGAGAAAGCTTCGAGCCCGAAGCACGCCGCTGGGCGCGTTTCGGGCTCGTGTTGGGAATCAATCGCGGCGTGCTCTCAGGCCCAGGCCAGCGCGCCCATGGCGGACTCCCGTTCCCGTTCCTGCTGGCAACACACGCACAGGGTGGAAGTGGGGTGGATTTCCAGGCGCTTGAGGGGGATTTGCTCGCCGCATTCCTGGCAGACGCCGTAAGAGCCGTCGTCAATGCGGGACAACGCGGCCAGGATTTGCCGCGCCAGGTTCCTTTCGCGCTGACCGATCAGGATCAGCATGTGTCGATCCGACTCCAAGGAGGCCCGGTCGTTCAGATCCGGGCAAGCCTGATAGATTTCGCTGATCGCCTCGGCCGTGGCCGTGCCTTTGTCCCGAATCTGATCCATCAAGCCGTGCAACAGGTTCCGAAACACAAACAGTTGATCGTGGGTCATAAGCGTTCCCTCCTGGTTTTTTTTCAGAACATCCCTACCAGGGGCGCGTGACGAAAGCATGTCGGGAATGCGACGTTTTCTCGTCAATGCGGAAGGGGGGCACTCTGAAGTTTTGCACGTCGCCCAGGGTCGTCCGCCGACAGTGGGAGAGATGCATGGTTGGAGCCTGACCGGGAAGAAGCCGCACCCTGATTGCCACAAAGCTGTAACGGAAATGTCGCGAACGGATTGACGTTTTCGGCTATAATTTTGTAGTTTGCCGCCGCATGGTGACGGAAGGCAGGCTTTTAACCAAACGAAGTTGCATCGATGCGTATTGAATTGAATCAGGTCGGCAAGGTTTTCAAGAGCGCGGTGGCTCTGGAAGATATCACTTTTACCGTTGAATCCGGGGAGTTGGTGGTGATTCTCGGCCCGTCCGGGTGCGGGAAGTCGACCTTGCTGCGGATCATCGCCGGCCTGGACGATGCCAGTTCCGGGATGGTGCGGATCGGCGAGCAGGACGTGACCAGGCTGTCTCCGGATCGCCGCGGCATTTCCATGGTCTTTCAATCCTACGCCCTGTTTCCACACCTGAGCGTCGCGGAGAATATCGTCTTTGGGCTGCGCATCCGGAGGCGGAGCAAGGCCGAGATCCAGAAACGGCTGAACCATGCCGCGGTCATGCTGGGACTTGAAACCCTGCTGGACCGCAAGCCGGCCCAGCTTTCCGGAGGCCAGCGCCAGCGGGTGGCCCTGGGACGGGCCATCGTCTCCCAGAAGCCGATCTGCCTGATGGACGAGCCCCTTTCTAATCTGGACGCCAAGCTGCGCCATGAAATGCGCCGGGAGATCCTGGAACTGCAACGCGAGCTGCGCCTGACCATGGTTTATGTGACCCATGACCAGGTGGAGGCCATGACCATGGCCGATCGCATCGTGCTCCTGGACCATGGCCGCGTGGCTCAGATTTCCTCACCCGCGGAACTCTATGCCCGGCCTTCCAGCTTGTTTGCGGCCCAGTTCATCGGCTCACCGCCGATGAACATGCTGGCCCTGGAACCCTTCGGCCAGGGCTGCGCACTTGCGGGAAGCCAGAGGCTGATTGTCCAGGGCGGGTGCGAGCCGTTGTTGCTTGGGGTTCGCCCGGAGGACGTCCGCCCGGCTGAGGATGGAATACCCGGCCTGGTCACCCGAACGGAGTATCATGGCGCGGACACCCTGGTCGCCGCTCGGGTGAGCGGGCAGGAGGTGGTCATGCGTTTGTACGGCAAGCACGACTACCAGACCGGAGATGCGATCCACATGATCTGGGACCGGGAAAGCAGCCATCTTTTCAACGCGGAAAGCGGCGGGCGTCTCGAAGGACTGGAGCATCGGCTTGTACTGCCGGAAAGCACCGACTGAGCGGTGAGCCAAAAGCCCGGTAGGCGGCCTGAAGGTCGAAATATTCTTGGGCATATCTTCCGCCTTTGACCCTGAAACCAGAAACAAGGAGAATTTGCATGCGCCTTATCGCGACCGCCGTGGTTTTCTGCCTGCTGCTCATGACGAGCACGTCGGCCCTGGCTCGGAACGTCAATCTGACCATGTACTACCCCGTGGCCGTGGGTGGCCCGATCACCAAGATCATCGACGAGATGATCGTTGATTTCCAGAAGGACAATCCGGGGATCACGGTCCAGGCCGTGTACGCCGGGAACTACGACGACACGCGGACCAAGGCCCTTGCCGCGCTGAACGCCGGAGAGCCGGTGCAGCTTTCCGTGCTGTTTTCCATTGATGTCTTCGATCTGATGGATCAGGACGTGATCGTGCCTTTTGACGATCTGGTCGCCACCGACGAGGAGCGCGAGTGGCTGCGAAGCTTTTATCCCGCGCTGATGCAGAACAGCACGGTGGACGGGAAGGTGTACGGCATTCCGTTCCAGCGCTCGACCATTGTGATGTACTACAACAAGGACGCGTTCCGGGATGCCGGACTGGACCCGGAGAGCCCGCCGACCACCTGGGACGAAATGGTCCAGGCGTCGAAAAAGCTGACCAAACGCGACGCTTCGGGCAACGTGACCCAGTGGGGCGTGCACGTCCCGTCCTCGGGATATCCCTATTGGATGTTTCAGGCCTTTGCCATGCAGAACAACCAGGTGCTGATGTCCGGTGACGGCACCGAGGTCTACTTTGATCATCCCGCGGTGGTTGAGAGCCTGGAATACTGGCGCGACCTGTCTCATACCCACGACGTGATGCCCAAGGGCGTGATCGACTGGGGAACCCTGCGCCAGAAGTTCCTGGAAGGCAGCACGGCCATGATGTGGCACACCACCGGCAACCTGACTCCGGTGCGTAACGAGGCCACGTTCGACTTCGGCGTGGCCATGCTGCCGGCCAAGCAGCGCCGCGGCAGTCCCACGGGCGGCGGCAATTTCTACGTGTTCAAGAAGGCCAGCGCCGAGGAGCAGAAGGCGGCTTTGCAATTTATCCGCTGGATGACCTCCCCGGAGCGGGCCGCGGACTGGTCCATCGCCACCGGGTACGTGGGTGTTCGTCTGGACGCTTACGCCACTTCCGCGTTGTCAGAATACGTTGAAGGCTTTGCCGCGGCGGCCGTGGCCCGGGATCAGTTGGAGTACGCCACGGCGGAATTCTCCACCTATGAGACGGCCCGGGTGAAGAAGTTTCTGGACGACGCCATTCAGTCGGTGCTTACCGGGCAGGCCCAGCCGGCCCAGGCCCTGCAAGGCGCCCAAGCCGCGGCTGAGCGTGTGCTGCGCGCGTACAAATAGATTGCATTTTGATGGTCCGCCCCGGTCCGGCAGTTCGGATCGGGGCGATTCCATCGCAACGGTTTCCCCCTCTTCTTTGCGGCGCGAGGAGTGACGGTGGTTCGCGTTTCCAATCAAGTGTACGGATGGCTGCTTTTTTTTCCGGCCGCGGTGATGTTTTTTCTCTTCACCCACTACCCCATCCTGGCCACCCTGAAGGCCAGCTTTTTCTCTACGCCGCGTGGTGCCCGTCCGGCCAGGTTCGTGGGATTGGAAAATTACCGGGTAATGTTTGACGACCCGGTTTTTTGGAAGGTCCTGGGCAACAACTTCATCTTCGCCGCGGGAACCATTCCGCTGAGCATCGGCCTGGCCCTGCTGATGGCCGTCTGGGTCAACGGCAAGCTGTCCGGCCGCGGCATCGTGCGCACCGCGTACTTTACGCCCACCGTGCTGCCCATGATCGCCGTGGCCAACATCTGGCTCTTTTTTTACACCCCGCAGATCGGTCTGCTGGACGGCTTGACCGGGCTGCTCGGTTTTCCCAGCCGCAACTGGCTGGGCGAACCGTCCACCGTGATGAGCTGTTTGATCGTGATGACCATCTGGAAGGAGGCCGGCTTTTTCATGATCTTCTATCTGGCCGCGCTCCAGTCCATCTCTCCGGAACTGCAAGACGCCGGGCGGATCGAGGGGGCCGGCAGGTGGTACTTCTTCCGCCGGGTGACCTGGCCGCTGCTGATGCCCACCACGGTGTTCATTCTCTTTAATGCTGTAATCAACGCCTTCAAGCTGGTGGACCACCTGTTCATCATGACCAAGGGCGGCCCGAACAACGCATCCTCGCTGCTACTGTACTACATCTATGAAGTGGCCTTTTCCTTCTGGGATACCGCCTACGCCTCCACCCTGACCATGGCTCTGCTGGCCGTCCTGGCCGTTTTGGCCCTCAGCCAGTTCGTGTACCTTGAACGGCGGACCCACTACCAATGATTTCCGCTAAAATTTCCCACTACCTGGAAAGTTTCGGAGCCTGGCTCCTGGCCCTGATCTGGGCCGGGCCGCTGCTGTACGCGGCCTGGGCCGCTTTTCACCCTCCGGCGTACATCGCCAATTTCGATCTGTTCGCGCCGTTGACCCTGGACAATTTCCGCACGGCCTGGAACACCGCTCCCTTTGCCCGCTACTTCCTGAATTCCTTCGCCTACGTGAGCATGACCCTGGCCGGGCAGTTCGTCTTGTGCACCCTGGCCGCCTTTGCCTTTGCCCGGTTTTCGTTTCCCGGACGGGACATCGCCTTCATGCTGGTCCTGGTGCAGCTGATGATCATGCCGGACCAATTGATCGTAAAGAATTACGAACTGATGAGCCGCCTGAATCTGGTGGACACCACCACGGCCATTTCCCTGCCCTACATGGCCTCGGCCTTCGGCACCTTCCTGCTGCGTCAGACCTTCAAGCAGATCCCCAGAGAGCTGGAGGAAGCGGCCCGGGTGGAGGGCGCGGGTTGGCTGCGGGTGCTCTGGAAAGTCTACGTCCCCCTGGGCAAGCCCACCTACATCGCCTACGGCCTCGTCTCGGTGAGTCACCACTGGAACAACTTTCTCTGGCCCCTGGTGATTACCAACTCCGTGAACACCAGACCCCTGACCGTGGGGCTGGCCATTTTCGGCGCACCCGAATCCGGCGTGAACTTCGCGATCATCACCGCCGGAACATTGATCGCCGTTGCCCCGCTGCTCATCGCCTTCCTGCTGTTCCAGCGCCAGTTCGTGCAGAGCTTCATGCGCTCGGGCATCAAGTGATCGCCCTGGTCTCAGGGCTGGCATTCACCCGTTTTTGAGTTGGACCATAAGGTTCTCACCGGGGCTCCCGACCCTCTCCGCGGAGCCTGAGCCATGCCTGGGCGGCCTTGTCGCAAAAAGTTGTCGCGTCGGCGAGGAGCAGGGGGAGGCGTCTGGACAGGTCCGTGTAATACGCATCAGGGAACTGGTCCTGGTAGGTGCGGTAGGCGGGAATGCCTCCCTGGCGAAACAATGTCAGCCAATCGGCGAGAATCGTTGAATCCGCCTCCAGGTGGAATTGAAAGCCGTACGAGGCGCGGCCGACCCGGAAGCACTGGTTGGGACACGTCTCCCCCTGGACAAGCAGGGTCGCGCCGGGGGGCAAGGTGAACGAGTCCTCGTGGAACTCCATCAAGGGAGGCAGGGGCAGGGCCGCGCTGATGACCGGATCGTCCTCGGCCGCCGGGGTCGGGTGGTGCTGAACGAATCCGAACTCCAGCCCGGAAAGGGTGTTGGTGGTTCCGCCGTGGGCCCGGGCCAGCAGTTGCGCGCCCAGACAGATGCCGACCACGGGCCGTTGCTTTGCCTCAAAGGTGCGCATCAGGTCCATGAGCCGGGGAAAGTGCGGGGACGAGGCGTCGTCAAAGGCGTGTTGCGGTCCGCCCAGGACCACGAGCCCGCTGAAGTCCCCCGGCCCTTTCGGCAGATCGTCGCCGTCCATGGGACGCAGAGTGGTCACCCGTGCGCCCTGGCGCAGCAACGCCTTGACGAAGTTGCCCCCCGGTGCCAGGCGACTGTGCTCAATCACGAGGATACGGACATCCTGGACGTCTTCGGCGGGCCACGGAGCTATGGCGACACGTGTCTCGTAATAGGGGCAGCCGTCGCCGACCCGGCTGGCCATATCCCGTGTCAATCGGTTCAGGCCGTGCCCACCCTTGGCCCACCCTCCCCGCTCGGCCACGAGAATGTCCTCACGCATCCCGGGGGCCACGCTCAGACGGGCCTTGACCGCCCCGTGCGCACTGAAGACCTTGACCAGCCGACCTTGTTCAAGCCCCAGCCTCGCGGCCTGGCGCGTGGACAGAACGACCACGGGCAGCGGTTCATGGTCGGCCAGGGTTCGTTCGGAGCAGATGGCGTCATGGGGAGCGACGGTCAACAGGGTGTAGGGGAATTCCGGAGTCTCCGGAGACGGGTCGGGATCGTCCAAATGCTCCAGGAAGTGGAACTTTCCGGACGGAGTCGGAAAGCGGCGGTCCGCGTAGGGAACCATGGGCGCGTTGACCCGGAAGGGGCGACTTCGCAGCGCCTGCAAGTCCCCACCCTGATCCCGGAGTGGTGCGCAAAGGTCTTCCAACCAGTCTTCCAGATTGCGACAATAGGCCTCGGCAAAGGGAAACCGTCGGGCCAGTTCCTGAAACATCCGGAATTCCGACCGGCACTCGCCCACCGGTTCGATGACCTTGTTCACCGCGCCGACGTAGTTGTGGCCGTAGCTGGCCATGACGTCCTGTTCTTCCAGAAACGTGGTCGCGGGGAGAAAGACATGGGCGTGGTCCGCTGTGTCGTCCAGGAAGTGACCGCTGTAGACCACGAACTCCGTTTGGCGAAAGGCCCGGCTGAGCTTGTCGCTGTTGGGCGCCATGCACGCGGGGTTGGAAGCGGTGACGAAAATCATCCGGATTTCGGGATTCGTCGCGTTCAGAATCTCCTCTCCGATTCTGGGCATGAGCAGGGTCCGCCGGGGCGGATGCAGTCCATTTCCCCACAATCGCTGGTCATAGGGCCCGTACTCCTCGAACCCCTGACTGACGCCTCCTCCGGGAACGCCCAGGTTGCCGCTGAGCGCTCCCAGGGCGTCGATGGCCTGGATGGACTGATGGGCCAAGGCGTGCCGGTGCAGGCCCCAGCCCAGGAGAATGGACGTGGGCTTGGACGTGATCAGGGTGTCGGCGATCAGCCGGACCTGATCCTGACCAACTCCGGCTTTTCGGCACAGTTCGTCCAGGCTGAAACCGCCCACGAGCTCCAAAAACGCCTCGCCTCCCTGGCTGCACTGCTCCAGGAATGTTTTGTCCTCGGCCCCGGCGGCCAGGATCAGCTTGGCCGCGGCCAGGGCCAGGAAGACGTCGCGGCCCGGCCGCACCGCGATATGGTGATCCGCCAGGGCCGCGGAACGGGTCCGGGCCGGGTCGACCAGCAGAATCGGCCCGCCTCGTCGGCGCAGATCCCGGATGATCGGGATCAAGCCGGCGTTGGTGGAAACCGGATTGCGGCCCCAGAGAATCATGGACCGACTGTTGGCGTGATCCAGCGGGTCATGGGAGACCCGGTCGCCGACACTGAGGTTCTGGGCCGCCTGACCCGTCCCGCCGCAGAGAGAGCCGCGCGGGGTGGTCACGCCGCCCAGCAGGCTGAAGAAATAACGGTTGAGCAGCTTCAGGGCCGTGCGTTCTCCGTACCCTTGGTAGGAGAGGATGGCTTCCGGCCCGGATTCGGCGATCACGGTTTTGATCCGCTCGGCTACAAGGTCCAAGGCAGCGTCCCAGCTCACGATCTCCCAGCGGCCATCACGTCGGACCATCGGAGCCGTGACCCGTTCCGGACTGTAGACCCGCCGCACGTACCTCGCCGTCTTCCCGCAGGCCGCCCCCCTGGTCAGCGGATGCTCGGGGTTCCCGCTCAACCGGACCAGGCGTCCGTTCTCCACGGTTGCCAAAAGCCCGCAGGTGCTGGGGCAATCACGGGTGCACGTCGTTGGGATGATTGTTTTCATAGTCATAGTTTTGCTCGGTTCATTAAAGGAATCCCGCATTCCCCGCGAGAGTTCGCGCGGCACTCGCCGGAGTCATGACCGCGATCGATCGGGACCGCGCATGGCTTGAAGCCGGTTTTGCAATGCCAGACAGCCTCCCTGGCAGCGGAGCATGAAGTCCTTACAGGCCAGGCACTCCGTGGAAGCGATTCAGGGTGTTTGTGAAGCCTGGGCGTGGTCGGCGTTGCGGTTGGTTTTGTCGCGGAGATTGATGTTGGGGAGAAGGACAGGACGTCATTCAGGCCGCTTGCGCTTCGTAGAAGGGCGAAGGCAGGGTCGGATAAACCCGGAAAACGTGGCGGTAGACCTCCTCGGCCCGGACAAGCACGTCGTCCTCGGAATAGTGGTCAGCAGGCAGGCCGGTTGTGTCGCTCCACAGAAAATCCCGGATCGTCAGACGGATATTGTCCCTGGTGGCTTCACGGCTTTCCCAATCCTCGATCACGCTGATCCTGTTCTTTAGTCGTAGCCGGAAAGACGAATGGACGTCGGCGCTGCTTTTCCGAGACTTGCATTACGTTTCCATCTCCAAAGCCCTGATCCCCTTTTCGGTCAGTCGGTATTTTTGCAGGCGGCTACTGGGTTTGTCTGGAATGGTGCGCTCGATGAAACCTTTGTTGAGCAGCTCATTCACCCGGAGGTTCAGTTTTCCTGATATGCTCGAATGGCCGAGGGATTTCGCCAACTGTGACTTTGACATGGTCGAGTCGTTCAAACACATCAGCACCCTTTTTGCCAGCGACTCTAGCCCCGACCCTGGCCCCGACTCTAGCCCCGACTTGTTCCTGACTTGTGCCTCGACGTGTTCATCCGCCTTTGCATGTATGCGATGCGGTTCTGCCAGATAGACGGTGAAGCGCAGGCGCATGGCGATTTCTTCAATCTTGGGTTCCGTCAGCCCCATTTCCCGGGCTTCTGAAAATATGCGGCGCACCCCGGTGCCCCATTGTTCGATCAGTTGGAGTTCCTTGAAAACGCGGGCAATGACCGGATTACGAATCCGGGAGGTGCCTTGCTTCATCTCCTCGATGGTCAGGCCGGGCAGGAGGATGCCCATGCTTTCCACTTCGATGCGATTATCCAGAAAGACCACCCGGATGGGAGCGCCCCGTTGCGAGTAGTCGCTGTGGACAAGGGCGTTGATGATCACTTCGCGCAAAATCCCCAGGGGAATGCTCCAGACGTCCTTGCGGCGCACCTCGGAGAGATCAGCCCCGCGGTAGGCGTGTTTTTTGAGAAACAGCATGACCTCGTCAACGGCCCTGGGCAGGGAGAGGTCGATCTCAATATGGTCGTAAATATCAATTTTTTCTGTGCCATAGAAACGGCCACATTGAATCCAGGCATCGGAGAAATGCTGTGTCCGCTGTCGGCCAAAAAGCAGAATTCCCCCTTTGGTGGGTACCAGCCGGTTTTGATGGCGGGCCAGGAGTTTCAGCGTCAGCAGGGCCTGGTCATCCAGCTTCCGAATCGGGCCAAAGGCTGCTCGCAGTGCTTCGAGATCCAGGTCGGCAGGCGTCAACTCCGGCATGGGCAGGGCGTCGAAGGAAACGCCCTCCACTGAGCGGCGCAGCTCGGCGATCAACTCGCGGTCAGCCTGGCGGTTGCTGGAGCCAAGCCGGACGTAGACTCCGGTTTCCGGTCCAACGGAGCGAAGATAGTGCGGGCGGGAGTTGCTGAGAAAAACCTCGACCACGAGCAGGGTCTTGCCCTCAATCGTGGTCATCTCGATATTGGGCACCAGGCGGGGGCTGATGGAGTCCGCGATCAGATTGCAGAGCCGCTCCTCCACATCCAGTGGGTTGTCCACACCCACCACCTCGCGGGTCATATCCGTCACGCCGATGACGATCTTGCCGCCCGCGGTATTGGCAAAGGCTACCAGGGTCTTGAGCAGGTTTTTTGGGGAAGAAAGATCCTGCTTGAACTCCAGGGTTTTGCCCTCGTCAGCCTTGAGCAGCTCGGCAATACTCATATCCCCAGCTCCTCGAAGTTCTTCTTGATCGTTGCTGCGAGGCGCACGGCTTCGGTGTTCAGGTCCTCCAGCTCCACATGGATTTCCCGCAAGGCTTCCTCGAAGTCAAAGCCGTCCTCCTCCATTTCCGGGGCCACACCCACGTAGCGGCCTGGAGTCAGGCTCCAGTCATTGGCCGCGATCTCGGCCCGGTCAGCCAACCCCATCACGGGCAGAAAATACTCGTTGCTGGCGTAATTTGAATTCGCCCGCAGCATGTCCGCCGCGCTCCATAGCCTTTTTTCAATGGCTTCGATATGTTCCAGCTGGGCCAAGATGGTGCTCCGGTTTGTAGTCTTTCGGCTACGATCGATGGTCCTGGGCCTGGGTGGCGTCGGATGTGACGTCGGAAGCGGCGACGGGCGCGACCAGGGCGAGATAGCGGCCCAGCAGCCAGATGGTTCGCTCGAACAGACTGGTGGCCGCGAACAAGGATTCCTGCACGGCATACGACAGTTCCTCTGTATGGCGCAAGAGACCGTGCCGCAAACGCTCCATGAGTGCGGAACGGTCCGAGGTCATGGCCGCCAGCATGGCCGCGTCATCTTCGTCGAGATCGATTTTATCCGATGCACTCAGCGTTTCGGCCATGGTGCGCAGGATGGCGTGCATCCCTTCGGTCAGGGATCGCTCCAGGTGGGTTCGGTCGCGCAATGCATCCGCGGGCCCCAGCATCCGTCGCAAGGCGAAGAGGCTCTCCCGGAGGTCGCCGAGCACCCTGTTTCGGGCCTGATGGTTCAGGATGCGGTGCATGGTTTGGCGGTCCTGGGTGCGATCGATCAACTCGGAGAGAAACAGCTCGATCTCGCGCAATACGCCGGCATTGCCGTTGTAAAGCGCCTGGATGTCTTTTCGGGCGGTTTCAACGGCCTGGTCCGCCGTGACGATATAGTCGGGCAGGCAGCTGAAGAGGCGGTTTTGCTCCCTGCTGACCAAGTCCAGGGCGGTTTCCGCGTCTCCCAGGGCCTGATCGTACAGGTAGACCGGTCTGGCCAGTTCCTCTTCCTGGGTGGCCGGGGCCAATCTGCCCAGCAATCTGAGGACCGGCCCCAGGAGCATGGAGGCTAGGATGCAGCCCAGCAGCTGTTGCAGAAGATAGACCCAGGCCGCTTGCAGGCTGATGGACGGAGTGATCCAGGCGGTCAGCGCCTGGACCAGGGGGATGTGCCGCCACTGTTCCAGCCCAAACAGGATGAGCATGATCGCCGTGGAGCCAATCTTGAGGAGGACCTGCTGCAGGATGATCCGGCGGGAGGTGCCGGTGAGATTGGCGGAAAGAAACCACAAACTGCCCGCGGACCCGAGGCCCGCTCCATAGATGACCATCATGGTCTGGGGCATGGTCAGCAGTCCGACGCTGGTCATGGCCACGGCCACGATGGAAACCGTGGCCGAGGACTGGGCGACCAGGGTCAATGCCGCGCCGATGCCGAAAACCATGAGGTAGGAGTCCGCCCCCAGTTCCAGTAGGTCCCGCACCGCCTGCATTTCCCGGAGCGGGGCCGCGCCTTGCTTGATGAACTGCAACCCCAGAAACAGCAGGGCCACGCCCAGCAGCGCGCCGATGAGATGCCGGAATCGACTTGATCTGTCCAGATTGAAGTAGAACGCCGCGCCGACCATGCCCAGCAGGTACAGGACCAGAACGCGGATATCCACCGTGGCCGCGAGCACCAGGGCCGAAGTTCCCAGGTTGGCCCAGATGACCACGGGCATCGCGCCGCGTAAGGACATGAGTCCGGCCGTGGTCATGCTCGTGGCGATGTAGGCCACGGCGTTGGTGCTTTGGGTGGCGGCCCCGGCCAGAATGCCCAGCAAAGCGCCTCGTACCGGGTTGTTCACGACCTTGGTCACGATCTTCCGGAACTTGCGACCGCTGAGTTGCTTGAGATGGTCCCCCACCAGCTTGACGCCGATGAAAAACAGCCCCAGCCCGGCCGTTATCGTTCCCAGAATTTCGATCAGCATCTCGGGATGCGGTCCCCGGTTCAGCCGCGGCGAACGGCCAGGCCGAGCATGATCAGCAGGAGAATGGTGGTCGCCCCGGCCCCGATGACCAGGACACGAGTGGTTGTCGCGTCCCGGGCCATGAACTCACGGGACAGCTCCAGACGCAGCGCGGCGGCGCGGATGAGCAGCTCGTTCACCAAACCGTCCAGGTTCACGTTCAGTTCCCGGTCGATTCCGCGCAATTCGTGATCCACGTCTCCGGCCTGACTGGCCAGATCCTCCCCCCACAGATTCAGCCGTTCTTCATAGGCCTTCAGGATCAGATCGTGCTCCGCCAAAAGAGGAGCAACCAACCCGGCCTCGGGTAACCGCAGTTCCGCCATGCCCTCGCGCGCAACGCTCAATCTCTCCCGCATCCCGGACGCTTCCCGCCGCATGGCCGCGGCATAGAAGGCCAGATCGTCCGGGTCCGCGCCGCGCAGCAGAACGTTTTTCCACTCTTGCACCTGGTTCTTGAAGTGCACCTGGGCCTGTCTCGCGTTGTCCGATGTTTCCATGAGCTGGTTCAGGGTCTGCATGTCCCTGGCGTACCGTTGGCTTGCCAAGCGCAGGCTGAAGAGGCCGGCGGCGCTGTTCACAACGAACAGCAGGATGATCAGTCCAGCCAGGCGAACCAGGAAGCCGCGTCGGTCGGGAAAAGTGGTGGAGGACATGGGGTCGATCTCTTGATGAAGAGGTGATCAAGGAAAAAGGCAATGGGCCATGAACCTGCCGGGAGCGTGAGAAAACCTGCTCGCAGGGTGTCCAAGTAGTGCCAATGGAGAACCTTGGCAATGCCGGTGAACCGGAAAAGGAGGGGTCAGCCCTGACGGGGCGAGGGGTTTTTGAGGTTGGTTTTGATTTCCGACCAGAGGTCGACGTAGGACGCGACGCAGTCCTAAGCGTCCGGGGGGCGAAAAGCGTAATTGACGGATATTTTTCTCTGGATGGGCAATGCCTGTCGTGAAAATGTCGTCAACTCGTCACGAAATCGTGATGCATCGCCGTGCGAGCCGCGGTAGGAATGCTTCCGTCCATCCCGGGAACGAGGACCGTCGCGAGGATCATTTGATGTTCGCGGCCCGGGCCGAACAATCAAGCAGGCAAATCAGGAGGAAGCCATGGTGAATCTGGAAAAGGCGCAGGACGAGTATCGCAAACGGCAACTGGAACTGAACACCATTCGCAGACAGCATGAAGCGCAGATCAAGGATTATTCGGAGTTCATGAGGACCATTAGACAGCGCGATGGTCGCAAAGCCCCGCGGGGTTAACAGCAACCGAGAAGACGACCCCCCTCCGCTTCCAACCAGGCAAATTCCAACCAGCCAAAAGAAAGCCGACCCCGTCCAGGAAGACGCGGTCGGCTTTCGACGTTTGGAGGCGTCGCCACGGGCCGCTACAGGCTGGAGGCCAGGACTATGTCCGCGATGGGGCCGCGGGAGTGGGCGCCTTTGAGCACCCTGATGGTTCAGCCGTCCTTGCGTTTCGTGTTCAACAAATGGAGATTACCCAAAAACTGCTCGGTGCAACGTTCCCAGGAGTAGGTTTCGGCATGGATTCGGCAGGCTTGAGGAGAGAGGGGCAGGGCCTGATGCACGGCTTCTTGCAGATCCTCGGACAGCCATCCGGTTTGGCCATGGACGACCACGCTTTGGGGTCCGGTTACCGGGTAGGCGGCCACGGGGACGCCGCAGGCCATGGCCTCCAGGAGGACCAGGCCGAAGGTGTCCGTTGTGCTGGGGAAGACGAAGACGTCCGCGGCGGCCAGGTGGGCGGCCAGTTCCTCGCCGCGTTTGGCTCCGACGAACCGGACGTCTGGATAGGCCGCTTTGAGCTTCGCGAAAGCCGGGCCGTCGCCGACCACGTACTTGGTGCCGGGAATGTCCAGGCGCAGAAAATCCTCGATATTCTTCTCCACCGCCACCCGGCCCATGAACATGGAGATCGGACGCGGAGCGTCCAGATAGTCCTTGCTTCGCGGACGAAAGAGCCCGGTATCCACGCCCCGGGACCACAGCTTCAGGTTGGAGAAGCCGCGGGAGTGCAGTTCGTCCATCAACTCCGGCGAGGCGGTCATCACGGCCTTGGAGGGTTTGTGGAACCAGCGGAAAAAGGCGTAGGAGGCCTGAAGGGGAACGGGGAACCGCAGCCGGATGTATTCCGGCAGGCGGGTGTGGTAGGCTGTCGTGAACCCCTTGCCGCGCTTCCAGCAGAAGAATCGACCGGCCCAGCCCAGGGGGCCCTCGTTGGCGATGTGCACCGCGTCCGGGCGATAGTCGTCCAGGATGCGGGCTACCTTGCGCCAGGGAAACAGGGCCAGGCGGATTTCCGGATACGTGGGGCAGGGGAGGCCCGGAAACTGATCCGGGCTGAGGACCAGGACTTCATGGCCTTTTTCCCGGAGGATGCGGACCGTGTTCTCCAGGGTGGTGACCACGCCGTTGATCAGCGGGGTCCAGACGTCGGTGATCAGGGCGATGCGCATGACTCCTTCCATGTGCTCATTTCGTTTCCGGCTCGACGGATCAGGTGTCCACCGCCGGGCGCGGTTGTCTGAACCGGGGAAACCGGGCCACGCTTTCTGATCAAATGATCATGTCCGGGCTGCCCAAGTCCGCCCCGCGGTCAGGAAAATGACGAGGGTGGGACGTTGCCGGGGGCTGTGAATCAATGACCGGAAAGACACTGTTCGGAAAAGCAATACCGGCAAACGTACCCGGTCAATGTTACAGAAAGATGGTGGTTTTGTGGCGATTCTGTCGAACCCGGCATGAGGGGCCATGCGGTGCAAATCGTCATATGGACGGCATCCCACCTATACTATATTCAGCCTCGGTCGCAGGCCTTTCACAGCGGCCTTGCTGACGTCATCAAAGCCTCGGCGGGGGCGACGTTCGCCTACCTCATGGAAGACTTGAAGGCGGGTGGTTTGGGGTAAGGTCGTATTTCGCGCATCATGAGCGGTGAATTAGTAAAAAAAATCTAGTAACTACTCAGCACCGAGTAGTGCCGTTGCCGGTGTCGGTATCGGAATCGGGATCGGGATCGAAAACGCTGGGAAGCGTTCAAAATTTTTCCTGTTCCGATTCCGATTCCGATAGCGACCCCGACTCCGATTGCCGGAGCAAGGGCGGATACAAAATGTGCTGAGTAGTTACAAAAAATCTAGAGGATATCATGCAGCAGCACTCCGATGTCGTTTCGATTACCTTCCCTTCCAAAGCGACCTTGATCCCTGTTTTCGGGGCAGCGATTCGGGAATATGCCACGCTGGCTGGTTTTTCCGCGAAGGATGCCGAACGTCTTTGTCTCGCCTTTGAAGAAGCCGCTTCCTACGCCATTTCGCTGGGTTTTGGGCAGGAGGACGACGTGTTGCGGCTCGGATTGTCCCGCACCACGATCGGCCTTGAGATGGTTGTCCGCTCCAAGGGTCTCCCCCTGGAGGACGAGGCGCTCCCGACCTTCGATCCGCAACGGTTCGCGGTCGCAGGGGACGACACCGGGTTGCACTCTTTTCTTGCCCGGCAAATGGTTGACGAGGTGACGTTTTCTCTACTGGAGGGTGGAGAGCGGGAGATCCGCCTCGTCAAGCATGGGGCCGCCCAGGAAGGTGGACAGAACAAGGGACAGGAAAAGAGGGCACTGTTGCGGAAGCCTTCCACAGGTCCGCCCAGGCAACGGACTCTGACCAGCCACGCCGTTCGCCTGGCCAAGCCCGAGGATGCCGAAGGCATCGCCCGGTTGGCATTGCGGGCGCATGGCGCGGTTTTCTTCAATGAAGCCATCTATTATCCCGCCCGGGTTCGCGAGATGCTCGAGCAGAGGGAGATGGTCTCCGTGGTGGCTGAAACGGCAAGTGGAGAACTCATGGGGCATTGCGCCCTGGTGGCCGACACGCCGGGAGCGAGTGTGAGGGAACTGACCTATCTCCTCCTGGATACCCGGTTCAAGAGCCCCGGCGTGAACGAGGACGCATACGCCTTTCTCAGCGAGAGCGCCCGAACACTTGGTCTTCGCGCGATGTGCGCCCTGGCGGTCACGAATCACATCCATTCCCAGCGCAACCTCCTTCAGCAAGGATTCAAGGAAAGTGCACTGCTTTTGGCGGCAAGCCCGGCCTCCCGGAGTTGGCGGGAAAAGGACGGGCATGATCCGGGGCGCATCGCCAGCGTCGTGTTCGTCAACTATCTGTGCGGAGACGACCAGGCCCTCCTCCACGTTCCGGACAGGCACCGGCCCATGGTCAGGCAAATATTCCAGCATCTGGGGAAAAAATATCGCTTTTCCGATGATTCGGGGCGCGGTCTGCCTGAAGGCCCCGCACAGATTTATTCGGAATCCGACTTCAAGGAAGGGTGGACGTGGATCAGCGTCGCTCAATACGGACACGACATCCTGAATCACGTGGGCGACCGGTTGGCATTGTCTTGCGGGCAGGGAATCCCGGTCGCGCACCTTGAGCTTCCCTTGGCGGACCCGGCCACCGGAGCGGTGGCCGATCTTGTTGAAAAGATGGGGTTCTTCTTTGCCGGAGTCGGCTTGAACGACGAAGGAGGAGAGGTTCTTGTGCTCCAGTACCTGCATGGCGTGGACCCGGGCTACGACTCCATCCACCTTGCCACGTCCTTTGGCCGTGAACTTTTGGAGTATGTGCGCAGCGTGGCCCCCGGCACGTATTCTGATTCGCGTCCGTGATCAGGCTCGGAAAGGAAGGGCAAATCTACATCGAAATCCAAATCGCGATCCAAATCGAAATCGAAATTAATAAAATGCTGTCTACCATCCCGTAATTACGTCATCTTCTTGGTCATGACGTTCGATTTCGATACCGATTCAGATAGCGGGTGGGGTCGAGAACAAATCTGCCCTGCTCGGACACGAAGGGGAACGCCAGGGGAGGATATCAGGGGACGAAACGAATCAGCACACTGGTTCCGTTGCAAGCACCACGCTCACGAAACTGTTTTCGATTTTTCCTTCCAATGACTCCCGCATGGACCGGATGACCTGCTGGACTTCGCCTACGCGTTGGTCGGGGTCAAATTCCAGAAAGATTTCAATGAAGACCCGCCCTCCCGTTCTCCGCGAGCGGACACCGTGATAATGGACATACTCATGATAAAATTTCGCCAGTTCCTGGGTGATGATGATCTGGTATTTTTCTTCGAGGGTTCTGTCCAGGAGGTCGAAGAGAGAACTTTTTATCAGGCCGTAGAAGGAATAGATGATGACGCCGCCTAATGCTAGGGATATGACGGGGTCGATATAGAGCGACCATGCGTATTTCCGCAGGAGAATCATGGCCAGCAGGCTGACCAGTATCCCTCCGGCGATGACCGTGTCGGACATGGGCACCCGCCATTGAATGTCCGTAACCGGAGAAGGGATCCTTTTGTGGATCCGATAGTTGCGAATCCAGAGATAGCCGCTTGAAATCATGGATGCCAACATGATCACGGCTCCCATGGCCAGGTGGCCGGGATCAAGAGGAACGGGCGAAACAAGCCGCCCGATGGACGTGTAAATGATGTATCCGACGGAAAGCACAACAAACCAGGCGCCGATCACGCCAATGAGATTTTCAATTTTCCCCGCTCCGTAGTCAAAATTGACGCCCATCCCTTTTTTCATTTTGTGAAGAATGAAAAAAAGTATGGCATTGGCAAATAAAACGTTGAAATCGCCGAGAAGATCCGCATAGAGCGTCATGGAATTCGCAAGAACGGCAATGACGAGGGTCGGGCCGAGAAAGGCCAGGTCAATGATGACTGAAATGAGCGCCGTTCGTTCCTTTGTGGCGTCGGCGTTTGTGTTGGCTGGCGTGTTCATGTGGGGATTGATTCTCTTCGTAATGTCATTGGAGGTTACAGTGTAATGTTGGCTGGTGGTTGTTTCGTACTCAGCGGACCATCACCGCCACCGCTCGACCCAGGCTTGATATTCGGAATGTCGCACTCCATGGCGGGCGATATTTCCTTCGTGCAGTCCCATGATTTCAGTTTCCACCACCTCCACGAATCGTTCGCGCTGATCCTCGGCAAGCAGGCCGGCATTCCGGCGGATGAACTCCACGGCGGCGTTCCTGTCCATTTGTCCGCGCACGATTTCCGACACGACCCTGGAGATCGTTTCGCGGTGCCGCAACCGGAAGAGGTCAGGCTCGCCGAGGGAGCGACACACCGCGGCATAGCGCTCACATGAGCGGCCATAGGCCCAAATGAAGACGTCCCGCAGAAGTTCGACGCGGTTGAGTTCATAGACCCCGAGGACGCCATCCCGATAGGCTCTGCCAGGAACGTCCAGGAAAGACAACGGGCTCAGGTTGCGGACGATGAACGGGATGTTCGCGCACAGGCGGGAGACCCGTTTGTTTACGTCTTCGAAGGGCTGCAAATATGGCACATGTACGAGCATGAAGAAGGATTGCTCAAACGGGTCCTGGATCGCCTGGGCCGTATCGAGGATCTGTTGCAAACACTTGTTGATCAGTTGTGGGATTTCCAGTGGGAGGTAAACGCTGCCTTCAATGGCCACTGGAATGGAGCGCGGTCTGCCGCAGGCCTGGGGATCGGGCAACAGGTTGTCGGCAAGCAGGGCGTGCAGGTTGAGCACGGTGTACCTGTTGAATCCCACTTCGTCGGCTTGTTCAACCAACAGCTTGATGGCCGCCTTGTGGTTGATGATCATCTGGGTTTCAAAAGCGTCCTTGCCCGCCGCGGCTTCGCCGTACCGGAGCAGGCGTTCCGTCTCCAACAGCGAGTAGGTGTTGCCCTCCAATCTGCTGGAATTCCAGGAAAGGTCGATCAGGAGGCGGTCGAGGATCCTTTTGGCGAAGGTCCCCGCAGGCTGCTCATTGAGGTGGGAATGCGACTGGTTTTGCAGGGCGGCTCTGACGTCGGGAGAGAGATAAAACGTCTCATTGGGGCGGTATTCGTCCAGGAAGGCCCTGTTGTATCCGACTGGCCGCCGCTCATGCGGCGGTCGCCTGACGGCCTGTTTCACGGCCTGGCCTTCGGGCGAAACCGGCACGTATGGTCCCGCCTCGATCCGGCCTTCCAAGTCGGGCAGAATCCCAGTGATCGCGGCGGCGGGAACAGGCAGGTATCTGGAGGCCCGTCCCCGTCCTTCGACCCGCAATCGCCCTTCCTTGACCAGGAGCGCCAAGCGCCGTTGCAGGGTCCGGCGCGAAAGCCGCATCCCCGGCGCACTGTCGATATCGTCGAGGGAAGCGCCACCGGGATGCCGGGACACCGCGTAAAAAATGTCGTCGAGTTCTTTTGTGGGAGTCCGTCTGGGCATGTTTGCTCCGTGGGATCACACTGTAACGTCAAATCGCGCCACTATCAATGATTTTGTGGCGCGATTCCTGAATCGCGCCACTTATCTGACGCGATTCATTCGTGAGGCATGCATGCACATTTGCTTGATCGGCCCCAGCGGTTCCGGTAAGACCTGTTCGGCCCTGAAGATCACAGAAGGATTCAGTGGCCGGATTGTCATGCTGGATAGGAAGCGTGGTAGCGGCCCGATCTCTGCGAACCTGTTTAGCTACGACACGGCCGAACTGAATCCTCCGTTCGACCTTGGCCGGTACGTCCAGGACACCCAGGGCGCGGCTGAAGCCGGGTACGATGTCCTGGTCCTCGACAGCCTGACCCACGCCTGGGACGGAGAGGGCGGCAAACAGGAATTGAGACTTAACACTACAGCGAAAGTTTTGGAGCAACTATACTCAAATAAAAGCCATTAAAGTTGATTCTGGATACATTCTGGTATCTGGGGGTCTACTGCTTTTGGCCTTGATTACTCCGTCTGTTTTCCAGGGAAGGCCGTATGGCATCTTGCTTCATCTCCCTGAAAGGGAGAAATCGTAGAGCCGGTGGTTTTAACCACCGGGTTGGGGCATATAATTTCTTGAGTCCCGAAGGGACGACATTTCACGCTGAAAAAGTAAAAAAATGTCGTCCCTTCAGGACTCGCAGTAATATACTTCTCCTACCGGTGGTTGAAACCACCGGCTATACGATGGAATCCCTTCAGGATTGCAGAAATCCATTCGGTAAACGTACCCAACGAGGACCATTTTCGAAGTTTCCAATTTGTTATAACGAACACGCCGAAGCTTAGTCGGGCTTAGAAAATGGAAGTTTCGCTGTAGTGTTAACTACCGAGGAGACGCGGCAATGTATGGTACAAACACTGATCACGGGAAGAAAGTCGTCAAGATCGCCCAGGAACTCCTGCTCGATGAGGAGGACAGGACAGCCATCAATTCCGATCTGATCTCGGAAAAGATCGATATGGTCTTGGGTTGTGTCCGAAATGGGGTGAAGGGCTGGACAGGGAGCATGTCGTGGCTGAGCTGATCCGCAGGTGCAGCCACTGGATCAGCCCGAATACTGTACATGCCAATGAAACCGTCCGTGAGGAATGATTGGGGTGCGACAAGAAATTAATGACCATATCCACGTCTCCTGCGCTATCATCGAGCATGGCGGTCTGGTCTTGGCGGCCCGACGGGGCCTGTTCATGCGGCTTCCCTTGAAGTGGGAATTTCCAGGTGGCAAGATCGACCCGAAGGAGGACCCGCGGACATGCCTGCTGCGGGAAATCCGGGAGGAACTGGATATGGTCGTGGGGATCCACACGGCCCTTCCTCCGGTGAGCCACCGCTACCCGTTTTTCGGGGTGACCCTTCATCCCTACATCTGCACTGCTGGATCGAACCAATTCACGTTGACCGAGCATGCCGAGGCGGCTTGGTTGCAGCCTGAAGAACTGTCCGGTCTGGATTGGGCCGAAGCGGACGTGCCCGTGCTGCATGCCTACCTCTCTTGGCTGGAGAACCAGCGGATATGACAACCCAGCTTGCTCCCGGCATCTATGATGCCTTGGTTGACAGCCATCTGCGGGCGTTGCTGGACAGCAAACCGGAATTGCGGGCAGTGCTGGGCAAGCTCGACCCGGAGGAACAGCCTGCCAGATATTCGGATTTTTTGGCCAAGGTGATCAGGCAGGTGTTGCGGGAAGATGCCAATCAAGACAGGCAGCGAGAAATTTGTAATGCGATTCTGACTCACTTGATGGGCTCACTCGTGTCCCCGATCTTTCCTACGCAACTGATTCCGGGCAAGAAGAACGTGCTGCTGGAGATTACCCCTCCACATCTTGCCGCTTCAGGCATTCCACGTCCGCACACGCCCATCTCCGAAAGCAGTCTGTTTACCGGCTCCCCCCGTGATCCCCAGCTGGTCCATGAACTCCAGGCTGAAATGCAATCCGCTGATGAGGTGGACATTTTGGTCTCTTTCATCAAGTGGTCCGGACTGCGTTTGCTGATGCCGGCATTCGAAGATCTTCGGGACCGCAAGGTTCCCGTACGCCTGGTCACCACCTCCTACATGGGGGCCTCGGATGCTCCGGCCGTGGAATGGCTGGCCCGGTTACCCAATGTCCAGGCTCGTGTTTCCTATGATACCGAGCGCACCAGGCTCCATGCCAAGGCCTATCATTTCCAGCGCTATTCCGGATATTCCACAGCCTACATCGGCTCGGCCAACATGTCCCACGCGGCTATGACCAGCGGACTGGAATGGAACCTCAAAGTTACGGCCCAGGATATGCTGCATATCCTGGAAAAATTCACCGCCGAGTTCGAAACCTACTGGAACAGCCGAGAGTTTGTTCCGTTTGACCCGAATAGTCCGCAAATGCTTCGTGATGCCATCAGCGCAGCCAGGAAGACCAAGACGCAGGCAATGGTGTTTTTTGATTTGCGCCCGCATCCATTTCAGGAACGTATTCTTGAGGAACTGGAACGGGACAGAAGGATCAATAGACAATTCCGCAGTCTGGTCGTCGCAGCAACCGGAACCGGCAAGACCGTGATCGCCGCCTTTGATTTTCAACGATTTTATGAGCAGAGGCAGCGGCAGGCCAAGCTGCTTTTTGTCGCCCATAGGCAGGAGATTCTGGAGCAGGCCCTCGGAACGTTTCGGAATGTCCTGAGGAATCAAAATTTTGGGGATCTTCTTGTCGGCCCGCACCAGGCTGAACGGCTGGATCACCTCTTCTGCTCGGTGGGCATGCTGGCCGGCAGGCGCCTCTGGGAGCAGGTGGGTAGGGATTTCTACGATTACATCGTCATTGACGAGGCCCATCACGGCACAGCTGCCAGTTACCGGCCGATATTCCAGGGCTTTGCCCCTGAAATCCTGCTCGGACTGACGGCAACGCCGGAACGCATGGACGGTGGGAATGTGCTGGCTGACTTCGGCAACCGCATCACCTCTGAGATCCGATTGCCGGAAGCCCTGGAAGAAAAGCTGCTCTGTCCCTTCCACTACTTCGGAGTGGCTGATCCGGTTTCACTCCAGGATGACCGTTTCTGGAGGAATGGCGGATATGACATCACTGCACTGGAAAATGTCTACACCGGCACTCATGTTCAGGCCCAGCAACGCCTGGATGCCGTTCTGACGGCCTTGAATCGCTACGAGCCCGACCTGGAAAAGGTCAAGGGCATCGGTTTCTGCGTTTCCATCAAGCATGCCGAATACATGGCGAACATGTTCAGCCACAAGAGCATTCCTTCCGCGGCCTTGGTTTCCGGCATTGACTCCGGCCGGTGCAGCGAACTGTTGGAGCAACTGAAAACAGGGAAACTGACCTTCCTGTTTACTGTGGACAAATTGAGTGAAGGGCTGGATGTGCCGGAAATCAACGTGGTTCTCTTTCTCCGGCCCACCCAGAGCCTGACCGTGTTCATCCAGCAACTTGGCCGGGGCCTGCGCCATGCACCAGGCAAAGACTGCCTGACCGTGCTTGATTTTGTCGGCCAGGCCCACAGAAAATACCGCATCGACATCAAGCTGAAAGCTCTGCTGCCCAGGCATCGTTTTTCCATTGACCGCGAAGTGGAGCTGGATTTCCCGCATTTGCCTCCAGGCTGCTCCATCCAGTTGGACCGGATTTCGCGCCGGCATGTTCTGGAAAACATTCGCGCGAACCTGAGCAATCTCTCAGTGCAAGTCCCTGAACGGCTACAGACGTTTACCAGCGAGAGTGGCCAGGAACTGACCTTCGCGAACTTCATACTCTACCACGATTATGAACCCGAGCGGTTGCTGGTCAAGGAGACCTGGACTGCTTGGAAGGCAAAAGCCCGACTGACAAAAACGCCCTCAGATCCCGATGTTGAACGGCTGAAAAAAGCCCTGGTCAGGATCGCACTGGTTAACGGTCCAGAAGAAATTGCCAGACTTCAGGAAATCCTTGTTTATCTGCAGGGCAAGAACATTGCCCAGGCTCTTGTTGTTGCTGGAGATTCCTCCATTTCAGTCCATTACAGGATATGGGCGGACAAGGGCGACAACCTGGGCATGGCCACATTGAAAGATTCCTTCACCCGCTTGGCCGACAACCCCACGATTCTGGCGGATATGCAGGAAATCTTGAGCTGGGCCGCCGACACATCAAAAATTGACGGCAGGCGTCCGGTTGTGCCCTTTGAAACCACCCTGGAATTACATGCCCGGTATGCCAGCCGGGACATCAATGCGGCCCTCGGCCTGGCCAGCCTGCACACGCCCGGTCAAACCGGTGTTGGCATCTTACATGCTTCAAATCTCAAGGCCTACGCCCTGCTGATCACATTCCAGAAGACCGAACGCGAATTTTCCCCTTCAACAATGTATGCGGACTATCCCATCAGTCGGCAGCGCATCCATTGGGAATCCCAATCCACGACCACGCAACGCGGTCAGACCGGCCAGAACCTGATCAATCACAAGGAGAACGGGTATACCGTGCTTTTCTTTGTGCGGGAGAGAAAGCAAAACCTGAACGTCACGATGCCGTTCACTTTTCTTGGACCGGGAGAAGTGGTCAAATACCAGAACGAGCGCCCGATCAAGATGGTCTGGGATCTGGTATATCCGATGCCTGTGGAGTTGTTTGAGAATAATCGTTTGGGTGGATAAAAGAGGGCCTCGCGTGAGCAACTCAAGCGTGATGAATGCGAAAGCGAGAGGCGGTGATTTTCCCGGCCCACGTCCATTTGCGTGGTTTGCGCCTTCTATCCGTGCGTCGATCGCAATTCGGACTGAAGGCGTTCGGCAAGAAACATCTTCACCAGGCTCTGGTAGGGAACGTCACGCTTGTGCGCCAGCAGCTTGAGCTGCTCCAGCATGGACTCCGGCAACCGGAGCGATATGCTCTTGGTAGAAGGCTTGAGTTCAGGGAGGACCACCGTCTCGGCTTCTGACCAGTCCATGTACTCCACGGAATCGTGAGCTTGCCAAAACCGGCGCTCATCGTTCTCGTTCGCGAATTCGGGGATTTTCTTCATGATTCGTACCTTCCGATCTCGTTCGGGGTCATGTCGCGCGCCGAGATAACGCGAATCAACTCGCCACGTACAGTGCAACAGACTCCGCGTAAAATAACTAAACAACCTCTACAACCAACTTTTTCCGTTTCATGTGATCAATTATTATTTTAGACAACTCTTGTCCATTTCTATATATTATTGGAGATATTTGTACATAATATTTTCCATGTCGAAATCTATAAGAACGAATATCGTCGTTATTATATACAACTTGATAGAGAGAATCAGAAATTTTCATTTTTATTGGCTTACAGAATAACTTGTGAACAGTGATAAAACTGTCATCAATTTCTATACTTCTCCATGTAATCACCGGTTTTATGAAAATGATAAAAATTAGCAAAAATAAGCTGGTCAGTATCATGTAATATATTGAATCTGTTTGACTATACTTTGTGTAAAATGAATAGATAGCATACATTGATGCAATAAGAATTAAATAAATGTGAAGTGGAAATCTTTGGTGATACACATTGCTGTTTGTCTTATTTGTTTCATTTTTTTGCATGGAACTCACCTTCAGATGGGGCAAGCCTGTTTATGATCTCCCTGCAAAAAGTCCGGGCAGGCATTCGATTTAACTAAATATTTTGCTTGCATTGTATGCTATAGTAGTGATATTAAGATTTAAAAAACGAGGTCACTGCTATGTTGCGATATAAGAATAGAAATAGGCTAAGCCTTATGGACGATACATTTTGGCTTCCAGGTAAACAGTCA
>NZ_FXUJ01000013.1:0-121757 GCF_900182865.1 Desulfonatronum zhilinae
AAGACGCGGGAAGCCATGTCAAAGAGCAAATTACTGTCAAATTACTTTCTCAGGACACCTTTTTATCGCCTTTTCAGCTCAACTGCTCCGGTTCGCCCCCTTCAGCACACCTACCAGGGGCATCGCTGGGGGCTGGCCGCATAATTGCCGCTGACTTTTTGCAGGGACATCTGACCTTCACTGAATCAGGATCAACCGTTGCATTGCATAAATTGGGCATGACAAATACTGTCGCAATGGCCGCCGCGACATTATACAATGGCTCGCCAAGTACAACCTTTTGCAGTTCAGCAATACGCCGGGCCGCTTCCATCTTCATTGTTTTGCAAATCCCGTCTTGGCCTTTGCCTTTGCGGTAGGGCAACCGGCATTGTCGCCCTATGCTTGCAACATTAAACACGGCCTCGGTCTTCTCAAGTTCTGGTAGCAATTCTTTTATGTTATCACATGTTGATTGTAATAATTCCCAATGTTTCTTGTCGATACAGCCTATCTGACCAAGCGTTAAGTCTTGCCGCAATAATGAATTTTTACGATCTGTCTTGTTGGAAAAATCAGACAACAACAAGGATAGATGTTTAATCGTCTTTATCACTTCATCATATCTCATGCCCATGATTTGGTCAGGTGGCGAATACTCTTCACCGTCTCCGGTCCAGTCCATAAACTCTTCATGTATTGGAATGATCTTTCTCAGTTCTACAACAACATTGGCCACTTTTACCGCTGGGTATTTCTCCCATGTTGGCCATATTGTCTTGTTAACCGTTCCCGTCTTGTCCGTACCATCGAACAAAGGCAAAAGAAAATCTCTCAACTTGTATCCGCGTTCCTCGATGATCTCCCGCACCTGCTTTTGAAAGTCCTTGCCCATACGTCAACCTTCCTGCTGGTTGTTCCTGAATTGATCCCTTGCCCAGCCCGCTCAGGATTGCGGCTTTTCGGGGGCCAGCCTAGGGCAAGGGAAGTCTTGTCATGCCGCCTTGGGAACAAACTCCACTTTCAGCTTGGTCCCCGTGGCCTGGGCATAACGCTTGAGAGTGTTCAGGCTGACCGATTTTCCCGATTCCAGCTTTGCAATAGCCGGTTGAGAAACGCCCATGCGCTCGGCAAGCTGGGTCTGGGTGAGCTCCGCCGCAATCCGTGCCCTGATCATGGCATCGGCCACGGTGAATTCATCCTCCAGGGCCGCCCGCTCTCGGATAAAACCGGGATCATCGGCAAACTTTCTTCGAGTCTGTTCATAGGAAATGGTCATGGTTCAATCTCCTTCAGTCTGGCCAGTGCAAGGGTGATTTCTCTCTCGGGAGTTTTGGACGTCTTCTTGGTGAATGTCCGCAGGATGATGACACGCCGCCCGGTCAAGGTTGCGTAAAGGCTTCGGGCCTGCCCGGTCCGGCCATGCGCCCGGAGTTCCCAAAGCTTGCCTCGCAGGTGTTTGACGTATGGCGCTCCGATCCGCTCCAGGCCGTGTTCCGTGATCAAGTCAATGATCCGGTCCAGTCGGGCCTTGGTGTCCATGGGAAGGGCCAGAAACTCTTCCTCAGCCTCGGCATTGATGAATTCAAATGTCCAGGTGTTCATGATATAACCTTTTGCTCATACTGGCAATGGGACGAGCTTACGCCGCGCCTTCCTGGGCTTTCCGGGCCTGCTCCAGGTCGATCACTTTTGCCGGGCCGTTCAGTTCATCCGCCATTGCCGCCGCGCCGTTCCGCAATGCTTCATCCTGAAGGTGGGAATATCGCATGGTCATCTTGGGGTCGGAATGGTTCAAAAGCTTTTGGACAACGTGAAGAGAAACGCCCTTACTCGCCAAGGTACTGGCAAAATGATGTCGCAACCCATGGCAAACCCGGAAGTCAGCCGGAAGGTTTGCCGCCTGTTTCAGCTTCCGAAGTGGCCGGTTCATGTCCGCCAAATGGCCGGGGCCGTCCTTGGCCGGGAATAGGTGACAATTGCTCTCATGCCTGGGAATGCCCTTGAACACGTCCTGGGCCGCCTCGCTCAGGGGCAACGTGGTGGGCTTGCCCTTGGGGTCACGGATTGCGATAAACCCGCGTTCAAGGTCCAGGTCGCGCCATTGTAGCTTGAGGATTTCGCCGCGCCTCATGCCGGTCAACATGGCAATTTTCAGCACTGCCACGGGCCGCCAATCCTCGCAACGATCCATGGCCGCAATCAACCGGGTAACCTCGGGCCGGTCAAGATATTCGGTTTTCATGTTGTCCACCCTGGGCATTTCCAGGTGAAGCCGCTGGGGATCAACCGGGGGGCATAGGCCGCGCAATACCGCAAACCTCACGATCCGCCGGAACAGGGCCAAGCAATGCTTCACGGTCTGGGGGCTGTTTCCCTGCTTCTTCAGCTTCAGCCGGAAACGATCAAGGTCAAGGGTCACAATCTCTTGGGGGGTCTTGTCGCCAAAAGCCGGGGCAAGATACCGCGTCCACCTGCTCCGGTCCTGGGCCTCGCTTGAAATACCGCTTTTCTGTTCCCGGTACGCTTCCCAAAGCCGGGCCAGGGTAGGCCGGTCCCGCTCCAGTTCCAGGGCCAACCGGGCCGCTTCCGCTTCCTGTTCAGCCTTGGCCTTGGCTTCCGTCCGGGTCAACGCTTCGCCGGTCATCAGCTTGTTACGCTCGATCTGGGCTTGCTTGTCTGACATTCCAGCCGATTGCTTGCCCACGCGGGCTTCAACAAGCTTGCCGTTCTGCCAAAAGGTGACGCTAAAGGATTTCTCTTGGCCAGGGCCGGGCCGCCGATCAACCCAACGGAAATAGACGCCTGGGTATCTGGTCTTGTGTCGCTTGCTCTTGTCGCTGCTCATGGGGTCGCCTCCAGGTCGCTTTCTGCAATGATCCGGGCAAGGTCATCGTCACAATTCAACCACTCTTGGCCGGTCCATCTTTCAAAGGATAGTTCGCTCAGGGGGATGAATGGTGCAACCGCGAAAAAGTCTTTGGTATTGCTTCCTTTTTCCCGCGCATATTTTTCAAGGGCAACCCTGATCCGCTTTGGGGTTCCGGCATATACACAAGCCTTTTTCCAGTTCATCAATCGCTTATCGGTAGCAGGTAGCAGGAAGCGACAAAGCCCTAGCATTTTTTCCTGTTCCTGAACGGTAAGCCATTTCGTTTCGCCCGTTTCCTTGTCATATATGCCCCTTGTTGCCGTGGGTTCGAAGTCCGGGCTTGTCGTGAACCATATCAAGGGCCGCTCATTTTCCGCGAAAGTGTTTGTCGGCATCAATCCACCTGATCCGATTATCAGGGGCAACTTGTTTGCAATGTCTGTGTAATGGTAAACGCGCCGGTCGCTCATCTCTCCACCTCCTGAAAAAGCCAACATCACCGAAAGGGCCGATCTCCGAAAACCGTTGAAAACGCTGAATCGGGGCCAGACAAAAAAGCCAACAAAAAAGCCAACAATGACCGCCGAAAACGTGAGTAAGAAATAGAAAGGAAAAGCCCAAAGGTCAAGCGTTTTTCCCGGATAAAGCCTTACCAGTTCTGGCTTTATGGTATGTGGAAGTAAAAAAGAGGAAGGAAGGGTAAAGGCAAGAAAGGGGCTGTTTTGGGCCTCCGGAGCCAAAGGCCGCAGGTTCGAATCCTGCATTGCCCACCAAGAAAATCAAGGGCTTACGATGAAAATCGTAAGCCCTTTTTTGTTGTCTTTTCATACCCACCTGCGCGTCAATTGCGGCGATTCAAGTGGAAGATGTTTTTGAATTCTGAAACGCTCAAATAACGCTGAGGTTTTTCAGAATTTTTATAGCCAGTGGTTCTTTGACTTCAGTATGTCTCGGGACAGCTTCCACAACGCCGGTGCGGGGGTTGATCCACAATGAGTGCGCACTGCCCTCCCTTTTCAGATAGCAACCAGCCATGCGCAGTCTTCGCTCTAAATCTCTTCGCTTCATCCGACCATGACCTTTTCCTGGATAGCATCGGCAGGAAGGCCGCGAAGAATGTCCGCCATTCGATCCTCCAGAATCATTTCAATGGCCTGCCGCAAGCTCTCCTTTGTTTCCTCAATGGTTTCCCCTTGGCCGTTGGCTCCGGAAATCTCCGGGCAGACCGCCCAGTAGCCGCCTTCTGGGGCTTGCTCAATGATGGCTGTTAATTCAGCTTTCATAATTTCCTCACGGTTCGCTGTTTGCAGTGCGCGATATAGGGCCCTAATTCAACTCACCCCGAAATTTCCTCGAAAGCCGGAACACAAACACCTTGCGCGGCTTCAGGGTGATGACTTCGCTGGTCGCTGGTTGTTGGGTCGGGATGCCATGAAACTCTGTCCTCCCGGCCCAAACATCTGGACGCGGCCTTGCGAGAATCGGCTTCAGCTATGGTGAATTCATCCTCCAGGGCCGCTCGCTCTCGGATGAACTCGGGGTCATGAACAAAATTTTGGCGGGTCCGCTCATGGTCATGGTTCAAGCTCCTTCAGTCTGGCCAGGGCAGGTAGGGTGCGCCGATCCGCACCAGTTGGCAAGTGCACGATGAAGGGAAAAGTGCTCACGCAGGCCTTGGAACGAGCTCCACTTTCAGCTTGGTGCCGGTGGTCTGGGCATATCTGATGTTCTAGTCTGCACGATCAACAGTCAGCAGCCAACCATTCCAGCAGTTCCATTGGGGTGCCCAGGACCACGCGTGCACCGGCGGCGCGGAGTTCTTCAGGGCCGCGGAAGCCCCAGGCCGCGCCGAGCGGGGTCATGCCGGCGGCTTGGGCGGTGCGCATGTCCACATCGGAGTCGCCGAGAAAAAGAATGGCGCCGGGGTGCAGTCCCAGGTGCTCGGCCGTCTCCAGGGCCGTGGTCGGGTCGGGTTTGCGGGGTTTGTCCGGGTGCGCGCCCATGACCACTCGAAAAAGGTTTGCCGGGAAAAAGTGGTCGACCATGGCCAAGGTGGCGTCGTGGGGTTTGTTGGACAGTACGGTCATCGGAACGCTCTTATCCCGCAAGGCGTTCAGGAGGTGGTCGATCCCGTGGTACGGCTTGGTCTTGTTGGCCCATCCGCGGGCGTAGACCTCTCGCATTTCCGAAACGATCTCCGCGACCCGCCGATCTTCGCGGCGTTCTTCCTCCGGCATGGCCCGGCGGACCAGCATGGTCACTCCGTTGCCGACGAATCGCCGGTAGGCGTCCAATGGGTGCGTGGGCCAGTGGTGCTCGGCCAAAACCGTGTTCATGGCGTCGGCCAGGTCTTCCAGCGTGTCGAGCAGGGTTCCGTCAAGGTCGAAGATGACGCCTTGGAATGGAGCGGTGGACATCAATGCATCTCCGGTGGAGCGTTGAGGTGTGTCATGGCTCATTCCTGTTTCAGTCCAGAAATGCCCAGATATGTTACATAGTCGGTATACAAAACCTCGGCGAGGGTGTTGCCAGCCAAGGGGTGGAGATAGTCCGGGATGCTGAAGGCCACGATGTCGTTGCCCGCGAGGGTTTGGGCCTGGAGCAGTTGTTGTTCGATTCGTTCCATGGGCGCTGGAATAAAGCCGAGGCCGTCTTCCGTCGGGGCGAAGGTTTCCACGATGACGCGAAGACGCGCGCCGGTCCGTGGGATGGATGCCGCCAAAGCCTCAAGGTATGCCGCTGACTCGGCGTGCAGAAGACGTTCGGTACCCAGGCCGTCCTGGTACAGCACTTCCGTGATGTTTCCGGACTGAGCCAGGTCGGCCATGAGCGCGGCAAATCCGGCTGGATCGTTGTGTCCGGTGGCGAAGCACGAGACGGTCACTTCCGCTTCCGGGGAGAGTTCGCGCAATCCGTCGGTGAGCCGGGCCAAATGTTTAGTGAGCCGGTTCAGGCGTTCCGGGTCGATCCAGGTGGCGTCGTCGATTTCCTGTGGAATATAAAAACCCGCGAAAACCGGATCCTTGCCGTATCGCTCGACCAAGGTCCGGGCCAGGGAAAGCTGGTCCTGGAGCAGGCGGTTCAGGAAGACCTCCACAAGTCCGGCTTCATTCTTGATTTTTTCCCACCAAGCGCGGTCTTCAGTCAGGCCGAAACGGACCGACAGACCATGCCGCCTCGCCGTATCGACGATCAGGTCCACGGCGGGAGCGGGATCGACGCGGTCGTGGGGAACGTCCATGCGTCGCTCCGGGGTCAGTCGCCAGAAAAATGCCGGTTCCGTGACCAGGGTCCACTGGAGGATAATTTCACGAACCCCCATCTCCGCTAGGTCCGCGCAGAGAGCGTCCCAGGTCTGTTCGGGCCAGTCGGCGTGACGGTCCCAGATCTGGATAAACGTGGAGGAAAAAGCCGGGGGCGTCCCGGCCTGGACGGGAAGAGCGCCCCAGGCCAGGACCAGGCTCGCAAGGAGCGCCCACCATGCGGCTCGAAACCTAGAACCGGAAGAGCAGGGTCGCGAAAAATGCATCAATTGTGTCGTCCTTGATGTTGTCCGTATCGAAAACCCGACCGACTTTGTAGGTCATCAGAAGTTCCACGCTTTTACGGGGCAGGGAGTATTTGTCCTCGTCATACAGATAGCGGGTCGAAAGGCCGAGCCCGCCTTCGTAAAAGGAGACGTCGTCGGCCCGGGATGAGGACCACCACTTGGCGTCGGCCACCAGAAACGGCGTGAGGATCAGGTTGTCGCGCACCTTCCAGTTAAAGCCTTGACGGGCCTCCACATAGGCGGCCAATCGAGAGGGAGACTCCAGGTAGGCGTCGACTTCCCCGAACAGGAAAGAGTAATTCCAAAACGTTGCATTGGGACGGATCCGGTCCGAGTCATCAAACAGGGAAAGCATGGCCCGGGCGACCCAGTTGTCCTCGCCCTCTCCGGAAAGAGAAAAAAGGCGCTCCAACCCCAAATTCAGATTATAGGCTTTCAGAGGCTTGTAGCGCAGACCCAGGGCCGCTTCCCAGGAGTTGTCCAGAACGCGGAAACTGTCCGGCTCCATGCTCCAGCCCAGTCGTCCGATCAGCTTCAAGATCCGGTGATCCTGGAATCCCCATTCCGGCGGAATCCAGCCCAGTTCGATCCCGGACGACGTGCGCAGCACGTCCCGACCCGGAGCGGCCAGTCCGCCGAGGGTCCCGGTTTTGCCCGAGGTGTAGGTCAGCCAAAAGTCCAGATCCACGGAATTGCGCAAGGCCCGCAATTCCCCCCGCATCCTGCGGACATCCTCGGCGACGGCCAGGGCTTGTTCCTCATCTTCGATGGGACGAAGCGGGGCGTTGTCAATGGCGTCCATGAAGTGCTCCACGGCCTCGTCGTTGTCGCCCTGTTGCATGGCAATGTAGCCCAAATCCTGATGCACCGCGAGGAAGTCCGGCTCGTTCAGGGCCGCTTCGCTCAAAAGAGGCCGGGCTTCGTCCAGGTGGTCCAGGCCCAGAAATTCGTAGCCTGAGGCCATCAGCATCGCCGGCGTTCCGTGCAGGTTGGCGGCTTGCGCGAAAGCTTTGGCCGCGGCTTGATGATCTTCCTTGCGACGATATATCCCGCCCAACTCAAACCAAAGCTCCGCGAGTCGCTCATCGCCATGCCCTCGATTCCCGGTCCAAGCCAGTGCGTCCCGATAAAGAGTCTCTGCTTCGTCCAGGCGATCGAGAGCCCCGGCGATTCGGGCCAGCAAGACGACTCCCGGTGGCTGATCGTGCTCCGGAAGTTCGGCTGGGTCCACAACGCGAAGCAGGTCGTCGGCACATTTCGCGTCCCCACTGGAAAGCGAGGCCCTGGCCAGTCGATAGCGTGTTTCAGGGGTGTCCTGCAGTTTCAGGGCTTGTTCGTACCAGTCGGCGGCCAACTCATGGCGGGCAAGTGCCTCGCTCAGATAGCCCAAAAGCATCAGCACAGGGTACTGTTCTTCTTTCGGCAACATGCCCAGATCCATATCCAAAGCCGTCTGTCTGCGCATGAACGGGGCTTGGACGAGCGAGTGCAGGGCCAGACCGGGTTGGTCAAGGCGTTGATAGGATCTGGCCAAGCCGATCCAGGCCATGTCTCCGGCGCCAAGCTCGGCCGCCCGGGCAAAGGCGTCCCGAGCCCGGCGGTAAAGGTCCATCGAGGCCAGGGCATAACCAAGCCGGAGCATGCGTCCGGGCTGTTCGCCTCCTCGAATCACGGCGCGTTCCAGGGCTTGCAGCGCCCGGATGCGCTCGCCTTGGCCGATGAGGATGTCCACGGAGGATTCGGCGATGCGAGCGGCTTCTTCCGGTGGGAGACCGGGTTGATCCTCGGCTTGTTCAAGAAAGGCCACGGTTCGTTCCGGCCAGCCTGGCAGGGCCCGGACTTCTTCCAAGCGGGCCAGGCGCAGCAGAACGTCGGCTCGCTCCGGTCCGTCAGCCGCATCCTCCAGAAGAGTGACCAGGACGTCGCTTGCCTGGTCCGGCCTGTTGCCCTCCAAAAACAATCTCTGTGCGCGTTCCAGGAGGTCCGCTCGCTTTTCCGCGTCCACCGCGGGCAAGTCCGCGGCGCGGAGCAGGGTCAGCGCCGCGGCGTTCGGGCTGTCGGCCTGACGTTGCAGATGCGCCGCGGACTCCATGGCTCGAAGTCGGTCCTTTGGGTCGGCATCGGTGTTGCCGGCCAATTGCAGGGACGTGGCGATGGCTTGGTCGATCCGTCCAGCCCTGGCCCAGAACCCGACGATCATCTCCGCCATGGCGGAATCTTTCAATCCTCCGGCTTTCCAGGCTTTTTCGTAATTGCTGGCAGCGATGTCAAAGCGTTCCTCCTTCACGGCCAGCGCACCCAGGGTGGCCCAGGATGCCGGAGTGAGGTCGTCTTGGGCGGCCTGCTCAAAAGCCAGACTCGCTCCTCGGAAGTCGCCGAGACGCTCGCGGATGACGCCGAGCATGACCAGGGCCCGCTTGCGCTTTTCCGGGTCGGTGGTCTTTGCGAGGATTTCAGCGTGTTGTTCGGCTTCCTGGAGCTGTCCGAGGTCGAAAAGCAACTGCGCGAGATGCTCGCGGGCTTGCTGATCACCTGCTTCCACGGCTCGGCGGTAGTGCTCCGCGGCCTCACTGGGAAGGTCGGCGCGCAGAGCCAGTTCGGCCAATCGCGGTTCCAGGCTGGGGGGGGGCTGGTTCACGGTGGATTGCAGAAGCAGCGATCGTGCTCTTGCGTATTGCCCCACATGGATGGCCTCTTCGGAGGCGGCCGCGAGGGCTTGTTCGCGGGTTTCCCTGGTTTTGGCCTGGATTGCGGCTGTTTCCAGCGAGTCCAGGGCCAGGGCGTGCTCACCGAGAGCGGAAAGGGCGAATCCTCGGACCAGGTTCGGTGACCACGAAAGCTCTTCCTGGACTGATCCGTCGAGAAGAGCCAGAACTTGGTGGAAATCCTCCCGAGCCATGGCCCGGTTGACCAGGGTCAGGAGGATGTCGTTGTGTTGTTTCTCGGAGATATCCGCCAAACTCAGGGCCCGTTGAAAATCGACCTGGGCTTCGTCCCAGCGTTCCAGACGGTCCAGTGCCCAGGCCCGATACAAAAGCGGGACCAGGGCGTTTGGTCGGTTTTCCAGAATCCGACCGGCGTGTTCGACGATTTCAGGGTCATTTCCAAGCTGCTCCAGCAAAACGATCAACTGGAGCCGTACGTTGTCCTCAATGGGGTCGATGTCCAGCAACGCCCGCAATTCGTTGGCCGCGCCATGAATGTCGCCCTTGGCTTGCAGCCGATTGGCCATGTCCTGGTGCGGCCAGGTACGGTTCGTGCGGAGTTCCCGGGCAATGACGCCTTCGCGTTCCCGAGGGATCTCAAACCTGGGAAGTTTTTCCTCGGCATGCGTGGCCCAAGGGAGGAAAAAAAGGACAAGGCCGAGGAAAAACAAGACGCGAACAAGGAGGTGGTTCATGCATCGGTTCCGGAGATACGGGTCGAAAGAGATTCCAATGTTGCCTGATCGATCACACCCATGTCGGTCAGAATTGTTTCCAGCTGTCTGGTCTTTCTGTTTTGTAAGTGCAGGGCTTCATCCAGTTGGGCTTGCGTTATGACGCCTCGCTCCAGGAGACAGGTTCCCACCGGGGCGATGTCCCGTCCGTTCTCCAAGCATGATTTGAGTTCGCTGAGACTGGCTCTGTCCAGATGTCCAAGTGCTGTAAATACTTCTCCGAGACTCCGGTATCCCTTTCGCTGCCTCTTGCGGGCCTCGGCGAGTTGTTCCGGAGTGAGCAGTTCCAGACGGAGGAGTTCCGCTGTGAGTTTCTCTTCATGCGATTCTCGTGCCAATCGATCGTAGCCAAAGCGTATCGCGAAGGACAGGTCGCCGCGGGTGGTCAGACGCAACTCGACCGCACGGCCGATGTCGCTCGCCAATTGTCTGATTTCATCGGAGTCCGGCATGGATTCCATGGCCAGGATCAAGCCTCCGTTCGGGGAGAGGCCCACCGGAAAGAGGCGTTGTCGTCGGGCCATGCCGAGGGGGACCATGGCAATGACCTCTTTGTCCACGGCATACGGATCGACGGGGGTAGTCTGAAGGCTGAGTTGGATCCCCAGGGTCTGTAAAAGTTTGTCCTCCTCGATGACGCCCATGTCCTCCAGGATCGCGCCCAGAGGTTGACCGGTGGCTTTTTGACGCTCCAGGGCCGTGTCCAACTGGGCCACGGTCACGAACCGGCGATCCAGCAGCAAGTCGCCCAACCGGCGCCGATAGCGGACCAGTTCTTCTTCACTCGGGTAGGAGTGGTCGGTCTTGTCCCAGGCCACGGGGGCCCCGGTGAGCAGGTATCGGACGTAAAGCCTGATGGCCCGGATGGTGGCGAAAAAATTGATGACGTTGGCCCAGATCAATCGGAAGGGGCTCAGGGCGGCCTGAGCGATGTTATAGGTTCGGGCCACGTACCAGGCCCGCATGCCGAGCTGCCAGAGCAGCAGGCCAAGGTTGGCCAGCATCAGATGGAAAAGGATCGTTCCGCCGGTGACAACCGGGGGGTAGCGATAGGCGTCGGGGAAGAAATACACGTAGCCCCAGACGGCCAGATAGACCGGCACCAGGATGTTGGCCAGCATGTTCACCTGATTGGTGATCAATCCAACCCTGTCCCTGGCCAGCATGTACCGGGTCCAGAATCCGCCCACCCAGCCGATGGTTTCCCAGGCCTGCAAGGTAATGCCCAAAATCCAGCGTGATTTTTGGCGGACCGCGGTGCGAAAGGTGCTGGGGAAGAATTCCCGAACGCCGATATAATCCCGCTTGCGGACCGTCCGTTCACGACCTGTCAGGCGGCTTTTCCGTTGCACGGTACGCTCAAAGGCCACCCGTGAAAAAATTTGGCGCACTCCGGGAACGTCGCCCAGGCGGATGCCGAAGTCGTAGTCTTCGGTCACCGAACCGATGGTGAAAAGGCGATTCTGATTCTTTTGAGCCAGGCCGAGCAGCAATTTTCTGGAAAAGGCCGTTCCGACTCCGGCGGAGGGGAGGTTCCCGGTGAGCAGCTCCCGGACGACCATGTCTCGGGAGTGGTTCGTGGCGAACTCATCCAGGTAGGTGCCCATGGTGAATTGCCACCACTTGGGTTCCATGGGGAGAACCGGAACCTGGACCATGTCCATCCGGGGAATCAGGTAATTGAAGAGTTTGAGAAGCATGGGATGGAGGATGTCTTCGGAGTCCTCCATGACGATGATCTCGAATTCGGTGCCGTGCTCCTTCTCGTAATGGCGGATGCCCTCGAAAATCCAGTTCAGGCAGTCGGCTTTGGAGGTCGGACCGTCCTTGGGGCAAACGATGCGCTCCACGTTGCCGAAGCGTTCCCGGACAAGGTCCACTTCCCGCTGCGTGGCCGGGTCATTGGGATACGTACCGACGAAAAAGACGTAGTTGGAATAGTTGAGCACCTTGATGGAGTTTTCCAGCATGCGGCTGATGACCGCGGACTCGTCCCAGCATGGAATCATTATGGCGATGAACTGTTCGGGGCGGCCCGTCAGATCGGCTTCGGTGAGGTGCTTGGACTTTCGAAACCCGAAGATGAACACTCGCCGCCAGACTTCAATGCCGATGCGGACCAGGTCGATGAACAGATCGCTGAGCCCGTTCAGAAAAAAGACCAGTCCGAAGACCCACAGGCCGGCCTTCAGAAAGATGAGCAGAACGGGCAGGAAATCCAGAAGCATGCGCTTATGCCTCAACCTCGGAACAGGTTCCGAAGAAGGTTTCTTCCGGGAGCAGCAAGGGACGTTCTCCGCGCAGAAAACGCCTGGTCGCCAGGACGATGCGCCGCGATGCCCGGCCGTCGCCGAAGGGATTGCCGGTCCGGCGTATGATTCGGGAAACCTCGGACCGCTTGGCGAGCACCTCGCCGACGGCTTGAATCACTGTTTGGGGGTCCGTGCCCACTATCCGGGCCTGACCGCAGTCCACGGCCTCGGCGCGTTCGGTGACGTCGCGGGTGACCAGGACCGGTACGCCGAATGAAGGGGCTTCTTCCTGCACGCCTCCGGAGTCGGTCAGAATCAGTTCGGCTTGGTACATCATGCGAACGAATTCCAGGTACGGAACAGACGGGAGCAGAACGATCCGGTCATGGTGTCCGAGGATTTGGCGCGCGGTTTGTTGGACAATCGGGTTGGCGTGAACCGGAAATACCGCGACCACGTCCGGATGGTCCTGGATGATGGTTTCCACGGCCCGGCAAATGTTTTCCAGGCCTCGGCCCCACGATTCTCGGCGATGGGCCGTGACCAGGATCATTCGGCGGCCCTGGAGGCGGCTTTGGACGTCCTGGGCCAGGGGGCCCAGTTTGTCCGCGAAATGCAGCAAGGCGTCCACCACGGTATTACCCGTGACGGCGATGTTCTCCGCTGGGACGTGCTCGGCCAGCAATTCCAAGGCCGCCGAATCCGTGGGCGCGAAGTGCGGTCCGGTCAGGATGGAGACCAGGCGACGATTGGCTTCCTCGGGAAAAGGGTTTTGGAGGTCATGGCTCCGCAGGCCTGCTTCCACGTGTCCCACGGGCACGTGATGATAAAACGCGGCCAGGGCCGCGGCCAGGACCGTGCTGGTATCGCCCTGGACCAGGAGCAGATCCGGACGGTGGCTTTTGATTTCCTGGTCCATGACGCGGAGCACGTCCGCGGATATCTCTGCCAGGGATTGGCCCGGGCGCATGATTTCAAGGTCGCGGTCGGGTTGTAAATCGAAGGAGTCCAGGATCTGCGTCAGCATTTCCCTGTGCTGTCCGGTACTCAACACCCGGACCGAGAACTCATCGGGGAAGTCGCGAAAAGCAGCGATGACAGGGGCCATTTTCACGGCTTCGGGCCGTGTACCGAGAACGATGTCGATGGATTGGGGCATGGGAAATGGTGGTTGGGGATGGGTGGGAGGTGATTCGCTTGTCGCGAGCTTCTCTATTCGCTTTGGAAACAAAACGCTAGCGAAGAAGATGGAGCGAGGGAGAGAAGCGGCCGGATATCATCTTGTTGCTCGGTGTATTATTTTTCGAGATTCTCCACCGTCGTCTCTGGATTATTCATTTTTTTTGCGATAAGACCTTTTTCAGGCTCGAATTCCATTCCCAATCACGTTGTCGTGGCTGGGGGCGCTTTGCGGTCCCGGTTTGGAGGTGCGGCATGTCTCAAGCTTCCATGGAGAATTTGCGGAAATTCGTGGCCCCGGAGTTTGTTTTCGGGGTGGGGGCGCGTCGGCTTGTCGGGCAGTTTGCCCGGAACTTCTCGGTGCGGCGTGTTCTGGTGGTGGTGGACGAGGTGGTCGGTGGGCTGCCGTGGACCACGGACGTCCTCGCCAGTCTGGATCAGGCGAGTCTGGAGTATCGCATTTTTTCGGACCTTTCTCCCAACCCTCGGGCGGACGAGGTCATGCGGGGGGCGAGGTATTATCTTCAGGAGGATTGCCAGGCCATCGTCGCTCTGGGCGGCGGCAGCGTCCTGGACTGCGCCAAGGGGGTCGGCATCGTCTGCGTCAATAATAAGCCGATCCTGGATTTTGAAGGTGTGGACAACGTCCCCGTGCCCGGACCGCCTTTGATCTGCATTCCCAGTACCGCGGGCAGTTCCGCCGACGTCTCCCAGTTCGCGATCATCACGGACCAGGCGCGCAAGGTGAAAATCGCCATCGTGAGCAAGGCCATGGTTCCGGATATCGCCCTGATTGATCCGGAAACCACGGTCAGCATGTCGCCGCATCTCACGGCCTGCACCGGCTACGACGCCCTGACCCATGCTGTGGAAGCCTATGTGTCCAACGCCAGTTCGGCCATTACAGACCTGCACGCCCTGGAGGCCGTCCGCCTGGTCGGCACGCATTTGCCGCGCGCGGTGGAGGCTCCCCTGGACATGGAGGCCCGGTCCGGAATGATGCTGGCCTCGCTGCATGCCGGGCTGGCCTTTTCCAACGCCAGCCTGGGCGCGACCCACGCCATGGCCCACAGTCTCGGCGGACTGTTGGATCTGCCCCATGGCGAGTGCAACGCCATTCTGCTCAGTCGGGTGGTGGACTTCAATTTCCACGCCGTTCCGGATCGCTATTTGCGGGTGGCTGAAGCCCTGGGGCTGGATTGTCGGGGGCTGGAGGTCGAGGGGCGACGCCAGGCGCTGGTGCAGGGGCTGACGGCGTTGCGCAAGCAGGTCGGACTGACCAGGGACCTGGAAGAACTGGGCGTCAGTCAAGCGGATATCGAGGGATTGTCCCGGCAGGCCGTGTGCGATCCCTGCATGGTCACCAACCCTGTCCACCCCGCCGTGGAAGACATCGAACGATTGTATGTCCGAAACTCTGAATAAAACCATCCCGCCGGAAGTCCTTCTCTCCGAGGGCGATGCGGGCGTCGGTCCTCAAGGGACGACCACGAACCGCGATGCCTTGCGTCGCCGGATCATCGGTCTGGGCGAGGGGTCCATCCATAAAAGCTATTACCCGCAGTTGCAGCAGCGCTTGCGGGAGCTGCATCGCTTCAAGACCCTGCTGGACGGCAGCAATGAAGGCATTTTTCTGATTCGGTTGCCAAATTCGCTCCAAACGGATTCGCGCGAAACGGATTCCGGCGTGCCGGATGGCGACATGCCGGATGTCGACATGGTGGACGTGAACGAATCAGCCTGTGCCCAGCTCGGCTACTCCTGCCAGGAAATTCTGGAACTCTCCTTTTTCGATCTTTTTCCAACCAAGGATCATCGTCGGCTGGAGTCGTTTCTCTCCACCATGGACCAATCCGAGCACGGGCGGTCCATTATCACGGAGTTCATTCGCTCCAATGGAGAATGTTTTCCCGTGGAAGTCTCCTCGCGACTGGTTCGGTTCGATCTGGACCCCTATGCCGTGGTCGTGGCCCGGGACATCACCGAACGGTTACGCATGGAGGAAGAACTACAGCGGGCCGAGAATCTGGAGGCTCTTGGGGTGCTTGCCGGAGGCATTGCACATGATTTCAATAATTTTTTGACGGCGATCATGAACCAGATTTCCTTGGCCAAGCTGCATTTGAATCAGGCGGATCATATTCTGGAAAAATTGACCTACGCGGAAAACGCCTGCTTGCAGGCCAAAGGATTGACCCAGCAACTGTTGACCTTTGCCAAGGGCGGGGAGCCCGTGCGCAAGATCACTTCCATGGCGGGTTTGGTCGGCGATGCCTTGCGATTGGTTCTGGCCGGAACCAACGTCAAACCCATGCTGACCATTCCCGATGATTTATGGCTGGTGGACATTGATTCGGGACAGATTTCGCAGGTTTTGAACAATCTCCTGATCAACGCGGTTCAGGCCATGCCCGAGGGCGGGATGTTGCGCGTGACCGTGCGCAACGTGATACACGCCAAGGGGGGGGGAGAATCGACGTTCGGAGAGCATTTGCCCCATGGCGACCATCTCTGCGTGACCATCCAGGATAGTGGCCCAGGAATTCCCGAAGAGACGTTGGCCAAAATTTTCGATCCCTACTTTACCACCAAGCCCCAGGGCAGTGGCCTCGGATTGGCCACTTCCTATTCGATCATCCGGAAGCACGGGGGAACACTCAGCGTACGGTCCAAGCAGGGACAGGGCGCGACGTTCATGTTTTGCCTGCCCGCCACGCGGTTCGAGACGGATTCGGCTCACAGCCAACCCAGTGAGCCTTTTCACTCCGCTGAGGTGGCCCATCATATTCTCTTCATGGACGACGACGATATGATTCGCGAATCCATGGGCGAGATTCTGGAGGACATCGGCTATACGGTGACGCTGGTCCGGGACGGACGAGAGGCCTTGGAGGCGCTGCATCAGGCGCGGGAGGACAACCAGGTGTTCGACGTGGCCATCATGGACCTGACCATTCCCGGCGGCATGGGCGGAGCGGAGGCGGTCGGGCGGCTGAAGGCCGTGGATCCGCTGCTCAAAGCCGTGGTTTCCAGCGGCTACAGCACGGCTCCGGCCATGGCCCACTATCGGGAATACGGTTTTGACGCCGTGGTGGCCAAGCCCTATACGGTGAACGAGTTGCGAAGCGTTTTGGCTCGATTGTTGAGTGGAGACGAGGAAGAAGGATGAACGACCGAAAACTTTTTTTGAATCAATATGTGGTTCAGGAGTCGGCGAGCACGCACATGAAAGCAAGTTGGTTGTTGAAGTGGATCCAAGAGGCAGGGGGATTGTTTGCGCTTTTGCTTTTCGTACTGTTTTTGGGGATTCCGGCCCTGGCCTCCGATGATGAGCCGGAGCCGATCCGGGTGGGCATGTCCGGGGCGTTCAGCGGGCCGATCCGGGCTCTGGGCATCGAGGTGTACCGCGGGGCCATGGCGTATTTCGAGCATGTCAACCGCCGAGGGGGAATCAACGGTCGGCCCGTTACCTTTCTGGCTTACGACGATGCGTATGATCCGGCCTTGGCCCTGGAAAACACGGTCCGGCTGTTGGAGCAGGACCGGGTGGACGCGTTGTTCAGCTTCGTGGGCACGCCCACCGTGACCCGCGTCCTGCCCCTGCTCAAGGTTTATGACGACAGAGACATTTCTCTATTCTTCCCGGTGACCGGGGCTGAACCTCAGCGCCAGCCGCCCTATGGCGGTTACGTCTTCAATTTACGGGCTTCCTACGCTCAGGAAGTGGACGCTTTGGTCCGGGAATTTGTTCGGTTGGGAAAAACCCGGTTCGCGATCCTTTACCAGGCCGATTCCTATGGCCGCAGCGGTTGGGAGGGGCTGCGCAACGCCTTGCATCGGCACTCGCTCTCCATTGTGGAGGAGGCCACCTATTCCCGAGGGTTTCGGTTTGAACAAAGCATGGGCAAGCAGGTGGACATTTTGCGCGACGCGGACCCGGACGTGGTCATCAGCATCGCCTCCTACGCCGCTGCCGCCGCCTTTATCCGCGAGGCTCGGGACCTGGACTGGGGCGTGCCCGTGGCCAACGTCTCCTTCGTGGCCAGCGAAAGCATGCTGGAGTTGCTGCTGGAGCAGGAGCGACGTACGGAGCGGAGCTATACCTGTAACCTGGTCAATTCGCAGGTGGTGCCCAGCTACGAGGACTATTCGCTGTGGGGGGTGATGGAGTATCGATGGATCATGGATCAGTGCGTCTGTAAGCTGCCCGGGCAACTCGCCCCGGACCATTATGATCCCTTGCCCTACAGCTTCGCCAGCTTCGAGGGCATGCTCAACGCCAAGGTGTTCACGGAACTCGCGCGGAAAATTCCGTTGGGTGAGCTGGCCGCTGACGAGAATGGTGAGTTTGAAGCCGTCCCTCTGCTGATCAACCTGGGCATCGGCGCGCCGGTTTTTCTGGGTGCGGGACGTCGTCAGGGAATGGACGCCGTCTATTTCTCCACTGTCCGGGACGGTCGTTTCGTCCCGCTGCACGACTGGAAGCAATGGTCCGAGGAGGGGCGGCGATGAAATCTTCCAAGCTGTTTCGCAAGACGCTCCTGGCCATGATTATTATTTTCGGAGCCATGGCCACGGTCTCCTCCCTGTACTCCGGATGGACCCTGCACCGGCAGTTGATGCTTGAAAACGAAAGCAAGGGCGTGGCCATTGCCCGAAGTATCGCCAACTCCAGCACGGAGCTGCTTTTGAATCGGGACGCGGCCACTGTGCAGGCGGTGATCGACCAGTATCTGGAAATCAAAAACGTGGCCTACGTTTATGTCCAGGATCGCTCTGGGGACGTGATCTCCCATACGTTTACGCCCAGGGCGCCCGAGGAGTTGCTGCGCCTTCGCCCTTCCTCGGCCACTGATCGAATGCCCTACCATGAAATCGATCTGCAAAAGGTCAAGGTACCGGCCCTGGGCATGGTGTTGGACATCGCGCACCCCATCCTCGGCGGGCTGGCCGGGACCGTGCATGTGGGCATGGACCTGGACAGTATCAACTCCTTCATCTGGCGGGAAATTCTGTTCCAGCACGGGATGTTCATCTTTTTTTTCGTGGTGGGCATCGGCGTGGCCTTCATCCTGATGAACCGCATCTCCAGGCCTTTGACCCAACTCTCGGACTATGCCAAGCGCGTGGCTGATCATGAATTCGACGCCCCGCTGCATGTCAGTTCCAAGGATGAGATCGGGGACCTGGCCGGGACCATGCAACGGATGGCCCGGCATCTGGACGAAATGATCTCCGGACTGCACGGACGGATTCAGGCCGCCACGCGGGAACTCCAGGACAACCTGATTTTTTTCAACGCCATCTACATGAACATGGCCAACGGCATGATGGTCTACGACTTGCGGGGCAATCTCCTGCAGTTCAATCCCGCGGCCCGGACCATGCTGGACTATTCCGAGCAGGAGTTCGCCACCAAAAGTATGGAGGACCTGTTCGGCGGCGATGTCGCGCGGCGGGTGTTCGAGGAAATGCGGCAATTTGCCGAGCAAACAGAGGCTTCCTCTGATCTTGCGGCTGGTCCTGACGAAAAGCGACGCTATCAGGTGCTGGTTCCGAACAAGGGCGGCAAAAAGCTGGATATCGAAATCGTGGCCACGATCCTGCGCCTCGGCAACGAGGCGTTCGTGATTCTACTGGTGCGCAACGTCACCTCGGCGAAGCGTGCGCAACGCGCCCTGAAGCATGCTCATCTGGTTCTTGACCGCCGGGTCAGGGATCGGACCGGCGAGCTTCACTCCGTGGTGGAGCAGCTCAGTCAGGAGGTGACGGAACGGATGAAGGCCGAGGAGGAGTTGCGCCGGGCCAGGGACGCGGCGGAGGCGGCCAACCGTGCCAAGAGCGAATTCGTGGCCAATATGAGCCACGAAATCCGCACTCCGATGAACGGGGTGGTGGGCATGACCGAACTGTTGGCCCGTACCGACCTGAGCGATCAGCAGCGTCATTACACCATGACCGTCAAGAGATCCGCGGAGGCGTTACTGGGGATCATCAACGACATCCTGGACTTCTCCAAGCTGGAGGCCGGCAAGCTGAGCATTGAATCCATTCCATTCAACCTGCGGGTCATCGTCGAGGAAATGGCCCACCTGCTGGCGGCCCGGGCCGAGGAAAAGGGCCTGGAACTGATCATCCGCTATCCCCCGTCGTGTCCGGACCGCTTCGTGGGCGATCCGGGTCGAATTCGTCAGGTGCTGACCAACTTGCTGGGCAACGCCATCAAGTTCACGGAGCGGGGGCATGTCTATCTGGGCGTGGACTGCCTGGATCTGGACCAGGGCCGCCACGAATTGCGGATCGCCGTGGAGGACACCGGAATCGGCATTTCCCAGGAGATGGTCGAACGGATCTTCGAGTCCTTCACTCAGGCGGATCAGTCCACGACCCGAGTCTATGGCGGCACCGGGCTGGGACTGTCCATCTCCCGTCAGATCGTGGAATTGATGGGCGGCAAAATTCAGGTCCAAAGTCGACTTGGGCAAGGCTCGACCTTTACGATGGTCCTGGAATTGCGCGGGGCCGAACAGGTCGAGATGGACATTCCCCAGGCCGTGGACATGGAGTCGTTGCGGGTGCTGGTGGTGGACGACAATCCGGTCAACTTGGAAATTTTGGAGGAATTGCTCCAAGGGTGGCGGATTCAGGCCGGCCTGGCCGACTCCGGAGCGCGGGCCCTGGAACTGCTGCGACAAGGAGTTTCCAGCGGCACGCCCTATCAGATCGCGATTCTGGATTTTCACATGCCGGGAATGGACGGGGAGGAACTGGCTCGGAGGATCAAGGCTGATCCGGACCTGAACCCGACGAAACTCGTTCTGCTCAGCTCCATGGGCAAGCGAGGCGACGCCAAGCGGATGGAGCACGTGGGCTTTGCCGCGTATCTGCTTAAGCCGGTGTTGCAGTCGCATCTCTATGATACGTTGACGCTGCTGGCCAGCCGGAAAGGTCGGGACCCGGGCGGCCTGATCACCCGGCACCGCATCGCCGAGGCCCGGGCGGCCCAAGAGGGACGAGAATCCGGTGGACGGGGCCTGGGGGGCAAAATCCTGCTGGTGGAGGACAATCTGGTCAATCAGGAAGTCGCCAAAGGATTACTCAAGGAGATAGGGGCTTCCGTGGACGTAGTCGGTAATGGGCGCGAGGCCGTGGAGGCCGTGCGGGCCGCAAAGTACGACTTGGTGTTTATGGATTGTCAGATGCCGATCATGGACGGGTTCGAGGCCACCAGGCGCATTCGGGAAGGCGAGTCCGGCGGTCGGCGTACGCCCATCGTGGCCATGACCGCCCACGCCATGGAAAAGGACCGGGAGAAATGTCTGGCCGCTGGAATGGATGATTATCTTTCCAAGCCGGTGAAGACCGGTGACTTAGTCCGTATCCTTGAAAAATATCCGCCTGACCGATCCGATGTGCGCGACACGGACGGGCCTTCACCGCTCGGAGATGCTCGTGGCGATAAAAGCGAGGAGGATCAGGACCACGGACATGGCGAGATCATCGACAGGGCCATGGCGCTGTTTCTCAAGCATACCCCGGAAATTTTGGCCCAGCTTCTCGCGGCGGAGGGGAAACGGGATGTGGCCAATGCCCGGATGTGCGCGCATACCCTGAAGGGCAGCGCGGCCAACTTGCGTCTGGAGGATGTTCGCGGGGCGGCCGAAAATCTGGAGACGGCCCTGGAGCATGAGGACTGGGCGCAAGTCAAGCCGCTGATCGCCGCGATCCAGGCGCGGGTGGAGGCGATGATCGCGACACGAGCGCCAAGCGTTCAAGAAGGTGATTTGGAAAAAGTCGACGAGGATCTGGCCGTGCGGGCTTTCGTTTTGGCCGTACGGGACGACCCGTCCGCGGCGACGCACTGGAATGATCTCCGCAAGGCCTTGAAGTCCAGAAACGTTCGGCGTATCGCGACCCTTGGCGAAGAGCTGACGGTAATGCTCGAAGCCGGGGGACTTCCGGAGGCCGCGGCCTGGCCTCGTTCCCTGCACGGTCACGCCCGGGACATGGACATGGCCGCCTTGCGCGACGCCTACTCGAAGCTGACTCGGATCGAGGAGTTGTGAGCACCATGAAGACGGTTTTGATTGCCGATGATTCACCGAGCAACCTGCATTTGTTGCACGATATCCTGACAAAATCCGGTTATGAGGTCTTGGTGGCGGAAAACGGAGAGGAAGTCCTGGAGATTACCGAAGAAGAGACTCCGGACATTTTTCTGCTGGACATCATGATGCCCGGCATGGACGGCCTGGAGCTGTGTTGCAGGATCAAATCCATGAGCCGCTTCACGGCCACGCCCATCGTCTTCATCACGGCCAAGAATTCCTCGGAGGACATTGTACGGGGTTTTGCCGCCGGAGCGGTGGATTATATTCCCAAGCCGTTCAACGAGGCGGAAATCCTGGCCCGGGTGCAGACCCACATCCGTCTGCACGACGTGTTGATGGAACTGGAGCGGTTGCGGCAACTGGCTCTGGACGCCAATCCCTTGACTCAGTTGCCGGGCAACAATTCCATCGTCAAGGCCATCTCCGAGGCCTTGAATGATCAGCGGCCCCTGAGCGTGGTCTACGTGGACATCGACAACTTCAAGGCCTTCAACGACAAATACGGGTTCGCTGCCGGTGATCAGGTCTTGCGTTTTACGGCGAACCGGATCGTCGCGGCGGTGGAAACGGCTTGCGGCAAGGGGCGGATGGTGGGTCACGTGGGCGGCGACGATTTTGTGTTTATTGCTCCCACGGACTGTACCCGGACCGCCGTGGATCGGCTGATCCGGGATTTCGACGAAGGGATTCGCTCCTTCTACTCTGGAGAAGACCTGGAGAAAGGCGAAATACGGGTCAAGGACCGCAACGGAAATCTACGGTTTTTTCCATTGATGACCATCAGCCTGGGAGTGGTGGAAGTGGATAAAAAATCCTTCAGCCATCACTTGGAGGTCTCCGCCATGTGTGCGGAGGTCAAGAAAGTCGCCAAGAGCATTACGGGAAGTTCTTTTTTTATCAATCGCCGGAGCGCAGTCGGCGATTGATAAGGGCGGCTGTCCCGGTCCGTCAGAGCGAAATACTGCCCAGGGCCGTGTCCAGGCCTTCCTTGCTCAACGGCTTGGTCAGATAGCAGGTGGCCATGCCGTGAAAAAAGGCTTGGCAGACATTTTTTTGGTCCTCAAGGCAGGAGACCATGATCACCTTGACTTCGCTTCCAGGGGGAACGCTGCGGTCTTTTTCCACCTTGCGGATGGCTTTCAGCGCCTCATGACCGTCCATGACCGGCATCATGATGTCCATGAGAATCAAGGTGTACGGATCCTGGTCGTCCAGAGCCATGGCGAACGCCTGGACGGCTTCCTCACCGTTGGCGGCCATGTTGATGTGGGACGCCTTTTCGCGCATGAACGTCTGCATTACCACGCGATTCGCCAAGTCGTCATCGACGATAAGAACCTTCATAAGCTTGCTCCTTTGCAAACTGGGGAAACGGCATGATCGGTTTAAAAACCTGGTTTGCTTCCCAAGGCCCGTGAAGTTGCCGTCTTATGCCATTTCTAATTCAAAGCTTCTCTTTCGCGATATATTTGCGCAAAACCTGTTCCAACTGCTGATAGGTGGTGGGTTTGGCGAGATAGTCATTCATGCCGGAGGCCAGGAATTTTTCCTTGTCTCCCGGCATGGCATACGCCGTCAGGGCGATGATGGGTGTTTTGGGATTGTATCGGGAGCCGTCGTGGGCCCGGATGATCTCGGTGGCTTCCACTCCGTTCATGATCGGCAACTGGACATCCATCAGAATGCAGTCCACGGTTTCCTGTTCCAACACTTCCAGGGCCCGTCGTCCGTCTTCGGCCTCACGAACGGTGAAGCCGCCTTTTTCCAAGAGCTTTTTGAGCGCGAATCTGTTGAGTTGGTCGTCCTCAACCACGAGAATTCGTGCGGACATGATTCTCTACCCTGGTTATTTCTTGCTCCGTCCAAGGCTTGTCCACCGGACGGAGGTAGGCTAGTTTTTTCAGTAGAGCGCCTTGCTCTGGTTCCCATCGGGCCTTTGCGGGCGTTGGACCGTTTCTTGCTTGATAACTTGCCAGATAAATGCAGGAGTCGCAAAAAGTTTAGTTTAAAACGACTTCACGGCTTCATAAAGGTAATCGCCATAAAACGCAAACCTGAGCCACGAGAAGCCGTCCAGGCAACACTCTTTCCGTCGACCGATTGATAATCGTACCCGTCTCACCATGAATGCATCTTACGATGACCGAAACGAAGCGCATTCGCCCCTGCTTGTGCGCGACCAGCGACTGATCACCTCCTGCGCTCTGGACATCATCTCAGCGGTGGAGCGGACTCGGGGAATGCCCTTGCAGCCGCGGGACCGGATGGCTCTGAAGCTGTTGACGCCCAGAAATTCGGCTCTGTTGGTTCGGGAAAAGCAGCGACATTTGGGCTGTCGTCAGGTCAGTTTCGACATTAAGACCGACGACCTCGGCCTGGGCTCCTACCAGCTTGTTCCTTCCGGGGTTCATGTTTTGAATCACGAGGGCGTCTGGTGGAGCGACAAGTACGGGGTCGGGCGGTTTCTCTGGAATCTCTATGTCGGCGAGAATCCTCAGGCCGGGATGATGCGGGTTCTGGAACGTTTGTTCAAGTTCAAGATTTCCGGAGTGTTCGGCCCTCGGGCAAATTTTTCGGTCCGGGAAAAGACGGGAACCATTGAGGGCGATGTCCGCCCCGACCTGCGGCTGTACATCCACCGCCGCGAAGGAAGCGTGGAGACGTCCTTGCGGAAGCTGATCAAGGCCCGGGCCATTTTCCGTCCTAAAGACCTGGGGCTCCAGCTCGACGGCAATGAGAACGGCCGAATTGCCCTCCTGTTCGGCAAGTTCAAACGCTACGCCGTCAGCTTCACCATGCAGAAAATCTAGAACGCACGGCGACCGAAGGTCTGTCCGGGTCAAGAAACCGTCGCTTGATGTTATGTTTGTATTAGCATATGGAAGTGCCCATGCAAAAAAATACATCTCCGTCCATGCGCCTGCACCTCTGGCTGGAAAACGACCGGGGCGCGTTGATCGGCCTGGGCCGGGCCATGCTCCTGGTCAGGATCAGGGAATGCGGTTCGTTGCGCCGGGCCGCGGAGAAGCTGGGTATTTCCTACCGGGCGGCCTGGGGCAAGATTCGGCAGGCTCAGGAGTATCTGGGAGAGGATCTGGTCCGCAAGGAGGGCAAGGGCTATGTGCTCACCGACTTCGGCGAGCACTTGGCCGACGGCTTTTTGAAGTGGCACGGCGCAGTGGAGCGCTGCGCCCTGGCCTTGGCCCAAGAGCATTTTCCCTGGCCGGTGCTGCCGTATCGTTCTTCGCCCGGCTCGCCCACACCACCTGCTTTCGGCTCTGTTTCGACACCAACAGATTCCGCTGATGATACGGATTTGCATTCAATATGACACGCGAAGACACCGCCATGTTCCAAATCGAAATCGAAATCGTTCTTGAACAAGCATATTGCAATACTTCGTGATAACGAGTTTTTTCGATTTCGATTTCGATTTCGATCCGGACTCTAATGCCTCGTTGACCTGAGCAATATCTTTATTGAAAGCAAGATGGAATAAGGAGCATCCATGACCACTGAAGAGATCGTGAAAGAGACCTCGGAAGGCCAAGCCGTGTACGTTGGTTCTCAGTCGTTCGACGATTTTGTCTTGCAGGTTCGTGATTTTCACGGATCCGCCGCGCCCGGGCTGGTGCTGGGGGGCTTCATGGTCGAGGAGGCCCGGCGGCATCTGCCCGAGAATACGCTCTTCGACGCCATCTCCGAAACCACGCACTGTCTGCCGGACGCCGTGCAGCTGCTCACGCCCTGCACCATCGGCAACGGCTGGCTGCGGGTGATCAACCTGGGTCGATACGCCCTGACCTTGTACGACAAGTATTCCGGCGGCGGCGTCCGGATTTACCTGGACCCGGAAAAGGTCGCCGACTGGTCGGCCATCCGGACCTGGTACATGAAGCTTCTGCCCAAGAAGGAGCAGGACAGCGCGGCCTTGTTCGCGGAGATCAAGGCTGCCGGCGCAAGCGTGTGCAGCCTGGAGACGGTTCAAGTGGCCCCTCATCTGATGCAGCGTAAAGGGCGGGGCGGCATCATGGTCTGTCCGGTCTGCAAGGAGGCCTATCCTCAGCTGGACGGCCGGATCTGCCGGGCCTGCCAGGGGGAAGCCCCTTATGTGCAGAATATGGCCGCCCCGGTGGCGCCCGAGCCCCGGGCCGTGCCCGTGGACCAGGCCGTGGGCCGCAAGGTCTTGCACGACATGACCCGGATCGAGCCGGGCAAGACCAAGGACGCGGTGTTCGTCAAGGGCCAGGAGATCAGCGTAGGCGATATCTGCCGGTTGCAGCAGATGGGCCGGATGCGGGTCTATGTCCAGGAGTCCGAAGCTGAATCCGGCGAGGGAGCGGACTGGGTGCATGAAAACGAGGCCGCCGAGACCTTTGCCCGGGCCATGGCCGGGGAGGGGGTGGATCTGCGTCTGCCGCCCAGGGAAGGCAAGGTCGATCTGCTGGCCGCCCGGGACGGGCTGCTCACCGTGGAACGGGATCGGCTGGAAGCCTTCAACCTGGTTCCGGAGGTAATGTGCGCCTCCCGGCACGACGCCGTGCTGGTCAAGCAGGGCATGACCGTGGCTGGGACCAGGGCCATTCCACTGTATCTGTCCCGGCATCCGTTTTTGCGGGCCATGAGCGTCCTGGAGCCGGGGCCGCTGTTTTCCGTCCTGCCGCTGCGCAAGGCCAAGGTCGGCGTATTGGTCACGGGTACGGAAGTGTTTCAGGGACTGGTGGAGGATAAATTCGTGCCCATTGTCGGTTCCAAAGTGCAGGCCCTGGGGAGCGAGGTTTTGGCCAGCCGGATCGTCCCGGACAGCAAAGAGGCCATCGTCATCGCGGTCCGAGAGCTTCTGGATTTGGGCGCGGATCTGTTGATCACCACGGCCGGATTGTCCGTGGACCCGGACGACGTGACCCGCCAGGCCCTGTTGGAAGCCGGAGCCGAGGATCTGCTCTACGGCGCGCCCATTCTGCCCGGAACCATGACCCTTTTCGGGCGCATCGGCTCGGTCCGGGTCCTGGGTATTCCCGCCTGTGCGTTGTTTTTCAAGACCACCAGTCTGGATCTGTTCCTGCCCAGGCTCCTGGCCGGGCGCAGCGTCAGCCGGAATGAGCTGGCTCGGATGGGGGCCGGTTCCCTGTGCATGCAGTGCCGGACGTGTTCTTTCCCCAAATGTCCTTTCGGCAAATAGCTTTGGGAATCGGATCGTTATGCTGGAACTGACCGTATTTCTCTGTGGGGCCGTGGTAATGATCCTGGAGCTGACCGGTTCGCGGCTCATGGCCCCGTTCCTGGGTACGTCCCTGGTGGTCTGGACCGGCCTGATCGGCGTGGTCCTGGCCGCGTTGAGCATCGGCTACTGGTGGGGCGGTCGTTTGGCGGACCAGGGACCGACCAGGTCCGGCCTGGCTTGGATCGTCTTTTGGGCCGGGGTGTTGATCGCCTTGACGGCGGTGCTTCAGGCCCCGGTTTTACGTCTGATCCAGGGCCATGTGCCCGGGCTGCGTCTCGGGGTGCTCCTGGCCACCGTGAGCCTGTTTGGCCCGGCAAGCATCCTTCTGGGGATGATCGCTCCCTATGCCGTGAAGATGAAACTGGCCTCCCTGGAGCATTCCGGGGCCGTGATCGGGCGGATGTACGCCCTGTCCACCATCGGCAGCATCGTGGGCACGTTTCTGGCCGGATTCGTTCTCCTGTCTTTTTTCGGCAGTCTGCCCATTTTGCTGGTCCTGGGCGCGGTCATGGCTCTCTTGGCCATGGCCTTGTCCCCGCGCTCCGGGATGGTGCTGAAAAGCGCGTTTCTGGCCGTGTTGATCGTGGGCGGATTCCTGCACGTCCAATATCGCCAGGCCCTGGCGGCCCAGGGCTATTTTGATCTGGACACGGCCTACAACCGGATCATCGTGGCCGAGGCCGAAGAGGAAAGCTCGGGCCGTCGAATGCGGATCATGTCCACCGGGCCGGGGTGGCTGCAGTCCGCCATGTACCTGGACGATCCCGTGGAGCTGGCCCTACCCTACACGCGCTTCTTCCGACTCGCCGAGCTGTACGTTCCTGATCATCGGCGGGTCCTGATGGTCGGTGGGGGCGGGTACTCGTTTCCCAAACATCTGATGCGGACCCGGACGGACCTGGAACTGGACGTGGTGGAGATCGACCCGGTCTTCACGAAACTGGCCCGGAATCATTTCGGGTTTGATCCGGACGGGACGCCGGGGCAGCGGATCGAAATCCATCACCAGGACGCCCGCCGCTTTCTGAATCAGACCCACGCGCCCTACGACGTGATCATTCTGGACGCCTTCAGTTCCCATTATTCCGTCCCCTTTCAACTGACCACCCGCGAGGCCATGGCACGCATTTCCGCCAACCTGGCCGACCGCGGGGTGGTCGTGGTCAACCTGATCTCCGCCGTTTCCGGGCCGGACGGGCGGATGTTGCGGGCCCTGCTGGCGACCATGGACGCCGTGTTCACCCAGGTGGAGACGTTCCTGGTGGCCGATCCCGCCGATCCCGAGCAGGTCCAGAACATCGTCCTGATCGCCGGGAACAGCCCGTTGCTCGATGTGGATTCAGAGCAAAACCATTCCAAATTGACCGCCAAACTCGCCCACCGCTGGCCCCGCCCCATCCCTCGCGACATCCCCGTATTGACCGACGCTCTGGCCCCGGTGGAGCGTTATTTGCCCTGACGGGTTCCTCTGGTCGCGATAACTCTATCCTCAGTTGTCACTCTTGCAATTTTCTGCTCCCTCTCCCCTTGGGCATTTTTGTTCTCTGGAGAATCTCAATATTTTTAGGGGTGTAGATTGCAAGATGCTCAAGAGTCTCCCAGGGTTGGCCAAAAATCATCGAAATCGGAATCGCCATCGAAATCGCCATCGAAATCGGAAAGTTACCTGAAATCGATTTCGATCACGATTTCGATTTCGATACCGATCCAGAGTGCCCGTGGTTCAGGCCTAAAACCGTTTCAGCTCGAAGAGCTTCTTGGTCTGCGTGGAGACAATGTGGAAGTATCTATCCTGGGGGATGAAGATGTAGGGTACGTCTTCCAGGCGGCGATAGAGGAAGTACGAGAGGATCATTCGGTTCACGGCCTGATGGCCGATGATCACGATATGCTCCGCCCTGCCGCTGAGATACAAGGCCTTCTTGATGCCGATCTGAATTCTGGATTGCAGGGTGACATATCCTTCGCCGCCGGGGTAAATGTAGTGATACTTGTCCATGCTCCGGGCGACGTGGATTTCCGGGTAGCGCTCCCGAATCTCGTCATAGGTCAGTGCATCGCAGGTTCCGGAACGGATTTCGTCGAATTCCCGCAGAGCGACGTGGGCGCATTCCGCCTGGGCGGCAATGATCGGCTGGGCCATCTGGATCGTTCTGCGCTTGGTGCTGGTAAAAATGAACGGAATCCGGGTGGTCCTGAAATGCTCGCCCAGCAACTCGGCCTGGGACAATCCCTTTTCAGTGAGGGGCGAGTCCCCCCCGATGCGCCGTTCCTGGTTAAAGTAGGTTTCCCCGTGCCGGATCAGGTAGAGATTCTGGATCATGTCCGAGACCAGGATGTCCCGGATGCGGGGATAGTGCGGAATGTTGTCGGTCGTCTTTTCCCGGACCACCCTGTTTTGCAGAGAGTTGAGCACCACGTAGTTGCTCTCCCTGTCCAAGGGCTCATATCTGTTTGCGTAGAACTGGATGCGATCCGTGAAGCTCTTGATCGCCTCGGGCAAGGTCATGTGCCCGAACTCAGAAATTTTTGTCTTGTGCGTGATGCTGGTGGTCAGCAATTCCTCGTCGTCGTTGACGCACTCGATGAATAATACAGGGACTTGCTCCATGCCTCGGCGGATAGTGTCTCGTCGTTCCCGACTGATATTCGTGGCGTCAAGAATGGCGATATCCCCGCCTCCGTCGAGGAATTGACTGGCGGATTGCAAATTCTGGCGCGCGATCCATTCCCGCAGGCGGACCCCTTCCAGATTGTCGGGGCTGAAGAAGTCGGCGGATGCCGTGTTCTCAGGGAGTATGCTTCGGCGGACCTCCCCGTTGTTGAAGATCGCAACGTTGAAGTTTTCCGCTTCCAGACTCTCCCGGAGGCGGCAGGCGATGGTGGACTTGCCGCGGGCCGGGAGGCCGACCATGACGATGCAGAGTTTTTTCATGATATTGAAGGAATTCCTGAAGACAATGGCATGTCGCCTTCTTTGTTTCGGGTGAAAAACAAGGAGTAGCTTTCGTTGAACGTCTTTGGTCCGTATTTCATTGGCGGCCCATTGCGCAAGGGGCGGTTTTGAAACCCGCGCCTACGACCGATCGTGTTTCAAACGATCCGGTTGATCATCCTCCGTCTAGCGCATAACCTGCGTTATCTTTTTTTGCGTCTTTCCCGTGATGAAATCGAGCGGCTGAAACAGAGCACGTTCGCGGCCGTTCAAGTCGAAAAGCCCGTCCATGTCCCGTTCGCGGGACTGAATGGCGGTTTGGTCCGAGGATGGCGACGACGTGGAAACGAGAGTGCGTTTGCCCCATGAGTTGATCCAAAGTCGGACACTTGATCGTATAGTCTGATTTGAATCCGTCAACCAAGGAGGAAGAATGAGCAATCCTGGTGAAAGCCAAGACCTGAAACCCCGCGTACAGATCAACCCCCCGGTTTTTTTCGGATCAGCCGGACTGATTCTGGTCTTCATGATCTTTGCCATGGTCGCTCCGGAGCGTGCGGGTGCGTTGTTCGGCAACATACAGGGATGGATCGTGCATTCGGTCGGCTGGTTCTATGTTCTGGCCGTCGCAACCTTTCTGCTTTTCGTCGTCTACCTGGCTCTGTCCGGATACGGTCGGATCAAGCTCGGTCCGGATCACAGCGAGCCGGACTACAGTTACATTTCCTGGTTTGCCATGCTTTTTTCCGCGGGCATGGGCATTGGGTTGATGTTTTTCGGCGTGGCCGAGCCGGTGATGCACTATATGAGTCCGCCCGTGGGCGACCCGGAAACCGTGGCCGCGGCCCGGGAGTCCATGAAGATCACTTTTTTTCACTGGGGCGTGCATGCCTGGGCCATTTACGCCGTGGTGGCCATTTCCCTGGCCTATTTCTCCTATCGCCACGACCTGCCGTTGACCATCCGTTCAGCGTTCTATCCCCTGATCGGCGACCGGATTTACGGACCCATCGGCCATGCCGTGGACGTGTTCGCCATCCTGGGAACCATGTTCGGGGTGGCCACCTCACTGGGCTTCGGGGCAATGCAGGTCAATTCCGGCCTGGAATACCTCTTCGGCGTGCCCAATACGGTCTCTGTGCAGATGACCCTCATCGCGATCATCACGGCCATTGCCATCGTGTCCGTGGTCCTGGGGTTGGACGGCGGCATTAAACGACTGTCCGAGCTGAATATGATTCTGGCCGTGGTTCTGCTGGCTTTCGTGCTCGTGGTCGGCCCCACGGTCTTCCTGTTGCAGACTCTGACACAGAATATTGGGGCCTACGTGGCGGACATCGTGAACACGACCTTCAACCTCTATGCTTATGAGCCCACGGGCTGGATCGGTGGCTGGACCCTGTTTTACTGGGGCTGGTGGATCGCCTGGGCGCCTTTCGTCGGCATGTTCATCGCACGGGTCTCCCGGGGCCGGACCATTCGGGAATTCGTCCTGGGCGTACTGCTGGTGCCCGTTGGCTTCACCTTCATGTGGATGACCTTTTTCGGGAACACGGCCCTGCACATGATCATGGTTCAGGGCGTCACCGGTTTGGGCGAGGCCGTGGCAGCGGATACTACCATGGCTTTGTTCAATTTCTTCGAACAACTGCCCCTGTCCGGCATCGTCTCGTTGATCGCTACGATTTTGGTGGTGACCTTCTTCGTGACTTCGTCGGACTCCGGTTCCCTGGTCATCGACATGCTGGCCTCCGGCGGCGAGGAGGACGCACCGGTCTGGCAGCGCATTTTCTGGGCCTCCAGCGAAGGCTTCGTGGCCGCGGCCTTACTGTTGGCCGGCGGCCTGGGCGCGTTGCAGACCGCATCCATCGCCAGCGCGTTCCCGTTCACCGTGATCATGCTCTTGATGTGCTGGGGACTGTTGCGGGCTTTGCATATCGACGTGGTCAAACGAGCCAGCCTGCGGACCGCCGTGCTCATGCCCCAGGTGGGAACCAAGCCCATATCCTGGCAGAAACGGCTTACGGCTCTGTTGCACCATCCCACCAAGAACGAGGTGTTGGAGTTCACTCAGGGAACGGCGGCGGATGCGCTGCGGGAAGTGGCCGACGAACTTGAGCGACGAAACTTCAAGGTCCAGGTGGAGCAGGGTGAGGACGGCCGAGTTTGGCTGGAAGTGCTGCACGGAGAGGAGATCGATTTCTTTTATTCCGTGCGTCCCCGAATCTACACCCCGCCGGCTTTTGCCATGCGCGACACCAAGAAGCGACGCGGAGAGAAACTGAAGTTCTATCGCGCCGAGGTGCATCTCGGCGAAGGTGGCCAGGACTACGACGTGATGGGTTGGACCAAGGAACAGATCATTTCCGACGTGGTCGACCACTATGAAAAGCATCTGCATTTCTTGCACACGGTGCGGTAAAAATGAATCCCGGCAACTGGACAAAAAGGAGAGGCCATGTTTGAAAACCGAGAAGCCTACATTCGCAAGCTGAAGGCAAAAATCGACGAATGGAACGCCGACATCGACAAGCTGGCGGCAAAGGCCAAACAGGTCAAAGCGGAAAAGGAGATCGAGTACCGCGATCAGATCGAAGCCTTGCGGGTCAAACGAGGCGAGGTGGAGGAGAAGATCGCCGAGTTGCGCAAGGGGAGTGAGGCCGGTTGGGAAGATCTCAGGAAGAACGTGGAACGGTCCTGGGAAGCGCTGAAGGAGGGGTACTCCGCGGCAAAAGCTCGATATGAGCGGGATGTGGATGATTCCAGGAAGTAGAATTTTTTAGAATCTACTCAGCACATTTTGTGTCCGCTCTTGCTCCGGCAATCGGGGTCGGCGCTTCGCTATCGGAGTCGGAATCGGAACAGGAAGAATTGAGAACCCTTCCCAGCGTTTTCGATTCCGATCCCGATTCCGACGCCGACCCCGGCAACAGCACAACTCTGTGCTGAGTAGTTACTTTTTTCATTCCATAAGCCGAAATAATGGGAGGAAGTCATGAAAAAAGGATGGGAAGGAACGATAGGCGTGGTTTTACTTGCCATGGCGATGATCATTTGTTCGGCTTGGACCGGTTCGGCCCAGAATGTTGAGCATGGCCCGGACGCCGTGCCGGTTGAAGCCCCCGACGAAACCTCGGTCGAAGCCTCCTTTGAGGAGGTGCGCAAGGAAATGCGGGAGTTGGGCCAAGCCCTGGGTCGGTATGGGGTGGAGCAGCGGGACAGGGCTCTGGAACGGTCCAAACCGGCTTTGGAGGATTTGGACCGTCGCCTGGACGCCCTGGAAAAGTCCATTGAGAACAATTGGGACGAGATGAGCCAAGCCGCTCGGGAGCGTTCGCGCCGAGCGATGCGCGAACTGCGGCGGCAACGGGTAGAACTGGCGGAAAGGTACGGCGCCCTGAAAAGCTCTTCGGCGGGTGCTTGGGAACAGATGCGGGAGGGGTTTCTGGACGCCTTTTCCGTGCTCAACGAGGCTTGGGAAAAGTCCATCGAGGAATTCCGCGAACAACGAGACGCGAAGGACGAGGTCAAGTTGTAGCGGGACTGAATGAAACCACGAATCAGAATCACAAGGGAAAATCACATGCGTAAACGCATTGTTTCGTCCGGGGCCGAGGCCCCCACGACCCCGGAAGGGGAATGGCTGAATCTGGAGGAGGTCGCGGAAGTGGAGATCACCTCCGAAGACCCGGAGCATCCTGTCGAGCACGCCCTGTTGCCGGGCCATCCCTCTGGGTGGCGGGCCGGAAGACCCGGGGAGCAAACCATAAGGTTCCTTTTCGACGAACCCCAAAGTATTCGCAGAATCTGGATTCATTTCGAGGAAGCCGAAGTGGAGCGAACCCACGAGTTCGTCCTGCGCTGGTCCGCCGACAACGGCCAGACCTTCACGGACATCGTTCGCCAACAGTGGAACTTCAGTCCGGACGGGATGCGGGAGGAAAGCGAAAACATCTACCTGGACGCCTCCGGAGTGACCACCCTGGAATTGACCATTAAGCCGGACATCAGCGACGAGAACGCCGTCGCCACCCTGGCTCAGTTGCGCATAGGATAGCAGTGAAAAACTCCCAATTGCTGCGTCGCTGCAAAAAGGAGTTTTTTGAACGGACTTGTCGACCAAGGACTTTATCAGCACCCAGAGTAACTACTCAGCACAGAGTAATGCCGTTGCCGGGGTCGGCGTCGGAATCGGGATCGGGATCGAAAACGCTGGGATGCGTTCTCAATTCTTCCTGTTCCGATTCCGACTCCGATACCGACCCCGACCCCGATCTCGATGGCCAGATCAAGAACGGACATAAAATGTGCTGAGTAGATACCACCCAGATGGACTTTGCCTTGAAAGGCCCCCTATGCAGACATTCTATCTCGGCGTGGCCTGCTTCCTCCTGCTGACCATGATCGTCGGCCTGATTCGGGTGTTTCGCGGGCCGCGGCAGGAGGACCGGCTGGTGGCCGTCCAACTTTTCGGGACCACGGGGGTGGCCGTGTTGCTGCTGTTGGCCGCGGCCTTCGATGCCCCGGCCATGCGCAACACGGCCATGGTCTTCGCCGTCCTGGCCGTCCTGGCGGTGATGGCCTTTGTGCGCGGTTCTCGAGAGCACGACGGGCGCGGCAAGGGTCGCGACTCCGGCGGCGGGGCGGGGGGGTAGGATCGTGTTCGACGCGGTGGTCTCGGGATCGGCTGTTTTGCTCTGCCTGGTGGGAGCATTCTTTTTTCTGGCCGGGACAGTGGGGCTGCTGCGGTTTCCGGACGCCATGAGCCGGATTCATGCCTTGACCAAGGCCGACAACCTCGGCCTGGGGCTGATCGCCCTTGCCTTGATGGTAACCAGCGGCTCCGTGAGCACGGCCCTGAAAATTCTCTTGATCTGGCTGGTGGCCCTGGCGGGCAGTTCATCCATCTGCTTCCTGCTGGGCCGCAACATGTTGGTCCAAGAGCAAGGCGGCGACGATGTCGAAAACCAAACGCCCCGCGATACCGGCATCAATTCATTCCATTCCTCAAGCCCCATAAGCCCCATAAGCCCCATAAGCCCCATTGGTCCTATAGGTCGCATAGGCCCCACAAACCCCAAGAGCCCCACCTCATGACCCCGTCCCTGGTTTTTGATTTGCTGCTGGCCGGGGCCCTGCTGCTGGTCAGTTGGCGGTTGCTGCAAGCCTCGGATCTGTTCCAGGCCACGGTGTTGTTCATCTCCTTCGGGTTGTTTCTGGCCCTGGCCTGGGTGCGCCTTCGCGCCCCGGACATCGCTTTGGCCGAGGCCGCGGTGGGCGCGGGGCTGGCCGGGGTGCTGCTGTTCGGGACGTTCAAGCGTATCGAGCCCCAGGCTGACCAGGCTGGCCAAACCGGCCAACCCTCTCAAGGGAGCGGCCCCGCTGACGAGCCTTTTGTCGCCGGGGCCTGCCGACTGGACCAGGCCGCGGCCTGCCCGGGCCGTTTCCACTATCTCCTGGCCGGAGTGGGGGCCGTTGCCCTGACAGCGTTGCTGGTCCTGGCCGTCCTGGACCTGCCGCGCCACGGGGACGGACTGACCGGGGTCGTGGCCCAAAAACTGGGCTCTTCCGGGGTGGAGCACCCGGTGACCGCCGTGCTGCTCAACTTCCGGTTGTACGATACCTGGCTGGAGTTGGGCGTCCTGCTTTTGGCCCTGATGGGCGTGTTCGGGGTGCGCGGGGCGCATGACCTGCGCGGGCTGCCCAAGCGTCCGGCCCCTTCGCCCTTGCCGCGTCGACTGGTGGGCCTATTGGGTCCGTTGGTCGTGCTGGTCGCGGCGCACCTGCTCTGGCTGGGAGACCACGCTCCGGGAGGAGCCTTTCAGGCCGGAGTGGTCCTGGCAGCCGGGCTGGTCCTGCTGCGCTTGACCGGCTTGTCTTCCGTGGATCGGCTGCCTCGGACCGCCTTGCTCTCCTGCGTGGTCGTGGGCTTCGCGGCCATCCTGCTCCTGGCCGTGTTGACCGCGTTTGGACCGCAAAGTTTTCCCCTGGAATACCCGTCGGCCTGGGCCGGTACGCTGATTCTGGCCTTGGAGGTCGCGGCCACCGTGTCCATCGGCGTGACCCTGGCCGCGCTGGTGGCCGTGGTTTTGGTGGTGGACGAGCAATGACCACCTTTCTGGTGTACTCCCTGACCGCGGCCCTGTTGGCGGGTTTGGGCGTCCACGGCTTGATCACCCGCAGGCATCTGCTGCGGCAGATCATGGCCCTGAACGTGATCGCGGGAGGGGTGTTTCTGCTGCTGATCAGCACGGCGTATCGTAATCAGGGAGATTTTGCCGACCCCGTGCCCCAGGCCATGGTCCTGACCGGAATCGTGGTGGCCATCAGCGCCACGGCTTTTGCCCTGGCCCTGTTGCGCCGGATTTACCAGGCTCAACACAAGGGCCTGGCCAGGGAACGCGGGCAAGGCAGGGACGCGAACAAGGAGTGGTCCGAAGATGCTTCAAGCACGAAGGACGGGCCGATTCCATGAGTCAGGCGGCGTGGATGATTCTGATTCCGTTCGTGGGCGGCGTGGCCTGCCTGCTGCTCCGGGGCCGGGCCGTGGCCTGGACCGGACTGGCCGCCTCAGCGGTCACGGCCTGGACCTGTCTGCCGCTGCTGCGCCATGTCTGGCTCTTTGGCCCGGTCCGGATCGACCTGGGCGGGTGGGCCGCGCCCCTGGGCATCGGACTGTATCTGGACGGCCTGGGGGCGATGTTCCTGTTGCTCACTGCTATCGTCGGCCTGCTGGTGGGCGTGTATGCCCTGGCTTTTTTCGGACGGGGACGGGAATACGCACGGATGGAGCCCTATTTCTGGCCCGTCTGGCTGGTGCTCTGGGGCGGGTTGAACGGCGTGTATCTCAGCGCGGACGTGTTCAACGCCTACGTGTTGTTGGAGATGGTCGGGCTGGGGGCCGTGGGGTTGACCGTGCTTTCCGGGACCAACGACTCCCTGGTGGCCGGGCTGCGCTACCTCTTGGCCACCATGTTCGGGTCGTTGATCTATCTGCTGGGCGTGGCCCTGCTCTACGCCCAGACCGGTCAGTTGGACATCTTTCTGCTGGCCGAATCCGTGGACGGTTCGTTTCCCGTGCTGGTCGCCTTTGGGCTGATGACCGGCGGATTGCTGATCAAGGCCGCGCTGCTGCCGTTTCATTTCTGGCTGCCTCCGGCTCATGCCGGAGCTCCGGCCCCGGTCAGCGCCATCCTTTCCGGGATGGTGACCAAGGCGTCGTTTTTCCTGTTGTTGCGAATCTGGTTCGTGGTTTTTCCAGACGTCACGGCCCCGGTGGCGGGGCAGTTGCTGGGCGTCCTGGGGGCCGCGGCCGTGCTCTGGGGTTCCCTCCAGGCCGTGCGTCAGACCCGGTTGAAGCTTCTGGTGGCCTATTCCACGGTGGGCCAACTGGGGTATCTGTTTTTTGTTTTCGCCCTGCTCACGCCCTCGGGCGGGGCAGCCTGGAGCGAGGGCTGGGCGAGCATGGCCTGGACCGGCACGGTCTTCCATGTCTTTTCCCACGGGCTGGCCAAGGCGGCCCTGTTCATGGCCGCGGGCTGCCTGCTGCTGGCCATGGGCACGGACGAACTGGCGGCCATGCGGGACATCGCCGGGCGGCTGCCCGTGGTCACCTTTACCCTGGGCGTGGCCGGGGTGAGCCTGATGGGCCTGCCGCCCAGCGCCGGATTCGTGGCCAAATGGATGTTGCTCAAGGCCTCCCTGGCCAGCGGGCAATGGTGGTGGGCCGTGGTCATCGCCTTGGGCGGCCTGCTCACCGCGGCCTATGTCTTCAAGATTCTTTCATTTACTTTTGTGCCGGTGGGCGGAGATGATTCAAACGCCGATACGGATGCCGACGAACGTCAGGTCTCGAGGAATTCCGGCATTCCGGAGCTGGGTCCGGTTCCCGCGTTGATGACCCTGTCGGCCCTGATTCTGGCCGCGCTTTGCGTGCTGTTCGGATTCCGGGCCGAGGAAGTGATTGCTTTGCTGCTTCGAGACATGGGGCTCGAACCACCCTTTGATGCGGTGCTGATGGGAAATTTCGGCGGAGGCCGGCCATGACCATGACCTCCTGGCTGCCGTTGATCGTGTTGTGCAGCTCTTTGTTTACCGGGCTGATCATCTTTCTCCTGCCCGAGGAGCGTTCCGGGTGGCGGACGGCCCTGAACATGACCGGGGCCACTGTGAAGGTGGTCGGGGTTTTTGTCATGGCCTGGGGCGTGCTGGTCCAGGGGGCCGTGTACGAAGCGCGCTTCACCATGGGTCTGGGATTCGACTTCGTGCTGCACGTGGACCTGCTGTCCCTGGCCTTTGTCTCTCTGTCCAGCAATCTCTGGTTCCTGACAACCCTGTATGCCGTGGGTTATCTGAAAGGATCCCGGAACCGGAACCGTTTTTTCGGGTTCTTCAGCCTGTGCGTAACTGCGTCCACCGGCGTGGCCCTGGCCGGAAACCTGATCACGTTTTTCATCTTCTACGAGTTCCTGACCCTGGTCACCTATCCCTTGGTGGTCCACCAGGGCACGCCGCAAGCCCTGGCCGCCGGTCGGACGTATCTGTGGTACGCCATGAGCGCGGGGGCCGTGCTGTTTCTGGGCGTGGTCGGGCTTCAAACCTTGGCCGGTCCCTATGATTTCGTTTCCGGCGGGGTCCTGGGGAGCTTGGAGCACATCGGGCCGTGGGAGGCTCGGATCATCTTCGCCTTGCTGATCTGCGGGCTGGCCGTGAAGATCGCCTTCGTGCCCCTGCATGGCTGGCTGCCCGCGGCCATGGTCGCCCCGGCCCCGGTCAGCGCCTTGCTGCACGCCGTGGCCGTGGTCAAAGCCGGTGCTTTCGGCGTGCTCCGGGTGGTTCAGGACGTCTTCGGCAAGGACTTCGCGGCCCAGATCGGGGTGTTGGAGCCCTTGGCCGCCGTGGTGGTCGCCACGATCCTCTTCGGCTCCCTGCGGGCCTTGATGCAGAATGAACTGAAGCGCCGCCTGGCTTATTCCACGGTCAGCCAAGTGTCCTACATCGCCCTGGGCGCGGTGATCCTCGGCCCCCTGGCCACGGTGGGCGGGCTGGCCCATCTGGTTCATCAGGGGATCATGAAGATCACCCTGTTTTTCTGCGCCGGTATCTTCGCCCGATCCAGGAATATCCACCGCATCGACCAGATGGACGGCCTGGGCCGGACCATGCCCGTGACCATGGCCCTGTTCACCATCGCGGCCCTGGGCATGATCGGGGTTCCGCCGGTGGCCGGGTTTGTCAGCAAATGGTACCTGGCCCAGGGCGGCATCCAGGCCGGGCAGGATTGGGTGGTGGCGGTCCTGGTGCTCAGCAGCCTGCTCAACGCGGCCTATTTCCTGCCCATCCTGCACCGGGCCTGGTTTCGGCCCTGCGGAGGAGAGCCGGAACCTGGCGGCGAACAGGCCCGGTGCGGAATCTGGGAGGCGCCGTGGATGCTCCTGCTGCCCACTCTGGCCACGGCCTTTTTCTCCCTGGCCGCCGGGGTGTTCGCCGGATGGGAGTGGAGCCCCTTGGGCGTGGCGGAAATGATCACCATGGGTCGGGGGGCTTTTCCGTGAATCGCGGGATTCTTTTGTTTTCGGTTTCTCGATATATTCCGACTGAATCGAAATCGAAATCGAAATCGAAATCGCGATCGAAACCGAAATCGAAATCGTTCTTGAACAAACCACGGAAGGATCGGCCATCCGCAAGGGCGGACACATAGGTCCGCCCCTACGTTACGACGACCTTCCGCATAGGGCCATCCTGGAAGGAAAGAGAGGCATTCAAGCGAAATGATCTGGCTGACCGTCATCGGCTTTCCGCTGCTCTTCTGCTGCCTGCTCGGCCATGCCCGGACGCGAGGCCTGGCCGCCGGGCCGGGACTTTGGCTGGCGTCGTTGCCGGCCCTGGGGCTCGCTTTGCTCGGCGGAGGCGTGACGCCGGGCGTCTTTCCGGCCCTGTTTCTGGAAACCATACTGCATTTCGGGACCTATGGGCGAGTTTTTCTGCTTTTGGCCGCCGTGCTCTGGACCGCCGCCGGCCTGTTCGCCCGGTCAGCGGCGCAAGGCGGGTCCGACGGTCGGGATCGCTTTCGGTTCGCCTTCTTTTTCTTGGTTACCTTGAGCGGCAACATCGGGGTCTGCGTGGCCCAGGACCTGGCCTCGTTCTATGTCTTTTTCGCCATGATGAGTTTCGCCGCCTACGCGTTGATCATCCACGACCAGACGCCTAGGGCGCTCCATGCCGGGAAGATCTATCTGATCATGACCGTGATCGGCGAGGTGCTGCTGGCCGCGGCCTTTTTCTATGCCGGGATTATCGCGGACAGCCTGCTGTTCACGGACGCTGCCCAGGCCCTGGCAAGCACGGAGGCCGGATGGAACCGAAACACCCTGGTCTTCTCCCTGGCCCTGGTCGGGTTCGGGATCAAGGCCGGGGTGATCGGGCTGCACCTCTGGCTGCCCCTGGCCCACCCGGCGGCCCCCACCGCGGCCAGCTCGGTGCTCAGCGGGGTGATGATCAAGATCGGCCTGCTGGGCTGGCTGCAACTGTTTCCGCTCTTTGCAGGGCCGGCGGCCTGGGGGATGGTGATGGCCTGGCTGGGATTGTCCGGCGCGGTCTATGCCGCCGCGGTCGGGTTTACCCGGCATGACCCAAAGACCATCCTGGCCTATTCCAGCGTCAGTCAGATGGGGCTGATGACCATGGCCGTGGGCTTCGCCCTGGCCGTTCAAAGCCAGGACGGCGGAACGTCTCCGGAGGATGCCCTCCTGTCGGCGGGAATGTTGCTGTTCGTGCTGGTCCACGGCCTGGCCAAGGGCGCGCTGTTTCTCGGCGTCGGCGTGGCCAAGGCGACGCAATGGGGGACGGCCCGGGCGCGGTGGCTCCTGGCCGGCTTGGCCGCTGCCGGGCTGGTCCTGGCCGGAGCGCCGTTCACCGGCGGAGCCCTGGTCAAGCAGTCCCTGAAATCCGGAGCCGGGCAGTTGTCGCCGGTCTGGAGCGAATTTTTCAGCGCCGTGCTGCCTTTGACCGCCGTGGGCACGACCCTGCTGCTGGCCATGTTTCTCTGGCGGGTCTGGCGCGGCATGGCCGCTGAAGTTGGCCGTTCTCAGGCACACGGCGGGGCCGCTCAGGAATTGAAGAGCGCGAAGGCGAGGTGGGGTCTGCTTTTGGCCTGGGGCGGTCTGTTGGCCCTGGTGCTGGGAGTGGTTCCCCTGACGTCGCTTGTGTTGCCGGAATCGTTCAATGCGTTGAATGGGCTTGCCGGAAAAGGCTGGAAGAGCCTCTGGGATGGACTGTGGCCCATTGCCCTGGGACTGCTGGCCGCCGGTCTGTTTCTCCGCATGAGCCGGGACAACGGTGAAAGCAAGGGGCTGGACGATCTGGCCCTGGCTGCCGTGGAGCGGGGCTTGATCCGCCTGCGTTCCTGGTGGCTGGGCAGCCCGTACTGTGATCCGGCCTGCGGGACCATTGATTTCGTGGCCTGGTCGGACCGGATTCTGCAAAGCCGGTGGATGCAGACCGTTCCGGACCGGATCGAGCGGCGGCTGCTGTACTGGCATACTGTGGGCGTGTTGTTCGTCGGGTTTGTATTGGTTTTTCTGGTCTTGACCTGGTTGGGGTAGGTGGCGGCCATGGCGGAATCGAGAATCGAGTCCAGGGATAATTCTTCTGAATCGGCCCGGAGTCCCGAGTGGAGTCTTCCCCGCCCGGGCGGCATCTTGGCCCGGATATTGGGATTCAGCCTGCTCTGGTGGATTCTGACCGAAGGCGGATCACTCCTTTCCATCCTGGGGCTGCTCGGGGTCGGACTGGCCGTGCTGGCCAGCTTTCGGTTGTTGCCGCCAAGGTCCTGGCCCCTGCGGCCTTTGGCCGTGGTCCGTTTTTTGCCGTACTTTCTGTGGCAGTCCCTGCTTGGCGGCCTGGACGTGGCCTCGCGGGCCATGCGGCTTCGGGTGGACCTGACGCCCACCGTGATCACTCACGTCTTTGCTCAGGAATCCGAGTCGGTCCGGGTGCTCTTCCTCTGGGTGGTCAGCCTCCTGCCCGGAACGGCCGCCGTGGACCTGCAAGGCGACAAAGCCCGGATCCACGTCCTGGACCAACGTCTCGCGGACTCCGCGACCTTACGGGAGCTGGAACGGAGGATCGCGGGGATGTTTCAGGGCGGCGGATACGTCGGCTGATCCGGAATGGACGCGTAACTCTTCGGGAAAGGCAACGGTCTGTTGCAGGGCATATATATTTTAAAATTCAGTTAGTTATCTTTCCATGGCGCCATGGCTGCAAGTCGGGCATCAGCTTGACGAGACCTTTTTTTAGATCTTATTGGAGAGTTTCAGCTAATAATTGCAGGAGACATCTCATGCCGACAAATCTCGTTCTCGTGGACACTACGGCCAGCATATCCGATCTCAAGAAAAATCCCATGAAGACCGTGGAGGCGGGAGACGGCTTTCCCGTGGCGATTTTGAACCGGAACAAACCGGCCTTTTACTGTGTTCCGTCCAGGGCCTACGAGGCCCTCATGGACAGGCTGGAAGACCTGGAGTTGAACGCATTGGCCGATGCCCGCAAGGATCAGCCGGAAGTGGAAGTCAGTCTCGATGAATTATAAGCTGCGATTCAAGGAGCAAGCCTTGAAGGAATGGCAAAAGCTGAGTGAACATCTCCGAGAACAATTCAAACGTAAGCTCCAGGAAAGACTGCGCAACCCACATATTCCAGCTTCTCGTTTGTCCGGAAGCGCGAACCGATATAAGATCAAGCTGAAAAGTGCGGGATATCGCCTGGTCTACGAAGTCCGTGACGCGACGCTCGTGATTGTGGTCATCGCAGTGGGGAAGCGTGAGCGTGGTTCTGTTTACAAGACGGCGGCGAAGCGCTGAAGCGTGGCTTATCGGGTGATCCATGGTAACTTCCGAAAACCCGCTGTTTGCTTAATTCATATCCAACTCAGGAGACAACCGCATGAAAACAAAAGTCGTGGTCACGGTAGGGCCGGCAATCGATTCGGAGGACATGCTGCGCCAAATGATCGAGCAAGGGGTGCGCATCTTTCGGTTGAATTTTTCCCATGGCGACCGGTCCTATTTTGAAACGATCATTGCCCGGTTGAAGAAACTGGAGACCGGGATGGACGTTGCTCTGAGTCTGTTGCAGGACCTTTCGGGGCCGAAAATCCGGATCGGTGAAATCGCGGACGCTCCCTGGGACGTGCATAAGGATGATTTACTGTACATGGGTCTGCCGGGTGGGCAAAAAGATATGGAGGCCGTCGGCCAGAGCATCAAAGGATTGCGCTGGGTGGATCTGGATCAGCCGAATATGCTGGAAGTCCTGGAGAGGGGGGATACGGTGACCCTCAGCGACGGCGGCTTGCAGTTCCAGGTCGTGGAAAAGCCCGACGCCCGGACGGTTCTGCTCAAGGCGCTCAACGCGGGTTTGTTGTCGTCCAAAAAGGGCGTGGCCTTTCCCGGCAAGGTCAGCCCATTGCCGGCATTCACGCCCAAGGATCGCCAGGACCTGGCCTATGGCCTGGAGTTGGGGGTGAACGTGGTGGCCTTGTCCTTTGTTCAGGACGCTCAGGACATCCGCTCTCTGATCAACGAGATGGAGCGCCTCGGCCACCGGGTTCCGGTGATCGCCAAGCTGGAGCGGCGCAACGCCGTGGAGAATCTTCAGGAGATTCTGGAATTGGTGGACGGGATCATGGTCGCCCGGGGCGACCTGGGGCTGGAGTGCCCCCTGGCCACCCTGCCGGGCTTGCAAAAAGAGATCATCAAAGCCTGCAACCAGGCCGGCAAGCCGGTGATCGTGGCCACCCAGATGCTGCTGTCCATGGTGGACAATCCCGTGCCGACCCGGGCCGAGATCACGGACGTGGCCAACGCCATTCACGACGGGACGGACTGCGTGATGCTCTCCGAGGAGACCGCCATCGGCAACCATCCCCTGGGAGCGGTGCGGACCATGCGGGAGATCGGCCTGGAGGCCGAGCGCTTCGGCGCGAAACATTATCGGGGGCCGAAAGCGCCCAAGGATCAATCCGATCCGGCCTGGTTCCTGGCCTATGCCGCCTGCCTACTTGCGGAAAAAGCCCAGGTTCGCGCTCTGGTGGCCCACAGCATTTCCGGGGCCACGATCCGTCATCTCAGCGCTTGTCGCCCGGAACAGCCCATCCACGCCCTCTGCCCGGACTACCCGGCGCGTCAGTTCCTGAATTTCTCCAAAGGCGTCCTGCCGCACTCCATCAAGGAACAACTTTCGGATCACCTGGACCGAACCGAGTACTTCGTGGACAGCAACCCGGATTTCTTCGCCACCGGCGAGGCCGTGGTCATCACCGCCGGCCAGCCCAAACCCCGCCAGGACCGCGTGGCCACGAACCTGGTCAAGATTTACGTGAAGTAATACCATTTCCAATTCAATGATTCTCTTCGGTGTCGCTATCGGTATCGGAATCGGGATCGAATTCAGGTTGTTGGCACATAAACATTATCGATCCCGATAGCGATACCGACGCCGACACCGAGAAGTGCATTTTCTCAAGCAAATAAAGCATGATTGAATGAGAAACGGTATAAGACCGCCGCGGCGCCAGGGGCCGGTTTCCGGTCACAACGTAAAGTTCTTCAGCAGCACCCCGGCACCTCGCGGATTGCGGATATTGTAGGTGGCGTGGGACAGGTCGTGGCCGACACGGAGGGTTACGGCATGGTCCGGTAGGGTTTTGAACATTTCCTCGTCGCTTTCCGCATCGCCCATGGCCAGGATGAAGTCCCACTGTCGCTTGGAGCTGAAGTGCATGGCGGCCACGGCCTTGCTGATTCCGGCGCTGCGCACTTCGACCACCATGGGGCTTTGCAGGATCTGAATGCCCACGTTGGAGGCCAGTCCTCGCAGGGTTTCAGCCAGTTCCCGGGCCCGTTGCGCACCGAGGTTGCGATCTGCCTGGCGATAGTGCCAGGCCATGGAAAAGTCCTTGTCCTCGACAAAGGTACCCGGCACCCGTGAGCTGAAACGCTCCAGGATCGGGCGGATCTGATCCTTCCATTCGTTGAGCAGGGGGCGGATCATTCGCCACTGGCCGTCGGTCTCCCGAACCCAGACCCCGTGTTCGGCCACCAGGGCCACGGGCAGGCCATCCAGACAGCGCTCCAGGTTGTGCCTGTCCCGGCCGCTGAAGATGGCCACCTGGGTCTCGGGCAGGGCGGCCAGGGTTTGGAGAGTGGCCCGGATTTCCTCCGAAGGGCAGGCCATGGACGGCGCGTCGTGAAAGGGTACCAGGGTGCCGTCGTAGTCCAGCAGCAGCAGGCGGCTTGAGGCGGACTTGCATTGGCGCACCATCTCCCCGGCTGCGTCGGCGCTGATGAACGTGGACTCCATTTGTTCCTGTTCAGCCTTGACGTGCAGCAGGGAATTCATGAAGTCCTCGGCCCAATGGTTGACGTCAAAGCGCTCCAACCGGTTTTTGAGCAGGGTCATGATCCGGCGCTGCTCCTCTTCCGGCGTTTCCAGGGCCTTGTGAATGGCTTCGGCGAGGTCCGTCAGGCTGTTGGGGTTGACGATCAGGGTCTCTCCCAGTTCGATGGCCGCTCCGGCGGTCTCGCTGAGCACCAGTACCCCCAGGTCGTCGGTCTTGGCCGCGATGTACTCCTTGGCGATCAAATTCATCCCGTCGCGCAGCGGAGTGACCAGGGCCACGTCGCTGATGTCGTAGAGCATGGTCAGTTCGCGCAGCGGGTAGGTGGTGTACTGGTAGATGAGCGGGGACCAGGACAGCTTGCCGAACCGGCCGTTGATCGCACCCACCAACTCGTCGATCTGCTTCTTCATCTCCTGGTACTTGCCCACCCCGGTACGGGACGGGACCACCACCAACATCAGGACGACCCGCTCATGCCACTCCGGGTACAGTTCCAGAAATTTCTCGTACCCCCGCAGCCGGTTGGCGATGCCCTTGCTGTAGTCCAGACGGTCGATGGAAAGCATGATCTTGGTTGACCCCAGAGAATCGCGCAGTTCGCGTTTTTCATCCTGGGTGCGCTGGTCCCGGGCGGCCTGGGCGAATTTGTGGTAGTCGATGCCCATGGGAAACGTGTCCACCTTGACCAGCCGGTCCCCGACCATGATCTTGCCCAGATGGTGCTCCAGACCCAGAATGGCCGAGACGCTGCGCAGGAAATGCTGGGAATAGTCATAAGTATGAAAGCCGATCAGATCCGAGCCCAAGAGACCTTGCAGCAGACGGGTGCGCCAGGTGCTGGGCAGGAGGCGGAAGATTTCATAGGATGGGAAAGGAATGTGCAGGAAAAAGCCGCTGGTCACGTCCGGTCTATGGGAACGGATCATCTCCGGCAGGAGCATGATCTGGTAATCATGCACCCAGACCACGTCGTCCGGTTCCAGTTCGGACTCCACGGCTTGACGGAAGATGTCGTTGACCTGGACGTAGCTGTCCCAGGACGCCTCGTCGAATTCGACATAGGACGGGAAATAGTGGAACAGGGGCCAGAGGGTGGAGTTGCAGAACCCGAGGTAGAAGCTGTCCATCTGGTCCGGGGTCACGTTGACCGGACAGATCCGGAACTTGCCCATGATCCGGGAGGAGAAGTCGAATCGGCTCGGGTCGTCCAGATACATCCCCGGCCAGCCGATCCACAGCGGGTCGCCGCTGAACGGTGAATTTTGGTCCAGGGAGTCCAGGTAGGAATTCAACCCCGTGGCCAGTCCGCCCACGGATTCCTTGGCGATGATTCTGCCGTCCTCCTCCACCAGATTGATGGGCAGTCGATTGGATACGATGACGAGACGCATTCTTGCTCCTTGCAGTCCATATCAGGTTCAGGCCGGAGCCTTCCGGCTCCGCTCAACGGTCGACTATCAGGTTGACTCAGGAAAGCGGTGAATGTCAAACATCACCTTGATCTCTGACACTTCAAAACAAGGAGGATGACCATGAGCCAGACGATTATCTACGGAAAGCAGGGCTGACCCTATACCACCAACGCCCGTGAGGCGAATCCCGGCCATGTTTATTATGACGTGAAGATGGATGCCGGCCGGATGGAAGAAATGCTGAAGCTCAGCCAGGGGCGGCGCAAGGTGCCCGTTATCGTGGCCGACGGAAAGGTGACCGTGGGCTTTGGGGGAACCTGAGGCGTCTAGACCTTCGGCGGTCGCCGAAAATTCCTGGCCCGGCGTTCGGTGCGATTCGTGCGCTGAATGCCGGGTTTTTACGTTACCCATTACGCAATGATTGGAGCACCATGAAACTATCGCGAATAGAATTGCTGGTGGTGGAAGAGGATGAGGATCGGTTTGCCGGGTTTCTGGCGCAACGGGTGTCCTGGGGGTGGGAGGTGGATTATCCGGAGTCCGGGCGGGTTCGGTTTGTGATCTATTGTGAAATCGAGGACCAGACGAAGGCAACGGGCCGTGATTCGGACCCGGCTCAGGAGTTCCCGCGCGGCGTGGCCAGTGAACTCCTGCGGGACGTTCGGCGGGAGTGGCCGGGCGTGGTCTGTTCCGAGTCCACGTATGAGGACCAGGACTGGAGTGAATCCTGGAAAGAGTTCTTCATTCCCGTGCGGGTTGAGGACACGTTCCTGGTGCTGCCGCCCTGGCTGAAGTCGGAGGGCGAGGCTTCGGGGCTGATCCCCTTGCTCATCGAGCCGAAAATGGCCTTTGGCACCGGGCATCACGCCACCACGGCCCTTTGTCTGAAGGCCATCGCCATGTTGTGGAGGGAAGAGGCCGTTTCCGGGAATACCGGGTTTCTGGACCTGGGAACCGGCTCGGGCATTCTGGCCCTGGCCTGCGCCAAGCTCGGGATGACCGGTCTGGCCCTGGACATCGATCCCGTGGCCGTGGCCAACGCATTGGAAAACATGGCTCTGAACGACGTTTCCCAAGGAGTGGCCATCCGCAAGGGCGGGCTGGAGATACTTGATCCGGACCGGCGCTTCGGGCTGATTTTGGCCAATATCCTGGCCGGTCCATTGGTGCATATGGCGCCGACCCTGGCTCGACGCCTGGAGTCCGGGGCGGGCATGGTCCTGTCCGGTATTCTTCGGGAGCAGGCCGAGCGGGTGGAAAACGCCTATCGCGACCAAGGGCTGGCCACCCCACGAAGGCTGACGGAGGGTGAATGGGTCGCGCTGATCTGGTCATGAACGGCAAGGGCCTCACGTCGTCTCCGACGTGAGGCCTTTGCTTTTATCGCCATTATCGACTGCTGCTATCCGACGCGCTTCAATTCCTCCACAAGGCTGTCCAATTCCCCCAGGCCGGCGTTCAGATCCTTGATAGCCCTGGATGTCGACTGCATGGCTTCGGCGTTATCCGTGGAAATGCGGTCAATTTCCTCCACTGAGCGGGTGATCTGCTCGCTGGCCGCGGATTGCTGTTCCGCCGCGGTGGCGATGGAGCGGACCTGGTCCGAGGTGGATTCGGCCAGATTGACGATTTCCCGCAGCTCCTTGCCGGACTTGGCGGCCAACTGGGTGGCGCCTTTGACCGACTCCACGGTCTGGTCCACGCTGGCCGCATTGTCCCGGACCTCCACCTGGATGGCGGAGATGTAGTCGCCGACCTCCTTGGTGGCGGTCATGGTCTTCTCGGCCAGTTTGCGGACTTCGTCGGCCACCACGGCGAAGCCGCGTCCGGCGTCTCCGGCCCGGGCCGCCTCGATGGCCGCGTTCAGGGCCAACAAGTTGGTCTGGTCCGCGATGTCGTCGATGACGGTCATGATCCGACCGATGCCCTCGGCCTTTTCTCCCAGGCTGGTGATCTTCTTTTTCAGATCCAGGGCGTTGCGCTGCACGTCGGCAATGGCCTTGACCGCGTTTTGAACGATGTCCGCGCCGGATTGCGCCTTGATCCTGGCCTGATCCGAGCCTTCGGCCGCATGGGAGGCGTTTTTGGCCACTTCCAGCACCGTGGCGTTCATCTGTTCCGTGGACGTGGCTGTTTCCCCGGTGCGCATCTTCTGCTGCTCGGATCCCTGCCTTGCGGTATCCACATGTCTGGACATCTCCTGGGCCGAAGCGGCGATTTGGGCCACGACCTGGTCGATGCGCTCCGCGGCCTGAAGCATGCCGTCCCGGCGGGCCCGCTCAGCTTCCTTGCGGGCTTCCTCGGCGTCCTGGGTGCAGACGTTGGCCCGGTCCACGGCTTCGGCCGCTTCCTTGGTTTTTTGTTCGGCCTCGATGATTTTATCCCGCAGGTTGCCGACCATGGTATTCATGGCAATGCCCAGTTCTTCCATTTCGTCACGGGAGGCGAGGTTGACGCGGGTTTCCAGATCGCCGGCACCGACTTTTTGGGCAAAGCCGAGCAGTTGCTTCATGGGCTTGAGAATCGCGGCCCACACCGTGGCCTGGCCCACCACGGCGAAGACCAGAAGAATGACCCCGATCAACCCGATCAACAACCAGGTGATGTGGCGAATCAGTTCCTGCTCTTTGGAAATGTCCAGAACGTAAACCATCACCCCGATTTGTCGTCCGCCGTAATCTTCCAGCGGGAAAGCCGTCAGGGAGAAGTTGTCATGGATGGCCACGGAGAGTTGTGATTTGGCCTGGCCGAGCAGGGCTGGGGTGATCAGGCTGTTCACCGCCGGATCGTCTGCCCCGGAGACCTGTACGTACTGATTTCCGATTAACGGATGCTTTTGAGCGTCCTGCAGGCGCTGGGCGATGTGCAACAAGTCCGAATTCATGAACAGAAGCAGGTGCTGTCCTTCCCCAGCGGCCGCGGTCCGCAGGATTGGTTCGAATTCCACCAGCATCTCCACGCTGCCCAGGTGTTCGCCCCGGGTGGAGGTCAGGGGCAAGACGCTACGGATGTCGAAGCCTCCGACGCCGACCTCAAGACCCTGCACCATGCGCCGTTCCCGGTTGGCTTCCATGACGGTTTGGCGAAAGCCGGAGATATCGTCGGAAATGTCGATCCATTCGCCGTCACGCCGGAAGTTGTGGTCCCGCCACAAACGTACCAAGCTTCTCCCGTTGGGCAGGTGAAAGTGGAGTTTCAGTCGGTCATCCATCACCGCCTCGTAACCTTGCAGGGTGTGGAGCAATTCGTTGCGTAACATCTGGCGGGCCTGCCGGAGCATGGGGTCGGCCTCGTCGTCAATGTTTCCGGAAAGGGCGATCTGATAGGCCCGTTGGACCGCCTGCAATCTGGTGAACAGCGCCGTCAATTCCTGGGCTTTCATGCTCGCCATATCCATGGCCGCTTCAATCTCAGCCACCTTGCCCAGGCCGATCTGGGTGACGAATTCGTTGCTCAGACGTTTCAGATTGGAGTCCGTTACGAAATACATGACCGCGCCCAGCATGAGCAGGGCGATGAACAAGGGGATGAATACTTTTTCACGGAGCTTGATGCGCACGGAAAACTCTCCTGTTGTGGCGGGTATTATGGGAGTGATCAAAGATGCGACGGCGACAACCGCTGTCTGAGACGTCACGTTCTTGTGAAAGCCGAAAGTTGACTAAATTGTAATGATTTGATTGGATTTGCTGAAATATCGAGGTTTACGGCTCACAAGCTTGTTTTTTTCATAAGACTGCTCGAGGCTTTGCCAAGAAAACAAATTGAGGTCAAGCAATCGCCACTCTTGTTCATGTTTTCACGAAGATCATGTGAAGCCGAGGGATGCCTGGATGGGCAGAATCGTAAAATTTGGTTAAAAAAATAGGCACAACCTCTTTTGTTTTGTTGAAACTTCGTCTAAGTCCTCCTTCATCCCATGGTAGTGGGTCCGTTAACCATTTATTCAGGAGGCGAGCGATGTCTTTACGGCGAGTAAGTATTCTTTTTTCGGTAATGATTCTTGGATGTTTCTTTGTTTTGGGAGGGCAGGGCGAGTACTCCCGGGCCGATGCGTCCGATCCCATCACCCTCGGGTTCGTCATCCCGCTGACCGGGGACATTCCCAAGGTTGGTGAATCCTCCCGCTACGCGGCTGAAATGCTGCGTGAGGAGATCATGGCCCAGGGCGGCCTGGAAATCGGCGGAGTCAAGCATGAACTGCGCTTCATCTACGAGGACAACGAATCCAAACCGGAGTCCGCGGTCATGACCATGCTCAAGCTGATCGACCGGGACCGCGTTCTGGCCATTGTCGGCCCGCAGTCCAGCAAGCAGGCCGTGCCCGCCGGGCAGGTGGCCAACGACAACCGCACTCCGATGATCTCTCCCTGGTCCACCAATCCTGATGCGACACTGAATCGTCCCTGGGTCTTCCGAGCTGCGTTCCTGGATCCGTTTCAGGCTCCCGTGGCCGTGGATTTTGCCATGAAGCAGTTTAATGCCGACAAGGCAGCCGTGCTTTTTGCTCTGGCGAATGATTACAGCAAAGGACTGGCCGAATTTTTTCGGGATGATTTTGAATCGAAAAATGGCAAAGGCTCCGTTGTGGCCTTTGAATCCTACGGCGACCGGGATCAAGACTTCAGCGCCCAGCTGACCAAGATCCTCGCGGCCCAGCCGGACTTCATCTTCCTGCCCAACAACTACAACGAAGTGGCCTTGATCGTGCGCCAGGCCAGCGACCTGGGCTGGACCGGCCCGTTCATGGGCGCCGACGCCTGGGGCTCCGCCGAGCTGATGACCCTGTGCGGCGACCTGTGCAAAGGCCACTATTTCTCCACCCACTACGCCGCTGCCGGGGCCACCGGGGCCACCAAGGATTTCATCGAGAAGTACCAGGCCAAGTACGGCTACACGCCGGACGACGTGGCCGCCCTGACCTGGGATGCGACACGTCTGGTCCTTGAAGCCATCCAATCCACCGGCGGTTTGACCGGCAACCTGCGCAACGACCGGGCCGCCATCCGTGACGCCATGGCCGCCATCGAAGAGTTCGACGGCATTACCGGCTCCATGCGTTTCGACGACGAAGGCGACCCCATCAAGTGCGCCGTGGTGGTCAAAATCAACGACGCCGGCGAATTCGAATTCACCGAGTCCGTTTGTCCGTAACCTGATCTAATAATCACTGATCCGGGACGGACGTTCAACGTCCGTCCCGGATCAGCTTCCAACCTTTTCTTCCCGAGGGCTTGTCGTGGAATCACTGTTTCAGAACATCATGAACGCCTTGCAGTGGGGCAGCTTCTACTCCCTGATCGCCCTGGGCTATTGCCTGGTCTACGGGGTGCTGCGCCTGATCAACTTCGCCCATGGCGACATCTTCATGGTCGGCGCGTTCATCGCCTACTTTGCGGCCACTTTTTTGATGGGCACGTACACGGACTTTTCCTTCGGCCTTTCCAATCCCATGGTGCTGCTCCTGACCATTCCCATCACCATGATTCTCACGGCCGGGGTGGGCGTGACCATCGAGCGGGTGGCCTACCGCCCGTTGCGCAACAAGGGGGCGCACCGGCTGTACGTGGTGATCACGGCCCTGATGTGCGGCCTGATTCTCCAGCACGCCAACCTGGCCGTGCTGGGCGCCAGCCGGCGCAGCTTTCCGGATTTGGTGGAGCGCAGCGTGTACACCATCGGCGGGGTCACGTTCACCAATCTGCGCGTGGCCACCATTCTTGCCGCGTTTTTGGTCTTCGCCATGCTCTACACCATCATCTCCAAAACGCGAATCGGCATGGCCATGCGGGCCATTTCCTATGATCGCTTCGCCATTCCGCTGATGGGCATTCCCGTGGCCACCATCGTGGTGATCACCTTTATTCTCGGCTCGTCCCTGGCCGGGCTGGCCGGACTGCTCTATTCCATGTCCTATCCGGTCCTGGAACCGTACATGGGCGCGATGATTGGCTGGAAGGCCTTTATCGCCGCGGTTGTCGGCGGGATCGGGGACATCCGGGGGGCCTTCGTGGGCGGCTTTCTGCTCGGCTTTTTGGAAATCATGGTCGTGGCTTTTTTCCCGTCCACCTTCCGGGACCTCATCGCCTTCAGCATCCTGCTGCTGATCCTGTCCATCAAACCCACGGGCATCTTCGGCATGGCCCAGACGACGAAGATCTAGGGCGGTTCAAGGGTTCAACGGTTCACGGTTGTTGCAACCTGAACTGAACGTGGCCTCTTGTTTTTTTCTGATCAACCGCTGAACCGCTGAACCGTGAACCCCTGAACCTCTTATCCTGCACAGGCGGACCGAATCCATGCAGCGTTTTACCGTCCCCATATTGCTGGCCGCGGTTTTTGCCGGACTGATCGGCATGAGCCAGGGCGGCATGATCGATCTTTACATCCAGTCCGTGATCATGTTCATGGGCATCAATATCATCCTTTCCTCCAGCCTGAACATCGTCAACGGCTACATGGGCGAGTTCTCCTGTGGGCACGCCGGGTTCATGGCCGTGGGAGCGTATGTTTCCTCCCTGCTTTCGGTCTGGCTGCTCACCGACGACCGGGTTTTCGGACCGGCGGTGCTGTCCCCGGAGCTGGCCCTGATCATCTTTCCCCTGTGTCTGCTGGGCGGCGCCGTGGCCGCGGCCCTGGCCGGGCTGCTGGTGGCCATTCCCTCGTTCAAGACCCGGGACGACTACCTAGCCATCATCACCATCGCTTCCCTGTACATCATCAAGAGCACCATCGAAAACATCAGCGCCATTGGCGGCCCTCGTGGGTTCATGGGCATGCGTTCCGTGGTGGTGTTCATGGAGGACGTGATCGAGCTGCCCTGGATGATGATCTGGATCTTCATCTGCACCGTCTTCACCGTCTGGATCATCCGGCGCTTCGTCTCCTCCACCTACGGCAAGGGGATCATCGCCATCCGTCAGGACGAGGTGGCCGCGGAGATCATGAGCGTGAACACCAACAAGATGAAAGTGGTGGCGTTCATGCTCTCCTCCGGTCTGGCCGGTCTGGCCGGAGGGCTGTTCGCCCACGTCCTGGGCTACGTGAACCCCGGAGCCTTCGGGATCCTGAAAACCACGGAAATCATGGTCATGGTCTATCTGGGCGGCATGGGCTCCCTGACCGGATCGGTGCTTTCCGCCGTGTTGTTCACGCTGCTGATGGAGGCCATGCGGCCCTTGCAGATCATCAAATGGGTGATCGTGCCCCTGATGCTGATCATTTTGATGCACTTCCGGCCCGAAGGGATCATGGGCAACCGGGAGCTGTCCGATATTTTTCCGCGCCTGCGCCGCTGGTTTCAGTTCAAGTAGGGTGGGAGGAGAGCGATAAATGGCCTTGCTGGAAATTCAATCCGTGACCCAGGTTTTTGGCGGCTTGTGCGCCTTGTCCGACTTCAACCTGCGCTTTGACGGCGGCGAGCTGAACGGTCTGATCGGCCCCAACGGCGCGGGCAAGACCACGGTCTTCAATCTGGTCAGCGGCTTTTACAAGCCCACCCAGGGAAACATTCTGTTCAAGGGCACGGACACCCGACGGCTCAAGCCGCACAAGATCACGGCCCTGGGCGTGGCTCGAACCTTTCAGAACATCCGGCTCTGGCACGACATGACCGTGCTGGACAACATCCGTCTGGCCCGGCACCAGACCCTGGGCTACAATCTGGTGGACGCCCTGGTCCGGACCCGTCGCTATCAACGGGCCGAGGCGGATATCGAGCACAGCGCCCATGAAATACTGGAAGCCCTGCGCCTGGACCGCCATGCCCAGGAGTGTCCCCGAAACCTGCCCTATGGATTGCAGCGACGGGTGGAGATCGCCCGGGCCCTGGCGGGCAAGCCGTCCCTGCTGCTTTTGGACGAACCGGCGGCAGGGTTGAACTCCACGGACATCGAAGGCCTGATTGAACTGATCCGCTGGATTCACAAGGAGTTCAAGCTGACCATCTGGATGATCGAGCACCAGATGGACGTGGTCATGAGCCTGTGCACCTGGATCAAGGTGATCGACTTCGGCGCGACCATTGCCGAAGGCACGCCCGACCAGATTCAGAACAATCCCGACGTGATCAAAGCCTATCTGGGAGATGGAGCGCTGTGATGCTTTCAGTGGATAACCTCAAGGTCAAATACGGTAATATTCAGGCCCTGCACGGAATCAGCTTTCATGTGGATCAGGGCGAGGTGGTCACCCTGATCGGGGCCAACGGCGCGGGGAAATCCACCACCCTGATGTCCATCGCCCGCCTGACCCCGCCGGAGGCCCCCCGGGTCACGGAAGGGGACATCCGTTTTCAAGGGCAAAGCCTGTTGAAAATCCAGGCCCATGGTGTGGTGGCCAACCTGAAGATCGCCCTCTGCCCGGAAGGGCGGCATATTTTCGGCAACCTGACGGTCATGGAGAACCTGCAACTGGCCACGTATTCCCGGAAGCCCGGCGAGAATCTGGAACAGGAATACCAACAGATTTTCGACCTGTTTCCCCGGTTGCATGAACGCCGCCACCAGCGTAGCGAATCACTGAGCGGCGGCGAACAGCAGATGCTGGCCGTGAGTCGGGCCCTGATGACCGGATGCAGGTTTCTGATGCTGGACGAGCCGTCCATGGGCCTGGCCCCGCTGTTGATGTACGACATGTTCCGGGCCCTGAAACGCCTGAACCAGAACGGCATGACCATTCTGCTTGTGGAGCAGAATGCCCGCTTGGCCCTCCAGTTCGCCCACCGGGCCTACGTCCTGGATACCGGAGAGATTCGCGTCTCCGGCCCCTGCTCCGAACTCATGGACCACCCGGAGATCAAGAAGGCCTATCTCGGCGGGTAGTCCTGGGCAGATTTGTTCTCGACCCTCAACCATTATCTGATATCGGTATCGAAATCGAAATCGTGATCGAAATCGATCTCTGACAAAAATGCTTCACAATTCGATACCAACAGTTTTCTGATGCCAATTCCGATTTCGATCGCGATTTCGATTTCGACCTCGATTGTGATCTGACTTCCAGCTTCCCCATGCCCATCCCTTATCCCGACCTCCGCAAAACCTCTCCAGACCTCGCCCCGCGGACCGTGCCCTGCGTCAGTCTGATCGGCATGGCCGGGGCCGGGAAGAGCACCCTGGGCCGGGCCCTGGCCCAGGATTTGGGTTGGGCGCTGGTGGATACGGATCGGCTGATGGAGGCGCACTGGGGCGCTCCCTTGCAGACATTGCTGGACCGGTTCGGTCTGGATGGCTTTTTGCGGGCCGAAGAAGACGTGGTGGCGAAGCTCTGGCTGTGGCGGACCGTGGTGGCCACCGGCGGGAGCGTGGTCTACGGACCCAGAGCTGTAGGGCGCTTGCGGGAACTGGGGCCGGTGGTTTATCTGCGGGTCGGGGTGGGCACGGTCTGTGATCGGGTCCGGGATGCCCGGGGCCGGGGCCTGGCCAGACGGCCGGGACAAAGCCTGGAACAGCTTTATGCCGAGCGCGAACCGCTCTACCAGGCCGCCGCGGACCTGGCTCTGGACATGGACGATTGCTCCATTAACAACGCTCTGGAACGACTTCGTCCGTGGCTGCAAGACCAACTGAAAAAAACATCGGGACAAACATGAAGCAAAAAAGAGGACCCATTGCTCTGGGCGCACCGGATCGTGGAAGCGTGATTATTTCCTGGATGCCGGTGATTTTGTCCGTGATCGCGGCTCTGGCCTTGAGTCTGGAATACTGGCTGATGGAGACCGGGCGGGGTGGGTTGTGCCCCACTGCGGGATGCGCGGTGGTCGGGACCTTCGTCAAATTCGGCGAAAAGGCCTTTATCGGCTTGGGAGTGATCTTTTTCTGGCTTCTGGCCGGCGCTTTTTTTCTGGCCCGGCAATGGGACAAGAACTGGCTTTGGCTGCTCATCGCCATCATCTTGACCGCCGGCTTGGCGTTCGACGGTGGCATCCTGGGCTTCCAGCGTTTCGGGATCCAGGAAGCCTGCGTGCTTTGTTATGCCGTGGGCGTGGCCCTGTTGCTGATTCTGCTGGCCTACGGAGCAGCCCGGAAGTCCCTGGCCGCCGTGGTCATGGGATTGGCCGTTTGGACCGCGGCCTTTGCTTCCCAGGCAATGTTCCTGTTCCCCGAGCGAACCCCGGACCTGCGGGAGACCGTCCTGATCACCCACCGTGCGGACTCCTCCACGTATCCTCAGCTGTACTATTTTTTCAGCCTGCACTGCCCCTTCTGTACCCATGTCCTGGCCAGCCTGGCCACGCATCCCCCTGTCAGCGGCGAATGGAACCTCGTGCCCCTGGATACCCAGCCCGAGGACCAGCGCAAGCTCACGGCCCTTCTGGGCCTGCCGGAAACCGCCGACAACCCGTTCCAAGCCATTCTCCTGGTGGAGCAATCGGCCGCTCCGGACATCGCCATTCAGCCCCAGGTCGCCGATGCCGCGCGCAAGGGAGGCACGTTCCTGCGCAACAGCGGCTTTCGCGGCGTCCCCCTGCTGATCATCCAGGAATCCCCCACCAAACGCGTCGTCCTCCAGGGCCGCGACCCCATCCTGAACTACCTGCTGGAAAAGCGGATTATTCCGTTTCGACTGTTTTTCTAAAGAATTCCGGTCTTCTGGGTCAGGATTCTTTAGCTTGTCGTATAGGCTATTACGGGGCAAAGCTGGCGAGTTCTTCCTGCTTCTGTACCGCAGCTGCGAGTGCCGCTCTTGGCACTCCTCACCTGACTTGCACGGCCCCGCTCTCGCGGGGCCGTTTTTTTAAGCTTTTCTTACTTTTCCGGCATGGCCGAGGAGTGGTGCTCCACGATCAGCCAGTGGTCGCCGAACCACTGGTAGACGTAGGTGAACCGGGCGGCCACGGAGAAGGGCTCCTGGCCGTCGGGGCTGAAGGTGAAGGTGTACACCCCGGAGTTGATGGCAATGTCGCCGTAGACCCGGATGTTGCTTTCATTGATCACGCCGCTGGGCTTCTTGGCCAGGAAGTGGACGAAGTAGTCCCGGATTTCGGCGTGGTTGTGGCGGACCTGGTTGGACACCGTGGGCAGCAGGATGCCGTTGAAGGCGTACATGGCCACCACGTTGTCCGGGTTGCCGCTCTGGACGGCCTGGTTCCACTTGTCGAACAGGGCGCTGATTTCTTCCTTGCACTTCATGTTTGGATTCTCCTTGTTTGTATGGTTGGCCTCCCGGCCCGGGTTGCGGGCCGGGAGGATTGGGGTGATGTCGGCCTCAGCCGGATCAATCCAGAAGGATCGGCATGCCCAACAGCGGCCAGATCAACAGCACGGCCAGACCCACCAAGCCCATGAGCATGATGGAGGCCGGAATGCCGTAGGCGAAGAATTCACCGCTGGTGAACTGCTTGGAGTTGTAGGCAATGGCGTTGGGCGCCGCGCCGACCAGGAGCAGGAAGGGCATGCCCGCGGTGACCAGGCAGGCGAAGACGATGACTTCCGGAGCCACGCCCAGGTAGGGGGCGACCACCAGGGACACCGGGATGGAGATGGCGATGGCCGCCACGTTCATGATGAAGTTGGTCATCAGCATGACGAAGAAGGCGATGGCCATGACGAAGACGAACCAGTGGGCCTCGGTGAAAAAGCCCAGCCAGTTGATGGCCAGCCATTCAGCGGCTCCGGTCTGCCAGAGGCAGAAGCCCATGCTCATGGCTCCGGCGAAGAGCAGGATGATGTTCCACGGAACGTCTTCCAGGTCCTTGATGTCCAGGATTCGCAAGATGAAAAAGAGAATCGTGGAGACCAGGAGCACCGCTGCCTTGTTGAAGGGAGCCAGGGCCGGGATGAAGGACTGCAGGGACAGGAACAGGATTACGCCGAAAATGATGACCGAGGCCACGATCTCGTTGCGGGTGATCGGCCCCATATCTGCGCTGAGTTGACGGGCCTTGTCCCGCAGTCCGGGGATGACGTCTTTTTCCGGCTTGAGGAAGATCATGAAAAAGCCCCAAAGCAGAAAAACCATCAACCAGCCGATGGGGAACATGTAGTAGGTCAGCTCGAAGAAGGAGATGCTCTTTCCAGTAATTTCCTCGTAAAATCCCAGGGCGACAATACCCCGGGCCGCGCCGAGCAGGGTGACGATGCTGCCGGCCCCGGCCACGAAGGCCATGCCGATGAACAGCCCCTTGCCGAATTTGGTGGGCCGGTCGCCCTCGCCGTACAATGCGTAAATGGACAGCAGCAGCGGGTACATGGTGGCGGCCACCGCGGTGTGGGCCATGACGTGGGTCAGCAGGGCCGTGACCACGAAACAGCCGAGATAGATCATGGACGTGCGCTCACCCACGATGATCAGCATTTTGTAGGCCAGCCGCTTGGTGATGCCCACCTTGGTGAACACCGCGCCGATGATCAGGGAGCCGAAGATGAACAGGACCGAGGGGTCCATGAAGTCCTTGAAGGCGTCCTGGGCCGGTCGGATGAAGAACAGGGCCTGGACCACGCCGATGGTCAGCCCGGTGACGCCGATGGGCAAGACCTCGAACACCCACCAAGTTCCGGCCAGCAGGAACAGGGCCAAGGCGGCCTTGCCCTGCGGCGACAAGACGAAGGATTTGCCCATGGGGTCTACTGCGTCGGGCCATGGTGGCGAATAATAGACGACCGTAAACAGGAACAGGCCGAGAAAGAGAAAAAACAGCCGTTTGAAATCAATTTTGGATGGGGTTGCTTGTGCAGCGCTCACGCCTCGTCCTCCTTAAATGTTTTCGGGAATTGTAGTGGTGAAAGGGTCGTTACGCTTTGGAAGGCTTGAGGCCGCAAGATTGTACCACCTTGCAGATGGCCGTGTAGACGTCGGAAAAGCGCAGCAAGCCGGTGATGTTCTCTTCCTCCATGACGAACAGGGAGTCGTGCCCGGTGGTGACGAAAAGGTGAAAGGCGCTGTCCATGCGGTCCGTCAGTTTTACTGAATGAAGGGCCCCCGGCTTGCTGACCAGGCGTTCGGCCTTGATTTCCCCGGCTTTGTGGCACAGGTCGCTCAGGGGTTCCTGCCAGAGCATGTAGTCCCGCTTCATGGATTCCACGATCTGCGGCAGGCCGTAGCGGATGTCGTCCTTGAAGCTGTCGATCTTGTCGTATTGCGGCTCCAGGCCGCGGACCACGTCCTTGGGCGAAATCTTGCCCACGACGGCCCCGCTCTGGTCCTCCACCAGCAGGATGCGCTGTTTGCCCGAGCCGGCCAGAAATTCTTCATTGGCTTTTTCCAGGGCCAGCATGACCTCGTAAAAATAGGCCTGATCGGAAATCCGTGGAAATTGATCCACGGGACGCATAAGTTCGCGAATTGTCAACGTCGTGTCCACGAGATGTCCTCCTGTTGCATCCCCATCAGCTTTTCGGTTCGTGCGGGGATATGGTTTGCGGTTTGGTTTCAGCCAGTTTGATCTTGGTACACAGCAAGTCAATGTCGCAGGGCGCCAGAATGTCGTCAAAGGCTCCCATTTTCATGCCTTCAATGGAGTACTGCAAACAATCCGGGGTGGTCATCAGGATAACGTTGGTCAACGGACTGGCGGAGCGGATGGCGCGCAACATCTCCAGACCCTTCTGGCCCACTCCGCTCAGGCCGAGCAGAATGACGCGAAATGTTCGTTCCTTGAGCAGGTGCAAAACGTCGTCCAGATTCTCGCCGGTATAGACCGTAAAGTCGCGCTGGCGGAGATGATGGACCAGGTTGTCCCGAAAGAGCTGGTCGGACTCGACGACAAGTAGGGGCATCGGTTCTCCATCGGCCGGATCGCCTTCAGGGACGGGTCTGAAACAGTTTGTTCAAAAAAGCACATGCCAATGGAGATTTCCATCGACCAGGCTTGTCCTTGGTCATGGCGTTGAGGCGTTTCATTTTGTTTCGCCTTGAGAAGCCCTGCTGAATTGCCACGTCAACGCTAGTCTCATTTCGAGACATTCCCCGATAGTTTTTTTTTTCACGTAAATCAAGATGGCTTGAAAGAGTCGAAACCGCGGGAAGGCGACCGACTGTCGAGAGTCTGTGCCAGGGACGAGAGAAAGGGGCGGGAAAGGGAAGAGCGTCTCCCGGTCCGTTTTTCGGACCGGGAGACGCAAATGGAGGGACTATTGGGCGGCTATTGGGCGAGCACCGGCATGCCAAGCAACGGCCAGATCAGCAGTACGGCCAGGGCCACCAGGGCCATGAGCAGGATCGAGGCCGGGATGCCGGCGGCGAAGAACTCGCCGCTGGTGAACTGCTTGGAGTTGTAGGCGATGGCATTGGGCGCCGCGCCCACCAGGAGCAGGAAGGGCATGCCCGCGGTGATCAGGCACGCGAAGACCACGACTTCCGGAGCCATGCCGAGATAGGGAGCGACCACCAGGGCCACGGGCATGGAGATGGCGATGGCGGCCACGTTCATGATGAAGTTGGTCATGACCATCACGAAGAAGGCCATGGCCAGGATAAAGACGAACCAGTGGGCGTTCTGGAAAAAGCTCAGCCAGTTGATGGCCAGCCACTCGGCGGCCCCGGTCTGCCAGAGGCAGAAGCCCATGCTCATGGCCCCGGAAAAGAGCAGAACGATGTTCCAGGGGATGTCTTCCAGATCCTTGATGTCCAGGATCTTCAGGATGAAGAAGAGGACCGTGGAGACCAGGAGTACCGCGGCCTTGTTGAACTGGGCCAGGACCGGGATAAAGGATTGCAGGGACAGGAAGACGATGACCGAGAGAATGATGGACCCGGAGATGATTTCATTGCGGGTGATGGGGCCCATTTCCCGGCTGAGCTGCCTGGCCTTTTCCCGTAGACCGACGATGCTGGATTTTTCCGGCTTGAAGAGGACCATGATCAGCCCCCAGAGCATGAAGACCATCAGCCAGCCCACCGGGGCCATGTAGTAGGTCAACTCGAAAAAGGTGATCTCGTTGCCGGTGATCTCGTTGTAAAACCCCAAGGCCACGATGCCACGGGCCGCGCCGAGCAGGGTGATGATGCTGCCCGCGCCGGCGATGAAGGCCATGCCGATGAACAGCCCCTTTCCGAACTTGGTGGGCCGGTCGCCCTCGCCGTACAGGGCGTAGATGGACAGCAACAGAGGATACATGGTGGCGGCCACCGCGGTGTGGGCCATGACGTGGGTCAGCAAAGCCGTGACCACGAAACATCCCAGGTAGATCATGGAGGTGCGCTCGCCCACGATGGAGAGCATTTTGTAAGCCATCCGCTTGGTGATGCCCACCTTGGTGAAGACCATGCCGATGACAAGGGACCCGAAGATGAACAGCACCGAGGGGTCCATGAAGTCCTTGAAGGCCGCGCTGGCCGGACGGATGAAGAACAGAGCCTGGACCACGCCGATGGTCAGGCCGGTGATGCCGATGGGCAGGACCTCGAACACCCACCAGGTCCCGGCCAGCAGGAACAAGGCTATAGCGGCTTTGCCTTCCGTGGACAGAACGAAGGTCTTACCCATGGGGTCCACGGCGTCGGGCCAGGGCGGGGCGTAGTAGACCACGGTAAACAGAAACATGCCGAGAAAGAGAAAAAACAGCCGCTTGAAATCGATCTTGGATGGCGTTGCCTGTATGGTGCTCACGATTTTTGCTCCTTGAGAAATGTGAGGTGGATTCTGATTCTGAACGGTCACCGGTGACATGTCGCGACACGGCGGCTATGCCGTGGGCGCTTTGAGGCCGCAGGCCTGAACGACCTCGCGGATGGCTGCATAGAGATCGGAAAAGCGCAGCAGGCCGACGACGGCGTCGTTTTCCACGACGAACAGGGAATTACGGCGGGAAGTGACGAAGATGTGCAGGATATTGTCCATCTTTTCGTCGATGTTCACGGTCTGGTTCGGCTCCGGTTTATTCATGAAGGTTTCCACCCGCACTTCCGCGGCCTTGCGGCACAGATCGTCCAGCGGTTCCTGCCACAGCCGCAATTCCTCCTTCATGGACTGGACGACCTGGGGCACGCCGTAGCGGATGTCGTCGCTGAGACTGTCGACCCGGTCGTACTTGGGCTCCAGCCCCCGGACCACGTCCATGGGAGTGATCTTGCCGATGACCCTTCCCCTTTCGTCCTCCACCAGTAAAATGCGTTGTCTGATTTTTCCGGACTGAAATGCTTCATCGGCTTTTTGCAGAGCCAGCATGGCTTCATGGAAAAAGGACCGGCCGGAAATGCGTGGAAATTGGTCTACCGGACGCATCAGTTCGCGAATGGTAAATGTGGTGTTCACTCGTTTATCCTCCTTGGTTACGTCGTCGTTCTCGCCTCGGCGGCGGGTTACTGGTTTTGCAGCTCGCTCGCCCGCGATGAGCGCAAAATCGATCGCTTTCCATAGCCGCTTTTCAGAAATCCTTTTCCGGAATCAGGGAGGTTTCGTGCGTCTGGCTCTTTGCGACGCGGCCCGCCTGATTTTCGCGCAGAGCAAATCGATGTCGTAAGGCACCGGGACATCGTCAAAAGCTCCCATCTTCATCCCCTCAATGGCGTAATGCAGACAGTCCGGGGGCGTCATCAGGATCACCCTGGTCTTGGGGCTTGTCGCGAGGATGATCCGCAGAAACTCCAATGCCTCGCGCCCGACTCCCTCCAAACCAAGCAGAGCCACGTCCACGGCGCATTCTCCCAGTATGCGCGTTACGCTCGCCCTGGTTTGCCCCGCGCGCACCGTGAAACCCCGCTGGCGCAGATGATGGGTCAGATTGTCGCGAACGAGATGATCGGTCTCGATAACAAGTAGGCACATTGATTCTCCCTTGACCGGCGGCTCCCGAAACGAGGCCGGACAGCGACCTCGTGAGCGCGGATCTCCTGAATGAACGTCACCAAAGGCGCTTGGCCGTCATTCGGATACAATGAGTTGAGCAAATCATGTGCCAGATGTAACAAGCAATGATATCAATAGGATAATAAGGAGTGGCGGGCGATGAGTGCGAAGATGAATTAAAATGAATTAAAATGAATCAACCAGGGTGTTTCTAGTTGAAACAATTTGAGGCGAGAGGGGAGGAGGGAGGGAGTTCTGTCAGGCCGGACGCTGGATGTCTCCGGGCTGGAGGTGGGTCTCCAGGCAACGGCGGATGGCCCACTGGTAGTCGCCGATGACGGAATCGACGACCCGGACATCTTTCCAGGTCAGGTAATCGTAGTATTCCTGTTCGATTCCGCCGCAGATGAGCACGGTGATCTTTTCGGTAAGAATCAAGCGGCAAAGGTCCTCGGCCGACGGATGCGGCAGGACCAGGGTTTTTTCCATGATTTTGCTTCCGTCGGGAGCGAACTCGGCGATGAACAACCCTAGAGCCAAATCGAAACGAGGGGCCACGTCGTCCTCATGCAGGACGACCATGATTTTTCGGGGCTTGGCAATGCTGCCTGGCTTGGAGTTCTTGCGTTTCATGGGCGGTTTCCAATGGCCCGAAGGGCCTGGGGGGTGAGGGGAAGGGGTGATTGCTCGGCTGAGCCAGCCCGTTCTTACCTTTGAGCGATGATTTCGACAAGCCGAGGGGGCGTCGCTGATGTCGGCCAAATCTTTCTTTGGGCATCCGCTCGGAGAGTTTTGATGCTTGACAAGATTTTTTGAAATCGATAAGGCCGAATCGAACTGACCGAGTACTCACTCGGGAGCTTGTTCAAAATTTATCAAGTCAAGGAGCTCACCGTGTCCTATCGTATCGAAATCCTGAACGCGGCCTCAAAGCTGTTCGCCGAGCGCGGCTTCAAGGATACGTCCATCGCCGATCTCTCCAAGCTCAGCGGGGCCGCGGAGGGGACTATTTTTCACCACTTCAAGAACAAGGAAGGCATCCTGATCGAACTGCTGATCAAGGTGAAGAAGGACATCCTGCGGGAAGTTTCGGAGAACATCGAAAAGCAGGGAACCGGCATGGAGCTGGTGGAGCGCGCGGTGCACCAGTTTTTCACGCTCTCGGAAACCATGGAGTTCGAATTTTTGCTTTTGTTCCGCAACTATCCCTATCAACTCGCGGCCGTGAACCCGGATTGCCGCAAGTGCATCGAGGAAATCTACAACTGTTTCCTGGAGCTGTTCATCGAAGGCATCGAAAAGGGCCGGCAAGATGGCACCATCCGGGACTGCAAGCCGTTTCGTACGGCGGTCATTCTTTTCGCTCTGGTGGTGGGCATCGTTCGGTTCAAGTTGTTCAACCTCTATCCCGTGGAGTCCTTTTACGCCGAGATCATGGACTCCTGTCGCAAGATGCTGGAACCGCGCTGAACAGACACGAGGAGGCGTCATGCACATTCTCTTGATCGACGACGAACGGACTTTTCTGGAAACCATCATCACGCGGCTGCGGCTGCGCGGCATCGCGGCCGAGGGCGTGGATTCCGGGGAGAAGGCGTTGGAAGCCATGCGGGGCAAAGCATTTGACGCCGTGGTCTTGGACGTGAGCATGCCGGGCATGGACGGGGTGGCCACGTTGCGGGAGTTGAAGCGCATCAATTCCGAGGTTCCCGTGATCATGCTCACCGGGCACGCCACGCTGGAAACCGCGGATCAAGGCATGGATCTGGGGGCGTTCGACTACATGATGAAGCCCTGTCCCATCGATGAACTGCTGGACAAGGTCTCCGAAGCGATCCGGAGCCGCGGCGAAGGGGGTGAGGCAAGACCAGGATAACCAACACGCTCGCTCTGTTCGGGGATCGTCCACCTTACTCTGAACTTCTTCCCTGGAGGAATTTAAAAATGCGATTTTTCAGAAACCTGGCCGCGATGATGCATCTCGGGGCCGTCCAATACGCCAAGTGGGACTATGAAACGTCCATGAACATTCTCAGGAGCAGGAAGCGGATGTTCATTCTGATGCTTCTGCTTATTCCCTGTGCCATCGGCGTGGGGTTGTCCCACGCGGATCTGCCGGAAATGCTGGGCGGGAAGTATTCCTACATGCCCAGCTTCTACTCCCCCTTCATCTTCTACATTTCGATCCTGATCGGCATGTTCGCCGGCCTGATCACCGGGTGCATCGGCGCGGGCGGCGGCTTCATCATCACCCCGGCCCTGATGAGCGCCGGGATCAAGGGCATTCTGGCCGTGGGCACGGACCTGTTCCATATCTTCGCCAAGGCGATCATGGGCACCGTGATCCACAGGAAGTTGGGCAACGTCTCCGTGGCCCTGGCCGTGGCTTTTCTTGTGGGCGCGGGCGTGGGCGTGACCGGCGGCGGCGTGGTCAACCGGACCTTGTATGAAATCAACCCGATCCTCAGCGACACATTCATCAGCGTGATGTTCGTGGTGCTGCTGGGTTTTTTGGGCACCTACGCCATGCTGGACTTCCTGCGGGCGCGCAAGGTGGACATCGTGGACGTGCACGGCGGCAGCGGCGGTCATGGGGCGCACGGCTCCGAACCCACCGGACCGGGTATGGCCGCGAAGATCCAGGCCATGAAGATTCCGCCGATGATCACCTTTGACCAGGATCTGGTCCCCGGCGGCAAGCAGCTTTCCGCCTGGTTCGTGGCCATCTGCGGCGTGGTGGTCGGCTTCGTCTCCGCGATCATGGGCGTGGGCGGCGGCTTCCTGACCTTCCCCATCTTCGTCTACCTGATGGGCGTGTCCTCTTTCACCACCATCGGCACGGACATCCTGCAGATCATCTTCACCGCCGGCTACGCTTCCATCGCCCAGTACGCCATCTATGGGTTCATCTTTTACACCCTGGCCATGGGCATGCTGCTGGGCTCGCTGATCGGCATCCAGATCGGGGCCATGACCACCAAGGTGGTTAAGGGGATCTACATTCGCGGTTTTTACGCCACGACCATCCTGGGCGGGTTCATCAATCGGCTGTTCGTGTTGCCGGAAAAGATGGGCGACATGGGCTATCTGAACATTTCTCCGGGCATGGGCAAGGCGCTCAGCGCCACGGGTAATGTTTTGTTCTTCATCATTATCGGCATCTTCGCCGCGTGGGTCTTCTATATGTTCTTTACGAACATGAAGACCCTGAAAGGGGAGGAATAGTCATGATCAACAAGAAGGAATTGAACATCGGACTGTTTCTGTGCGCCAGTTTTTTCATCATCTTCGGAGTGATGTGGTCGCCGTTGTTTCCGGGTCTGGAAAACGACAAGGTCAATGCTTTCCATGCCGCGGACAATCTGTTCAACTCCATTTCCAAGGGCTCGGCCTACTTCATGGAACAGATGGAAGAGAAAAATGAAGCGTTCCTGGGTAAGACATTCAAGGCCAGCCTCGACGTGGGCAACGAGCGTCGGGCCGTGATGGCCCAAGCCGTGCTTCAGTCCGCGCGGGCAGGAGTCTCCCCGGACGGGGCCACCGTGCATGTGGAGGGAGACCTGGGGCTGATCGTCCAGGCCGCGATCACGGACTCCCGGGATATGTTCCACAACGACGGTCAACGGGTCGGAGCCCGGTACGGCTACGGCGAGGCCGACGCCCGGGAATTGATGTATGTCTGGTATCGGCTGTTCAAGGACTTGGAAAACGAGATGAACCACCAGGAACGTTTCGCGGATGCGAAACACGTGGCCGAGGTGATTTCCAAGTCCGTGGAAGTGGGCTACAATTTTTACGGCATCGTCCCCGAAAGCGCCCGCTCCAAGGCCGGCATCCTGACTTTCAGCTTGGTCTTTTACGTCATCTACACCCTGTGGTGGGGCATGGCCATCCTGTATATGTTCGAAGGGATCGGCATGAAGATGAAGGCCGGGAAGAAGAAGGAAGTGTAGGACGTGGGTTCAATGGTTCAGGGGTTCGCGGTTCAACGGTTGCCGTGGACCCCTGGACCGGAAACCTTCACGCTATCTTTTCGCTGCTGATGCATTGCCGTATGCGAAATCGAAATCGAAATCGAATTCCAAAAGGAATGCAAATCATCTTTTCATTCCATCATCCTCATTATATGATTTTCGATTTCGATCCCGATTTCGATCTCGATTTCGATCTCGATACATGGGATGCCCCAGAGCACGCTTACCGCTGAACCCCTCCCCCCCCATGACCGCACTGCTCACCCACATCAAACGCCTGTTCAACCGGACTCCGGAGATCGACGAGGTCGAGGCCGCGGCGGTGAGCGCGCTGTTCAAGGGCAAGTACAATTCCTTCAAGCGGCTTTTGGAAGCCAACAACCAGGCTTTGCGGGTGATGACCGAGCTGGATCAGACCCTGAAGGGCATGCACAGCTTCGGCATGGTCTTTGTGCGGTCCCGGTGTACGGCGGTTACGGTGGACGTCTATTCCATCGTCAAGAATCTCCGGGAATTGGCGGGTGGCGGATACGCGGATCTGGAGCCGGCCTTCCGGAAGATCCGCGCTGATATCCGCGAGATCCTGGAGCGACGTCGCGTGAGTCCGGTCACGGACCTTGTCCTGGACCTGGAGGCGGTGGACAAGGAAATGGCCGACGCCGTGGGCGGCAAGATGGCCAATCTCGGTGAAATTCTGAAGCGCTTCCCGGATTTGCGTATTCCCCACGGGTTTGTGGTCACCGCCGCCGGGTACGAGCGGTTCATGGCCCACACCACGCTGCAAAAGGAGATCGACCGCCGGCTTCAATCCACGGAAATGGAGGACCCTTCGGCTCTGTACCGGGTCAGCTCGGAGATCCAGTTGGCGATCATCAACGCCGAAGTTCCCGAGGATCTGCGGCGGGCCATCGAAGCGGCGTATATCCGGCTGGAGGGGCGGACCCGTGGCGGGGTCAAGGTTTCCCTGCGTTCCAGCGCGGTGGGGGAGGACGCCTCCGGAGCGTCCTTCGCGGGCCAGTACCGGTCCGAGCTGAACGTCAATCCAAACAACCTGCTGGCTTCATTCAAGGAAATTTTGGCTGGAAAGTATTCCGTGACCGCCATTTCCTACCGTTTGAACCGGGGCATCAAGGACGAGGACGTGCCCATGTGCGTGGGGTGCATGGCCATGGTGGACGCTCGTGCCGGAGGAGTGGCCTATTCCCGCAGTCCGACGGACATTCGGGCGGACGCGTTGCTGATCAACGCCGTGCCCGGCCTGCCCAAGGCCGTGGTGGACGGCAGCGTGACTCCGGACCTGTGGGTCGTCTCCCGGACCGATCCGGAGCGGATACTGAAGGAAGTGGTGGCGGAGAAGACGGAAAAATTTCAATGCCTGCCCGAGGAAGGCGTGACCCGCGTGGATCTTGATCCGGCCGAAGGACGTCTTCCCTCCTTGGACCGGGCCATGGTCGCCCAGGTGGCCCGGGCGACCAGACGGCTGGAAGAAGGGTTTCAGACTCCGGTGGACGTGGAATGGGTGCTGGACGAAGAGGGCCGTCTGGTGATCGTGCAGTGCCGCCCGTTGATGCAGTTGCCGCAAGAGGGGGGCGCGGAAATCGTTGCCCCGAATGAAGATGTGACCGGCGAAACGGCACCGGATGACGTGGTGCTTCAGGGCGGGGATACGGCCAGTCCCGGCATTGCCGCCGGGCCGGTCTTCGTGGTCCGGGCCAACGACGATATGCTGCGGTTTCCAACGGGCGCGGTCCTGGTGGCCGCCCAGGCCCATCCCCGCTGGGCCACGCTGCTGCCCCGGGCCGCGGCCGTGATCACCGAAACCGGAGGCATCACCGGGCATCTGGCCAACGTGGCCCGGGAGTTCGGGGTTCCGGCGTTGTTCAACGTCCCCGAGGCGACGCGAAAACTCGGGACCGGGAACGAGGTCACCCTGGACGCGGACATGCGTCGGGTGCATTCCGGCCGAGTGAAACGGCTTTTGGCCCAGCAACGACCTCGCAAGGGACTGATGGAAGGGACCCCGGTCCATGAGACCTTGAAGGAAGTGGTCCGGCTGATCACGCCGCTGAACCTGACCGATCCGGCCGGACGGGATTTCAAGGCCGGGAATTGTCGGACCCTGCATGACATCACCCGCTTTTGTCATGAAATGAGCGTCCGGGAGATGTTCTCCTTTGGACAGGAGACGGCCCTGGTCCGGCGGGCCGGCAAGCGTCTGGTGGTGGACGTGCCCATGCAGTGGTGGGTGCTGGACCTGGAGGACGGGTTCCGGGAACCGGTGGTCGGTCCGCACGTGCATATCTCCAATATCGTGTCCTTGCCCATGCAGGCGCTGTGGGCCGGGATCACGGCCAAGCCCTGGGCCGGGCCTCCGGCCGTGGACGGCAGGGGGTTCATGTCCGTGATGTTGCAGGCCGCCTCCAACCCGAACCTCAACGCCGACGGGGCCTCGGAGTACGCCCAGCGCAATTACTTCATGATTTCGAAATATTTCTGCAATCTGACCTCCAGGATGGGCTTTCATTTCTCCACGGTGGAGACCCTGGCGGGCGACCCGGCCTATGAGAACTACGCCCGGTTTTCATTCAAGGGCGGAGCCGCGGATCTGCGGCGACGGGTCATGCGCACCCGGTTCATCGCGTCCGTGCTGGAGGAGCAAGGCTTTGAAATCGAGTCCCACGAGGACATGCTCATCGCCCGGATCAGCGGCCGCCCCCTGGAGGAAACATTGGCGGCTTTGCGGATTCTCGGTTATCTGACCATCCATACCCGGCAGCTGGACATGATCATGCTCAATCCGGACCAGGTGTCCTATTACCGGACCATGCTGTGCGCGGACATCGGGGGCATGGTCCAAAACGGGAAATGCATTTTGGAACAGACATCGGACCTCCAACAATAAGGTGCGGCCATGGGCATTATTAGTATTTTTCACGGGTGCTTCTGTCACGAAGGGGAGGTCGTCGCGCTGGTTGCCGAACGGGTCGGCGCGGTGGTGCTGGACGATCCGAAGCTGCTGGAGCTGACCCAGACCCGGTTCGGGGTGCAGGCCCTGGCCCTGGAGCGGTCCTTGTTCCAGGGGAAGCGGACGGGGGCCTTTCTCGCCGTTGAAAAGCGGCATCATCTGGCCATGGTCCGCCGGACCCTGGCGGACAAACTGGTGGACCTGGAACAGGACAAGATTCTCTGTTCGGGTTTTCTGGCGCACCTGGTGCCCCGTTCCGTGAACCACGTCTTTCACGTCTGCCTGATCGCGGAGTTCGGATATCGGGTGGACCGGACCATGGCCGATCTGAAGCTTTCCCTGGACCTGGCTCGGGAACGGGTAGCCGGGGACGACCGTGTTCGGGCGACCTGGGCCGAGGAACTGCTCCGCAAGGAGCCCTGGGACCATACATTGTACGATCTGGTCCTGCCCATGGACCGCAAAAGCGTGGAGGAAGCCGCGGACGCCATCGTAGAGCACTCCCGCAAGGATCTGCTGCAACCCGACGATCTGTCCCGCGAGGCGTTGCGGGATTTTCAGCTCCAGGCCGCGGTGGAACTGGCCCTGGCCGAAGAAGGGCACGCGGGGCAGGTCAAGGCGGAGAGCGGCCGGGTCGAGCTGCTCATCACCCAGAACGTGATCATGCTTTCCAAGCTGGAAGAGGAACTGCGGGACATCGCAATCCGGGTCCCTGGGGTCGAGGAAGTGATCATCAACCTGAGTCCGGAATTCTACCAAAAGACCATGTATCGACAACATCAGCCCGAAAAACGGAATAAATTGTTGCTGGTGGATGACGAACGGGAGTTCGTGCATACCTTGTCCGAGCGGCTTTTGATGCGGGAAATCGGCTCCGCGGTGGTGTATGACGGGGAGCAAGCCCTGGCCTTCGTGGAGGAGGACGAGCCGGACGTGATGGTCTTGGACCTGAAAATGCCCGGAATCGACGGTTTGGAGGTTCTGCGCCGGGTCAAGGCGGCCCATCCCCAGGTCCAGGTGATCATCCTCACCGGCCACGGTTCCAAGGAGGATGAACGCAACTGCCTGGACGCCGGAGCCTTCGCCTACCTGCAAAAACCGGTGGACATCGACGTCCTGACCCGACTCCTGGAACAGGCTCGCGTCCGGGAAGAGGAACAGCCCCGGACGACACATCCGGGTGAGCATGAAAATGGCGCGTAACGCCCTCGTCGCGCTGTGGGAGCGCTTCAAGCCGGCGTTCTGGGACGCCGCCGATCCTCCGGAGCCCGAGGCCGGGGGAGGAGGATTCAACTATCGGCGGATCTGGAAACTGGTCGTGCTGCTGGTAACCACGGTGTCCGTGGTGCCGCTGCTGTTGATCACGTTCATGGACTACAACCTGAACCGCAGGGCCATGCAGGCGGATTTCGTCTATCCGATCAACAGCCTGCTTTCCAACACCAAGCTGAGTCTCTCCTCGTTTCTTCAGCAACGCCGGGCTGTGTTGGAATTCATCATCGCCGAGCATTCGTTCGAAGATCTTTCGGACGAGTTTTTTCTCCATGAACTCTACCACAACATGAAGGCGGCTTTCGGCGGATTCGTTGATGTCGGTCTGATCGACGGACAGGGAAAACAACTGGCCTATGTCGGACCGTTCGATCTGAAGGGCAAGGATTATTCAGAACAGGACTGGTTTACCGAAGTCATGGATCGACGGGTGTTCATCAGCGACGTTTTTCTGGGGTTTCGGGACGTGCCGCATTTTGTGATCGCCGTGAAACGGATCTGCTACGACGGCACGATCATGATTCTTCGAGCGACCATCGACACGGAACAGTTCTTCAATCTGGTGCAGTCCTTGAACCTGCGAGCCACGACGGACGCGTTTCTGGTCAATCGGCAAGGCGTGCTGCAAACCCCCAGCTTTTCTCACGGCGATGTGTTGAGCGAGATTCCGTATCCCGTACCTCCGTACTCGGAGGTTCCGGTCATTCTTGAAATCGATGACACACGCCGAAACCCCGCGTACCTGGGGTACGTTTACGTGGAAAATACGCCGTTCATCTTCATGGTCGTCAAGCAGCAACAGGAAATGATGCGCAACTGGTGGCGGTTGCGCTTGGAAATGCTTGGTTTCCTGTTGATCAGCGTGACCTGTATCGTTGCGGTCATTCTGACCTCGGCCACCATGTTGGTACGGCGAATTTACGACGCGGACATGAAGCGCTCCATCGCCTTGCACACCATGGAGCACACCAACAAGATGGCCTCCATCGGTCGTTTGGCCGCGGGGGTGGCTCATGAAATCAACAATCCGTTGGCCGTAATCAATGAAAAGGCCGGTTTGATCAAGGATCTCTTTTCCTTTTCGGACAAGTACGGCCAGGACAAGAAGCTGTTGTCGCTGGTGGACTCCATTCTCGGGTCCGTGGAGCGCTGCAGCGCCATCACCCATCGGCTGCTGGGCTTTGCCCGGCATGTGGACGTGCAGTGGGAGCGGGTGGACGTGGTCCAAACGGTCCGGGACGTCCTGGGCTTTCTGGACAAGGAGGCCCAGTACCGGGCCATCGAGGTCAGCCTGGACGTTCCGGAAATTGTTCCGGAGATCGTCACGGACAAGGGTCAGTTGCAGCAGGTGCTGCTGAACATCGTGAACAACGCTTTTGCCGCGGTTCGGGACGGTGGACGGATCGCCATTGTCCTGAGCGTCCCCGAATCTTCAGAGGTCCGGATCGCCATCACGGATAACGGGTGCGGCATTTCCCCGGAAAATATGAAGCGGATCTTCGAACCCTTCTTTTCCACCAAGCCGAAACACGGCACGGGGTTGGGGCTGTCCATCACCTACGGACTTGTCAAAAAACTGGGCGGGATGATCGAGGTTCAGAGCGAGCTGGGTCTGGGGACCACGTTTACGATAACCCTGCCGGTGACTCACGCTCAAAAGGAGGAGGAAGGTGCGAATTCTGCTTGTGGATGATGAACTGGAGCTTGTTTCCGCCTTGGCCGAACGGCTGGCGATCCGGGGCATCGCCGCGGACTATGCCACCACCGGAGACCAGGCCCTGCGTTTGGCCGGAGAAAATGACTACGATCTGGCCGTGCTGGACGTGAAGATGCCTCACGTGAGCGGTTTGGAACTGTGGGATCGGCTCCACGTTTTGCATCCGCGAATGCGTTGCATCTTTCTGACCGGGCACACCTCGGAGCGGGACTTTCAGGCCGGAACCCGGGCCGGGGCGCTGTATCTGCTCAAGCCGTTGAAAATCGAGGTGCTGATTCAAAATATTCGCAAATTGTTGGAGAGCCGGGGGGAGGGAGGGTGACTCACCCTTTCCCTCGTTCGCTGTCCAACGTGGCGTAGGCCCGGCGGATGGTTTCGGTGAGTTCCCTGAAGTCCACGGGCTTTTGCAGGCAGGCGAAGGCCCCGTGGTTCAGGCAGGCTTGAAAATCTTCCTCGTTGCCCGTACCGGAAAGGATGATCACCGGCACCCGGGGGTGGCCTTGGCGAATGATGCGCAGGACGTCCATGCCGTGGATTTCAGGCATTTTCAAATCCAGGAGGATCACTTCGGGCTCGTCTTCCTCGACCACCCGCAGGGCCTGTTCCCCGCTGGTGACCACGGCCGCGCCCATTTCACGCATTTTGAGCCGTTCGGACAGCGTCACGGCGAAATCCCGCTCGTCGTCCACCACCAGCACCTTGGCCGGGTTTTCAAAGTCAAAAGGGCGGTAGACGTCGGTCCGGTAGAGGTCCGGGCCCATCCTGATCTCCAGGGGGGCGTCCCCGGCCTCATCCCGGACGATGGCCCGCAATTCTTCTTCCAGGCGTTCCGGCCGGATCACGTTCATGTCCACGCGAAGCTCGATCCGGCCCTGTTTGACGTCCGCCCGGAACACATGACCTTTGACGGCCAGGGCCGCCTCGACTCCGGCGGCCAGGGCGAAGTCCGTTGCCGCCTGGGAGGATTCCTGGGTGGGCAGGGTCACGGCGCGCCGGGCCCGGTCCTGGATCAGATCCGCGGCGTCCTGGGGCGAGGTCGCGTCCATGGGGATCAGGATGTCGCAGGGCGAGGCGCGTGCGGGGTCTCTCTGGGCCAGATACTCGGTCCAGCGGGTTCTGGCCTCGTCTTCCTGGGCGATCAACTTGGCCAGAGCCTTGGGGTCCAGGTGGTGGGACCGGGCCGCGGTCCGAAGCCGAAATGCCTCGTCAGCGGTCAGGCAGACCTTGAGCACATGGGTCATGGTCTTGGGAACCAGGGAGCCGGCCAGGCCCAGAAGCAGCAGGTCGTCCTCAAGCAGGTGTCGGGCAACCACGGCCTTGTAGCAGCTCACGCAGCGTTCCCGTTCCCGGGTGAAGGCGTTGAACACGGACGGTTTGCCGAACAGAGAGCGGTAGAACTTGTTTTCCGACAGGTTGTAGGTGGAGGCGGCTTCGGCGATGATCCGGCGGTCTTCCAGGATCTTCAGGGAGAGGGCCTCGGCAACGGCGTGGGCCACTTCCTGTTCCTGGCAGTAGGCGGGGCTGTATATGGTCAGGATGGGCATGGAGCGACCTCGCGGCTGTCCGTTGAACAGCTGAATAAGGATTTTTCAACACAGTTAAAAGAGCAGGTTGAGCACCGTCAAGGAGACGACCAGGAAGAGCACGGTCATGATCCCCCCGGCGCGCAGGAAGTCGGCGTTGCGGTAGCCGCCGGGTCCCATGATCAGGGCGTTGACCTGGTGCGTGGGGATCAGGAAGGAGTTGGACGTACTGATGGCCACGGTCAGGGCGAACATGGCCGGATCGGCTCCGGCCAGCACGGCGATGTTCACGGCCAGGGGCACCAGCAGAACCGTGGCTCCCACGTTGGACATCAGCAGGGTGAAGACCGTGCTGAGCACGGCCACCGCGGCCTGGAGCACCCAGACCGGCACGTCGCCCAGCAGGTTGATGGTCTGCACCGCGATCCAGGCCGCCGTGCCCGTGGTTTCCACGGCCAAGCCCAGGGGAATCAGGCTGGCCAGCAGGAAGACCGACTGCCAGCTCACGCTTTTGTAAGCCTCATCCATGGTCAGCACGCCGCTGACGATCATGGCCGCGGCCCCGGCCATCAGGGAGACGGACAAGCGCAGGTCGCTGAACAGCACCAGCCCCAGGGTGATCAGCGAAATGGCCAGGGCGTGGGGCATCTTTTCGTGCAGGATCACCTCGTGGGGAAAGTTGGAGGTGACCACCACGAAGTCCGGGTTCTTCTCCAGGGCAGCCAAGTCTTCCCAGAGGCTGTGCAGGACCAACGTGTCTCCGGATTGCAAAGGCAGGTCCCGCAGGTTGCCGCGGATCACCTTGCCTCCTCGGTTCACTGCCAGGACCGAGATGCCGTGGGTCTTGCGCATCCGGACGTCCTGGAACGTCTTGCCGATCAGGTTGGAACGCGGCGGGACGACCACCTCGGAAATTCCGGCCTGGGACGCGGAAAGCACTTCGGCGAAGTGGGTGAGCATGCCCGAGCATTGCAGGTCCATCTCCTGGCAGACGTCGCCGATGTCCTTGCGCGCGCCGAGCAGGCCTATCTGGGAACCGGCCTGGATGACGATGTCGTGGGCCGGCGCGATGCGCAGATCCCGGCTTTGGTACAGGCCGATGACGGCGACCCGGTTGCCGAACAGGCTTTCGGCGTCGGCCACGGTCTTACCGTCCAAAAGGCTGCCGGCAAAGACGTGGATTTCGAAGATGTCCCCTTCCAGGCCGTACAACCGGCGGAAGTACTCCACCGTGGAAACCTCTTGGTCCTGCCCTTTTTGGGCCGGCAGGACGAAGGGCCCCAGGAGCACGAAATAGATGATGCCGGTCAGAATCAGAGCGACGCCCACCGGTGTCACGTCGAAGATGGCGAAGGTGCGCATGGGGGCCACGCCTTCGGGCAGCATCCGATTGGAGGTGGCGATCAGATCATTGAGCAGGATCAGCGGGCTGGAGCCGATCATGGTCAGGGTCCCGCCGAGAATGGCGCAAAAGCCCATGGGCATCAGCAGGCGGGACATGGGCAGGCCGGTTCGCATGGCGATGCGCTTGATCACGGACATGAACAGGGCCGCCGCGCCCACGTTCTGCATGAACCCGGAGACCACGCCCACGGTTCCGGAGATGACCGGCACGATCCGGCGTTCGGTCTGTCCGCCGACGCGCAGGATCAGGGAAGCCAGCTTGTTCATCAGGCCTGTTTTGTCCAGGGCCTTGCCCAGAATGATCACGGCGATGATGGAGATCACCGCGTTGCTGGCGAAGCCCCGGAACAACTGGTCGCCGGGGACCAGGGCGGGCACGCCGGGGATCAGGCCCATGACGCCCAGGATCATCATGATGGTCACCGCGGCCACGTCCACCCGGACCACTTCGGAGATGAACAGGACGACGGTCAAACCGAGAATACCCAGGACCCAAAGCATTTCCGGAGTCAATGGAATCGTTTCAGCCATGCGCTCCCCGCTTGTTGAAGATGATTCGCTTCATTGGCCGATCTTTCCAGCGGCGATCCGGGCCGTGATCCCGGGCCATTGGCGGGCGGTCCGGGCTGGAAGGAGCTCTTCCTGTAGCTCATGGTCCGGGATGTGTCGACCTGATCTCGATTAGCGGCGCTTTTGTTTGGTTCAGGGTGGAGATGTCGATGGTGGGGTCACGGCACTTTTCAGTCAGTCCGGGGATAAGCGCGGGATGCAGACCGATGGACAACTTCTTTCCACAAAGCGAGGGCACATGCAGCGCGAGGAATGGAAACGGCTTTATCGTCAGGAACTCGGGTTTTTCGCGGCGATTTCGGCCAGCGTTACTCATGAAATCAAGAACCATCTGGCGATTATCAACGAACAAAACGGGTTGCTGGGAGACATGCTGGCCATGGACGCCGATGATGGTCCAGCCTACCGAAAGCGCCTGGGCAAGGTGGTCCAGGACGTGGCCGATCAGGTGATCAAGGCGGACGGGGTGGTCCGGCGCTTCAACACCTTTGCCCATACGGCCGACAGTCCGGTTGGGGCCGTGGACGTCGCGGACTTTCTGAAGCTGTTTGGAGAGATATCCGCGAGGCTGGCGCGGCGCAAGGGGGCGACCGTGCTCGTGGAACCGGGTGCTGAATGCGTAACCATCCGGACCAGACCCTTTGAACTGCTCCATTTGCTGTTTTGCGCGATGAACGTTCTGCTTGGTTCCGGAACCTCCAAGGGGGCTTTGAGGCTCCGGCTGGAGTCTGATTCTGAGGGGATCCGCGTTCGGATGTCCGGGAACGGGGGCAATGGGGCTGTCGGGGCGCAAGCTTCCGACCCGGCCCTGGCTCTGCTTCTTCAGCGTCTCCAGGCCCGTCTGGTCTTGGCTTCCGACGGGACGGGCCTCACGCTGGGTTTGCCGATGGAACTCGTTGAAGACCGAGAAAAGACCAGAATCTCTTGATCCCACTCACGATAGCGGATCGTCGAAGTCGAGATTCCAGGGGGCTTTCGGGCGTTGGACAAACCCGATCAGCGCACCGAGAAAGGCCGCGCGACGGCGCAGTTCCGACGGATCGTGCCCCGTGGACCAAGCGCACAAGCCGTCCGGGGCGTGGTCCACAAAGAAGCCGCGAACCCGGATCGTTTCGACCACGACGTTTTGCACGTCCGGGAGCGGGGTCCAGGGAGGGAACCACTGCCAGAGGAAGCTCAAGGCGTTGCGGGTTGGTGATGCCTCATGGATCTGAATGGTAAACAGGGCGCGTTCCAGTGAGAGGTTGAGCAGGGTCGTGCTTCCGGAAAGGATGAATATCCGCGGGCGGGGTGCTGAAAGCGGACGGACCGCGGCCCGCAGGCGGCGAATGAACCGGAAGAGGCGGAACTGGCGGGGAGAATTGGCGTAAAGGGTCCAGTCCGCTCGGGCGATGCCCGTCCAGACGGCGTTGAGCACTGGATGCAAAACAGGATGGAACGCCGACGCTTGAGACTCCAGGGAAGAGGGGCGGCCTACCTGCTTTTCCAGGCGCGGATCGTCCAGGTCCAGGACCCACCAATTCAGCGGATGAGGGACCGCCAGGTGGTGGAGCAGACCGGGCGCATGAGACAGCTTCAGGAGTTGGCGGCAAGCGAGCAGTCGACTGGCCTGGGCCGCGTCCCGGAGACTCCGAACGTTTTCCGGCACGATGCGCGGGGCCAAAGGGTTGACCCGGCTCAAGGGAGCCGCTTGGCTCAGTATCGTGGCCAGGGTCGCGTGGGCGGGGGTTGCCGATTGAGCGGGAAGTGGAGTGGAAAGATTCAGGGAGCTGCTCCCGCGAGGGAGCGCGACCTGTGGCGAAGGGGGAGCGAGGACGTTGCGGTTGGTCGCGTCGACGACGACATCTTGTCCGCTTTGCAGCAGGGTCGTGGCGTTGTGGACGCCGCAGAGCACGGGAATCTGAAATTCACGGGCAATGGAGGCCAGATGGCTGAACTCGCCGCCTGTTTCGACCACCACCGCGGCGACGTGGGGCACAACCCCGGACCAGCGCCGCAAGGGGCGGGCGACGACCAGGACTGATCCTTCCGGGACGTGCAGCAGGTCGTTGTTGGTGCGCGCGACGAAGACCCGCCCGGCGCCCAGGCCCGGACAAACCGACTCGGTTCCTTGAGCCAGAAGGGGCTCCTCGTTGGCGGATGGGACTGAGGATGCTCGAGGGAGCGACGACGGGCCTGGCGCTCCGGAAGAGGATGCATGGCGAACATGCCGGAGCTGCTGGATAAAAAAATCACCGTCCTTGGACAGTGCCCACTCCATGCGTAACGGACCGCCGCAATGGGCTTCCAGCTCCATGCCCAGCCGGGCCACGTCCACAATCCGCTCATCCTCCAACGCGGGCTGGTCGCGCATCGAGGGCGGGTTGGCCAGGAGGGAAACCCCTTCCTCAGCGAGAAACGCCGTGAATTTTTGCGGTTTATCGACAATCCGCCGGGCGATGATGCGTGACGACTCGCGAGACACTTCCCATTCGTCCGGCTGGACATAGCCCTCGAAAACAGCCTTGGCCAGGCCGGGGACCGCGAGGACATGCACCAAGGTGGACGCCGACGATGCGGAATGCCGGGTGACGACCTGCCCGGCGGCCATGGTGTCCACCATGGCCGAGCAGACCACGGCCATGGGCTGGTCCTCGACCCGCAATCCTCGAATTCGGCGGTGGCTCATGGCCGCCGGGCCATATTGGGAAGCCAGGACCTCCTTGTAGGCCATGAGCAGCAGGTCTTCGCCCACATTGACTTCGATGCGGTGCTGCCCGGTGAACGAGCGTTCCGGGGGGGCTTCTCCGACGCAGCTGGGGCGCAGGACGACGCGCACGCCGCGATGTCCGGCGGCGGATTCCAGCTCGCGGTACGCTGCCCGGACCGCCGTTTGCAATCGATCCGGCAGCGGGGCGGTGATGATGCGTTGTTGGAGTTCCGAGCTGAGCCGCAACTGATCCACCAGCGTGGCGCTTTCGTGGATTTGCAAAAGCCGGTTGAGTTCGTCCGCCAAACCCTGGTGGGCCATGAACAGCCGGTATGCCTCGGCGGTGATCACGAATCCGTCCGGAACGCGCCACCCTGAAAGGTTCGAACGCGGGTGAAGTCGGCGAACGTTCCCCAGCAAGGCCGCCTTGTATCCCACGGTCAGGGCGTTATCCGCGTTCACCAGGGCAAGGGGAACGACCAACTCCGGATCTTCCGACGGCCCCGGAGGCGCGGTGGCGATGTGGATGGTTTGAGCCAAGATCCGGAACGGTCCCTCAATATCGCTCACATCCCGCGTGCTCATTTCCCGGACCGAGCGCAACATGGCGAAGATCGAAACGCACATGCGGGTGCTCTGGACCCGCAGGGTGGTCATGGTCGGCGGGGAGGCGTCTCGCGAGGCGAGTTCGCACACCGCGACGCGGCTCAGGAATTCGGTATCCGCGTTGGCGAGACGGTCCCAGGCCTGCCGCAGTCCGGGCAGATTCTCTACGCTACGGGATATGGCCTCTTCCCGTTTGCGGGTGGACGTGGGCAATTGCTCAAGGAGCCTGGATAGCGTGGAGGGCATGGTCGGGGGCGGAGCCGGGAGGTCGAAAGCGCAGGGACGACGGATCAGGCTTGGGAGAAGTCCGAGCGGGCATCGGAGAGCACGGCCTCGTTGATTTTGGACAGAATTTCGTCCAGGTTGCCGGGCTTCATCAGGTAGTCCAACGCACCGAGGCGCTGGGCTGTTTGGGCGGACTCCAGAGAAGCGTATCCCGTGAGAACGACAACCTGGGTGGCGGGGTGGCTCTGCTTCAGCATTTGGAGCATGTCCAAGCCGTCCATGTCTTGCAGGCGCAGGTCCAGGAGCACCACGTCCGCGGGGTCCTCGGCCATCATTTCCAGGGCCGCCCAGCCTTTTTGGACCCCGCGGACGGTGAAATTGCGCTTTTGCAGTCGTTTGACCAGGGGAACTCGGAAATCTTCCTGGTCGTCCACCACCAGTACGTTGGTCCGCTTCACGCGGCTTGCGTCCCTGGATGGCGCGCCAGGGCGCCGATTTTGTTCAGCAGTTCGTCCAGGTCACATGGTTTCATCAGGTAATCCGCTGCTCCCAGGGCCAGACCTTCCCTGGCGGCCTGTTCCGATCCGTGTCCGGTCAAAATGATCACCGGCATGGCCGGGTCCAGGATCTTGAATATCTTCAACACCTCGATGCCGTCCAAGTCCTCCATTTTGAGATCCAGTACGGCGACGTCATAGGATCCTCCGCGCAGGGCGCGAACGCCTTCTTTGCCGGAGAGGACGGAGGTTACGGCAACGTCGCGCCGACGCAGACGCTTGGTCAGTACGTCGACGAAGCCCTGTTCGTCGTCCACCAGCAGAACGTGAAGGGCCGCCAAGGGAGAGGTCCGGGAAGCGGTGGGCATGAACTCGAAATCAAGCTCGTCGATGCATGACTTCCCTGGCTTCGGCCTCGCGGATCTTTTCTTCCCGTTCGCGCTTGATCCGTTCGGCTTTTTTGACCTTTTCCACCAAGTCGTCGATTTCCGCCGGTTTCATCAGGTAGTCGAAAGCACCCAGCTTCATGCCGTCAATGGCCGACTCCACGGTTCCATGGCCGGTGAGCATGATCACCTCGACCAAGGGGAAGCGGCTCTTGATTTCCTTGAGCGTTGCGATCCCGTCCATGCCGGGCATTTTCACGTCCAGGACCGCGATGTCGATGTCGTGGTGCTTGTCCAGTTGATCCAGGGCCTCTTGTCCGCTGTAGGCGGTGAAGATTTCAAAGTCCCGCTTGGACAACCGTTTGACCATGGTGTCCACGAATGGAACTTCATCGTCCACGAGAAGAATCTTTGCCAGTGACATGTGCAGCCTCCGGGGTTGGTTGTTCAAAGGGTGAGACGAAGGTCTCCGTTTCCGGCGTCGGCGTGGGATTGACGCACGGTAAATTTTTCACAAAGAAGTCCGGTGTGGTTTTGAAGCGGCCGTGCTTTTTTGTCCGTGATCATGTCCTCGCGCTTTCGGCAACTTTCCGCTCTTTTGAGTCCTTGGTCAAGGGGAGACGGATGGTGATGGTCGTGCCGACGTTGACCTGGCTGGCTACGGTGATGTCGCCGCCCATGTTTTTGACGATGGTGTAGCAGATGGAAAGTCCTAGGCCTGTGCCCTTGCCCACTGGTTTCGTGGTGAAGAAGGGATCGAAAATCCGGGAAAGGTTGGCTTTGGGAATGCCCATGCCCGTGTCCGCGACGGCGACCTCGGCCATGTCTGCGACGGTGTGGGTGGTGACGGTGATCGTCCCCCCCCTGCCTTCCAAGGCGTCCAGGGCGTTGTTGAACAGGTTCAGAAGGACCTGCTGTATTTCCGAAGCTGAAGCCGTGATGGACGGCAGGTCGTCGGCCAGGTGCAGTTCGATGCGGGCGTTGGCGTAACGGGCGTGATTTTCGGACAAGGCGCCGACGTCCCGGATCATGGCGTTAAGATGCACCTCCTGCATCCGTAGGTCCGACTTGCGGGCGAAGCTGAGCATCTTGTGGGTGATATCCTTGCAGCGGGCGCCCTGGGTTCGGATTTGGCCCAACGCCCGGCGTAACTCGTCGAAGTTTCGGGAGTTGGCCATCTCGGCGTCTTCTTGCAGCAGGTCCTCCATCCATCCGGCCTCTTCGACCATGATCGCCACCGGGTTGTTGATTTCATGGGCGATGCCAGCGGCCAGTTCGCCGATGGAGGCCATTTTCCCGGCTTCGATGAACTGTTCGCTCATGGTCTCCATGACCAGTGACTCGCGCAGTGCCTCACTGGCCATGCAGCGGCGCAAAAAGACCATCGCCGCGCCGATGCCGAACAGGCCGAGGCCGAGGAGTCCGGCCAGAATGACGCGCAGGGGGTAGCTTTCAGGAGCCAGGATGGCGGGCGGGGAGGATGTAAGGCTGAACCAGAATACCGTCATGGCGGCCAAGTAGGGCAGGGCGGCGAGACCGACGGCCATGAGCACGGTTAGGGAGCGGTATCTGGAAGCGTGTTCGGACATGGGCCGTTTCCTGGGATTCATCCTTGCAAGTCAGCTATGGTTGCCTTTATCCTTGACTGGTGTTTTGTTCAAGTGGCTGGTGTCTTGGTATTCATAACCAATCTGTTCTTATCACAATCCACGTCGCGATCGGAATCGAAATCGGAAAATGCTATGCATCACCTCGTGATTACACCATCTTTATTGGACATGACGTTCGATTGCGATGACGATTTCGATTTCGATACCGATTCAAGTAGCGGGTAGGGATTGAGAACAAAATTGCCCTGTCTTGTTATTCATGGAGTCTTGATTTGTCTGAAATACATGGGTTGTTTTCCCGGGCGGTTTCGTTTCAGGGATTGTTGGATGAAATTCCGCTGGGAGCGATGATTTTGGATCGGGAGCGACGGATCGTGGCCGTGAACCGGGCCATGGAAGCGTTGACCGGTTTTGATCGACTGGATGCCCGCGGAATCCGTTGCGCGCATATTTTGCGCAACGCGGTGTGCATTGAGAACTGTCCGGTGGAACGGGAGCGGTTTGACCAGGAGACGGCGCCCTGTTGTCTGGATGGAAACGTCGTCAACCGGGATCGCAAGAAAATTCCGGTTCGGATCACCGTGACTCCGTTGACGGACGTAGGGGGTGGGTGCTGTGGGTATCTGGAAACCGTTGAAAACATCCGACACTCAGGAGAATGGTCCTGGAAGGCCGAGCATGCCGCCCGCTTCGGACACCTGATCGGAAACAGTCCCCAAATGGAGCGCATCTTCCAGATCCTGCCCATGATCGGGCAGACGGACTCCTCCGTGCTGATCACCGGGGAGACCGGGACAGGAAAGGACATCATCGCGGAAGCCATCCATCTGGCCTCGGACCGGGCCAAGGGCGCGTTCATCAAGGTCAACTGCGGGGCCCTGCCGGAAACGCTTCTGGAATCCGAACTGTTCGGCCATCAAAAAGGAGCCTTTACCGGAGCCACGGAAAGCAAGCCCGGACGGTTCAAGCTGGCTCACAACGGCACCTTGTTCCTTACGGAAATCGGGGATCTGCCACTGGGGTTGCAAACCAAGCTTTTGACCTTTCTGGACGACAAGACCGTTTTTCCTTTGGGCAGCGGCCAGGGAACCAAGGTCAACGTCCGAATCGTCGCCGCGACCCTTCGAGATCTGGAAACAATGGTCCGTTCCGGACAATTCCGCAGCGACCTGCTTTTTCGGCTGAACGTGATCCGCATCCATCTGCCGCCGCTGCGCGAACGCGAGGGCGACGTGCGGCGGCTTCTGGACCAGTTCCTGCGCACCTTTGCCATGCAGGCCAACAAGACCATCTCGGGGTTTTCCCAGGAAGCCCTGGACGTTCTGCTGGACTACGATTATCCGGGTAATGTCCGGGAGTTGAAGAATATCGTGGAATATGCCGCGACCTTCTGTTTCACGGAAACGGTCCAGCGCGCCCATCTGCCGGACTACCTGCTTCGGGAAGGACGTCCCGAGCCCGAATTCTCCTCCAGCCTGGTCGCTGCTCGCAAGAGCCAACAAAACTTCCTCGACGAGGCTCGACCCGGCCCGAACGATCATTTATGGGATGAAACAGGGCAAGAGCGAGGAAATTCTTCCATACCGACCGATCCACCGAGCGTTCCACTGGGCGTCTCAATGGGCTCGACCTGGAAGGACATGGAAAAGCAGATGATCCTGGAAGCGTTGCGGCAGGCCAAGGGCAAGCGCGGCCAAGCCGCGGACGCACTGGGCTGGGGGCGGAGCACTTTGTGGCGGAAAATGAAGCTGTTGGGGCTGGATACCTGAAGCGCTGAAGCGGCCACTCGTAAGGAGAACAAAGGCATGGAAAACGTCAGAATGCTGCTGGTGGACGACGAGGCGGATTTTTTATCCACCATCATCAAGCGTTTGAAACACCGCGGTTACGACGTACACGGGGCCGCCGGAGGAGACGAGGCCCTGGAACTGCTCCAACGCCTCGAAATGGACGTAGTGGTCCTGGACGTGAAGATGCCAGGCCGGGACGGCCTGAACCTGCTCCAGGAAATCAAGGGCCGCTGGCCCCTGGTGGAGGTGATCATGCTCACCGGACATGCCTCCGTGGAGTCCGGAATCCGAGGCATGGAACTCGGAGCCTTCGACTACCTGATGAAACCCGCCAAACTGGACGAACTGCTCCAAAAAGTCCGGCAGGCGGTGGAGCGGAAGCGGTTGCGGGAGGGGTAGCACATTGTGAAGACATGGTAATAGTGGTGAAGAGGGGGGCAAAGGGCGCACCGTGGTGCGCCCTTTTGTGTTTCGTTTTGGAGGAAGCGTTTCTCAGCTGTTCAAAATCTCCATGGCCTCATCCAGATACGCGTCCATGACGTAGGGGATGCCGGTGAGTTTGGCGCATTCCTCGGTCAGGGACATCAGTTCGTTGCGGGTGATGGACGGGAGGTTGAAGCAGCGGGCTCCGGCCATGAGTTGTTGCAGGCCGACCCTGATCCGGTCGCAGTAGCTGTAGATGCCCACCGCGCCCAGGGGGATGTTGGGCATTTCGTCGGCGCCCACCAGGTCCTTGACCTTGGAATAGTCGGTGAAGATTTCCTCCGGGGTGGTCCCGTAGGCCGAGACGGTCTTGGGCAGATCCTTTTCGATCATCCATTTGGCGATGTTCTTGCCCACCATGCCCGGGATCATCAGGGCCCGGCCCATGCAGACCGCCTTGGTGTACGGAGCGCCCAGGGCCAATGCCTTGAAAATGCCGTCCTCGCTGGAAAAGGCTCCGGCAAAGGCCAGGTCGGGCACGCGCAGACCGCGTCCTTCCAGGTGCCTGGCGAATTTGTAGGCCGCCGTGTGCAGGTACAGGCTGGGCACGCCCCATTCGGCCATCATCCGCCAGGGGCTCATGCCCGTGCCGCCGGGTGCGCCGTCGATGGTCAGCAGATCGATTTCCGCCTTGCTGCTCCAGCGCATGGCCAGGGCCAGTTCGCGCATGCCGTAGGCCCCGGTCTTCAGGGTGATCCGCTTGTAGCCCAGCTTTCGCAACCGCTGGACCTCGGCCATGAAGGACTCCTCGGAAATGAAGCCCAGCCGACTGTGCCGCTCGAACTCCTTGATGCCGCCGGAGTTGAAGGCCGCCTGATTGACCGGGTCGGATGGGTCCGGGGTGACGATGTAGCCCCGGCGTTGCAGTTCCAGAGCCCGTTCCAGGCTGTGGACCATGATCTCGCCGCCGATGGACTTGGCGCCCTGACCCCATTTCAGTTCGATGGACTCCTGGCCGTGCTTGTCGATCAGGTATTCGGCCACGCCGAGTCGGCCGTCCTCCACGTTCATCTGGACCAGCATCTCGCCGAATCCGCGGTGATAGCGGCGATAAACATCGATGCGCCGGTCCATTTCCGGGGACTTGACGACCATGTTTTGGCTGTTCAGCTCCAAGCCGGGGTCGATGCCGCAGACGTTCTCGCCGCAGACCAGGCTGATGCCGCTGATGGCCGCGCCCATGGCGAAATGCTCCCAGTTGGCCCGGGCGATTTCCGTGGAACCCAGCGCTCCGGTGAAAATCGGCACTTCCATGGCGGTCTTGGAGTTCCAGCCGTATTCGGTGCGGGTGTCCACCTTGGGAAACAGGGCCGTATCCGGTCCGGGCTCCACGCCTTCGGGCATGCCCTTGGCGCCCATGGCGTAGCCCTGGATGTTCAGATGGGAATAGTCCAGGGGATAGTCCTTGTCCCCGCCGGCCGTGACCTTGCCGAACGGTCCGGGATAGATCACTTCGCGGCCGCGAAACGTGGACTTGAAGATTTCACAATTGCCCCGGCAACCGTCCACGCAGCGGGTACAGATCCCGCTCATGGCCACGACGCTCTTGGAGCGGTTGAAGCTCTGGGTGGCTTCGTTGGCATTGGGTTTGTTCAGGTTCATGTTTTCCTCCGAAAAAAGACATTAGTGCGGACAAGCCCGGATTGACTACATTATTGTAGGGAGGAAAGGCAAGGGGGCAGGGCCATTTTGTTCTCGGAAAAATCGCTATAATTTCAGATTCGTAGGATGATGGGTGTCCAGGGGATAACGCCTTGGGTGGACTAGAAAACACCGAAATCGTGATCGAAATCGATTTCTGGTATCTTTCCGATTTCGATAGCGATTTCGATTTCGATCCAGAGCGCCTACGGCCAGGGAACAAATCTGCCTGGGCAAGGGGGAGAGGAAGTCTCCTTCGGCTTGCCTTTTTCAGAAATATGGGCTTGATGACCTTTGCCTGCGTACAACACCCATTCTGATCAACGAGAGGAAGTCGTGCGGAAAAAACCAAATATCATCGTGTCGTCAGTGGATGCCAAGCGACTGGAGACGTTGCTGGACTCCCTTTCATCGAACTCGTTTCCAAGCATGGCCGAACTGGAGGCGGAACTGGAGCGGGCCGAGATCGTCGCGCCGGAGGAGGTTCCCGGGACAGTGGTGACCATGAATTCCACCGTGAAGTTTCGGGTGGAACCCTCCGGGGAGGAGTTCGTCATGACCTTGGTCTATCCGGGCAGCGAGGATTCCCAGGGGCAAAAGATATCCATTCTGGCCCCGGTGGGTAGTGCGTTGTTGGGTTTGACCCAGGGGGATGAAATCGAATGGCCGCGACCCGGCGGCGGGATGATGCGGGTTTCCATCGTGGACGTGATCTACCAGCCCGAGCGTTCCGGAGATTATCGCATGTAGCGAATCAAAGCGGCTGGTTACTCGGAAGCGCCTTGCGAAAGTATCTCGCGCACCGTTTCCGTCAGGGTCTGAAGCTGGAAGGGCTTGCCCAGGAATCCCGCGGCCCCGGTGGCCAGGACGCTGGAGCCATAGCCGTCGGCAACATAGCCGCTGACGATCAGGACCCGGAGCTTCGGGTTCAGCTTCAACAGGACATTCAGGGTTTTCAGACCGCCCATGCCCGGCATGTTCAGATCCAGGACCACGAGATGGAACGCTTCGGGGTCGGCCTGAATTCGGTCCAAGGCTTGCTCCCCGCGAGAGGCCTCCTCCACTGCGTATCCTTGCAGCCGCAGACCTTCCACGGTGGTTTCCCTGACCAGATCGTCGTCGTCCACGACGAGAATTCTGATTTGAGTGGAGTCGGCGCTGTCCTGGTCGTCAAATTGATGGAAGGATTTTGGCGGAGCGGGGATTGGTTCGTCCGGGAACATCTGAGAGGGGTCCGGGGGGTGGTCCGTGGCCGGGAAGTCGATGACAAAGGTTGTTCCGCTGCCCGGCGTGCTGATGCAGGTGATGCGGCCTCCGTGGCTTTGGACCGTGCCGTAGACCGAGGCCAGCCCCAGTCCGGTACCTTTGTCCACCTCCTTGGTGGTGAAGAAGGGATCGAAAATTTTCTGGGCCGTGTCTTGGTCCATGCCGGTACCGGTGTCCGTGACCAATAGGCGGACCACATTCGTCGGGGATGACGGGGGGCCGTCTTCATCCGGGATGTTCAGGGTGGTGATCGTCAGGGCGCCGACTCCGGCCATGGCATCGGCGGCATTGGTGCCGAGGTTGAGAATGATCTGCTCGATTTGAAGCGGGTCGGCCAGGATCGGCCTCAAGTCCGGGGCCAGGTGGACGCGGATGTCGATCATCTTGGGGATGGTCCGCTGGAGAATGGCTACCGCTTCCGTGATTTCCCGGTTCAGGTCCATGGACCGGTGGTCGCCTGGAGTCTTCCTGCTGTACGCCAGGAGCTGGCGGATCAGCTCCGCGCCCCGGTTGCAGGCCTTGCGGATGCTCAGCAGACCCAGGTAGTCTTCGTCCTGTTTGGTTTTTCGGCCCAGCATGAGCTGGGCCATGCCGCCCACTGCCTGGAGGATGTTGTTGAAGTCGTGAGCCATGCCTCCGGCCAGGGTACCCAAGGCCTCGATCTTCTGGGCTTGGCGCAACTGCTCCTCCAGCTCCTTTTCCTGGGTAATGTCGCTGAGAAAGCCGTCGTAGGAAATCAGGGTTCCATCCCGGTCCCGGACGGCCTTGGTGTTCATGGAAACCCAAAGCGGCGTCCCGTCGCGGCGTTTCAGCCGCACCTGGTAGTTCTTGACCATATCGTGGCGTTCCAGTTCCTGCTTGTAGGCATCCCGATCCGCGGGATCGACGTAGAGCTGGGCCGCGATGTCCGTGATCGCGTTCAGCATCTCTTGCGGTGAGTCGTAGCCGACAAGCTCGGCGTACATCGGGTTGACCCGCAGGAATCGTCCATCCGGCGTGGACTGAAAGACGGCCACCGGCGCGTTGTCGAAGAGCTCCTTGTATTTGCTCTCGGCCCTGGCCTGGGCGGCCTCGGCTTGTTTGCGCTTCGTGATGTTTCGAAACGTCCCTTCCACACCGAGTATGTGGCCTTCGCCGTCGGTGTACAGTCGGCTGTTGGTGGAAACGAAGACCGGGGCGCCGTCCCGGCGTTTCAGGGTGACCTCGTAATCCAGAACCTCGCCCTGACGTTTCAGGGCCAGCAGCAGTCCTTGCCGTTCCTCCGGGTGCAGATAAAACGAGGCCGCCGGGCGACCAATGATTTCCTCCAGGCTGGAGCAGCCGAACATTGGGAGGGCCGACGGGCTGACCAGAATGATGTTCCCCTGAGCGTCTGTTCGATAGTAGACGTCCAGTATGTTTTCCAGCACGGACCGGTAGCGGGCTTCGCTTTTGCGCAGCTCCTGGGTGCGTTCCTCCAGGCGTTCCTCGACCCGTAACAAAGCCCGTTCCCTTCGAGCCTTGGCGCAGAGATCAATAAGGTAGTCCGGGCTGAAGGGCTTGCGCACATAGGCCGCGGCGCCTTTGCGAATGCATTTCAAGGCGATTTCCGGTTTGGAATCGCTGGTGATCACGATGCACACCGTTTCCGGCCGAAGGCTCATGAATTCTTCCAGGACCGAGTCGCCGAGCTGGTCGGGCAAATGGTAGTCCAGGATTACCAGTTCGAAGGGCAGTTTGTGAAACAGATCACGGCCTTCGGCCGCGGTCAGGGCCACATGGGCCCGGTATCCCTGGGCGGCGAACTCGCTTTGCAACAAGAGAGCCATGGAGCGGCTGTCTTCGATGATCAGGACCAAGCGGTCCAGCGGTTGCTTGTGTCCTCGGAGCAGGTCGCGGACCGTTTTCAGAAAGTGGGGAATATTCAGGGGGATGGGTTCGAAGGCGTCGGCCCCGGTTTCAGCGGTGACCCGCGCGGCTTCCTCGCCCGAGAAGGTAGCCGAAGCCACCATCAGCGGGACGGTATTGAACTCCTGGTAAGTGGGGGAGCGCAACAGACGGCAGAACCGCCATCCGTCTATCAGGGGCATGTACAGGTCGGTGAGGATCAAATCCGGCGGAGGGTCGGCGGCCATGCCTTGCAAAGCCTCCTCGGCCGAGGAGAAGGGACGGACCCGCAGCCCCTCACCGCGTAGCAGGTTGGTCATGATCGTCAGTTGGGCCTGGTCGTCGTTGACCAACACGACGCAAGGAGATTTTCTTTCGTTCGTCATTATTTCAGATGGGATGCAGCAGGGTGAAGGCCGGTGCGGCTATGCGACAATGCTGATAAATTTGTATCTACTCAGCACAGAGTAATGCTGTTGCCGGAGTCGGAGTCGGAGTCGGAATCGGGATCGGAATCGAAAACGCTGGGAGGCGTTCTAAATTCTTCCTGTTCCGATACCTGCTCCGATAGCGAAGCGCCGACCCCGTCCCCGATTGTCGGAGCAAGAGCGGACACAAAATGTGCTGAGTAGATACTATTTTTTTATGGTTATGCTCGTTTTGCGGTTTCCGGGGCCTCAGGGATGCGTTTCAACTCCGCGAGGAGCATATGCAAACCGTTTTGCGTTTCCAGAACATTTCCACTTTTCGCCGCCGTTTCCACGACCAGGGCTGCGTCCCGGGCCGGGTCGGCGCAGAGCGTAGCCAGCGCTCCTTTGATCTTGTGGGCCAGCCGGGCCGTTTCCTGAAGGTCCGGGCCGTGGAGAAGGGGGATGATGTGCTCCTGGTATTCGGGCAGCTCTTCCTGGCTAAAGCGCAAGACAATTTTTTGCCACAGTTTGTCGTTGCCCAGAAATCGTGACTTGACGTCCTGAAGATTGAACACCGGTCGCGAATCAATGCAGGGATCGGGAACGGGCTCGGAATCGGGAACCGACGGTGTCCGCGGAGATTCGCTGGGGGAGGTTGAAAAAGTGAAAAGGCGCGTCTCGGCGGACCGTGCCGTCAGCAAGCGCTGGATTTCGGCATGCAGCTGGTCGCCCTGGATCGGCTTGGGCGAGAAGCCGTCCAGGCCCTTGCTCAAGAAGGATTTCCGCTCCTCGGGCAGCACGTAGGCGGTGAGGGCGATAATCGGCGTACGCGGCATGCCTCGATCCCGTTCCAGGTCGCGGATACGGGTCGTGGCTTCCAGACCGTCCATTTCCGGCATCTGGATGTCCATGAGAATGATGTCGTAGGCTCTGCCCTGGAAGGCTCGAACGGCCTCGACTCCGCTGGAAACCACGTCGAAGCTGTATCCATGCTGCCCCAAAATGAAGGCGAGGTATTGCTGGTTGAGGTCCACGTCCTCGGCAACCAGGATGTGGGCCGAGGGGTGCGCATCAGGCGAGTCAGCCGTTTTTGCGGTGGTCGTGGGGGAAGGCGATGCTGTTTGCGCCATGTCGCAAGCCGAGAGGGGCGGAGGTTCGCTGGAAGGTGGTTCTGACGCCGGGAACGCGGCGTCATGTAAAGGAATGACAAAGGAAAACGTACTGCCCTGTCCGACGGTGCTCTGGAAAAACATGGTCCCACCCATCAGCTCCACTAAACGTCGACACAGGGACAGCCCCAGTCCGGTGCCCCCGTAGGTTTTCGCGTAGGAACTGTCGGCTTGGGAAAAAGGCTGAAACAGACATTCCCCGGTTGTGGCGGCAATGCCGATTCCGGTGTCTCGGACCTGGAAGCGCAGGGCCGGGCCGAGGTCGGGGGCGTCGATGCGTTCCACGCCGAAGGTGATCCGGCCCTGGGTGGTGAATTTGACGGCATTGTCCAGTAAGTTGCGGAGTACCTGCTCCAAACGGGTGGGGTCGAGGCACGACGTTTGGGGCAGGTTGGGCCCCATCTCCAGCCGGAGTTCCAGGTTCTTGGCTTGGGCCGGAAAGGAGTAGAGGTGCCTGCAGCGCTCCATGAGCGGTTCCAAGGCCACGTTTTCAGGACGCAGTTCCAGCTTTCCGGCCTCGACCTTGGACAGGTCCAGGATGTCGTTGATGATTTGCAGCAGGGACTGGGCGGAATCCGTGGTCATCCGCAACAGCGTCAGCTTTTCCGGGTCCCTTTCATCGCTGGAGAGCATGTCCAGGGCGCCGAGTATCCCGCTCATGGGGGTGCGGATTTCATGGCTCATGTTGGCCAGAAAGATGCTCTTGGCCGCGTTGGCTTCCTGGGCTTGCTCGGCCATGCGCACGGCTTGGGCTCTGGATTCCTCCAACTTGGCGTTGGTCGCTTCCAACTGGGCCAGGACGCGGCGCAGCTCGTCCTCGGCCTGTTTGCGCTGGATCAGCCGGGTGTTCACCTCGGTGACGTCCTGGATCATGAACATGGCCTGAAAAACGTTGTCCGGTCCGCGCATGGGGCTGATGGTGACGTGCTGAAGCCGGTGCGAACCGTCCGGAAGCTTGGCCGGGATCAGATATTTGTGGATGTGGGAGGAAAAAATGATCGGCGGGCCGCCGCGCAGGACCGACTCAATGCGGGTGGAGAAGCGCTTCTCGGTAAACAAGGGATAGAATTCCCGGATGTCTCGACCAGTGATTCCCGTTTCCCCCAGTCCGGTCCAGTACGCCAGGCATTTGTTCCAGAAGACGACGCGGTAGTCGGCGTCCAGGACCAGAACGCCCAGGGGGATGTGGTCGAGAATCCTGAATCGGTCGGCGTCCGCGCTGGCGGTCGTGGCGTTGTCCATGACAATGGATATCCGGTGGGCTCAGCCGTCCAGGGGCATTCCCTGCTCGGCCATGATTCTGTTCAGGGCCGCCAGCAGACTGTCGAAGGTTCGCAAGCGGAACATGACCAGGATGTCTCCCTGGATCAGGCGTTCCTCCAGGACGAAGTTGGTCTTGGCCAGCAGAAGCATGTTGTCGCGTGGACCGTCGCTGAGCAGCAGGTCGGCGAAACTGGTTTCGTAATAATCCGGGGGCAGGTATTCGATATGCTCCATGAGCAGGTTGCCGATGGAGCCCATGACGCCGTTGAGGACGATGTTGCCCACCTCCTGCAGCACGCCCATGCGCATCATGTCCATGTCTTCGGCCACGGGCTCTTCGCCGAGGATGATGGTGATCAGCTTGTTGGCGCTTTCCGGGGGGAACATCAACGAGGCCATGCCGGAGAATTTTCCACTGAAGCTGAGTTTGATGGCCGTGACTTTTTGCGTGGCGTCGATGATCTCGCCGGAAAGCATCTTTTCGATGGGAACGACGATCACTTCCGGAGCGAACAGGCTGACGTGCTGGCCGCTCATCTGGTTCAAGGTGCCCGCTGCATGGCCCACGCCGATGTTGATCAGCTCCTGAAGGACGTCCAGTTGATTCGAGGTGAGTTGGCCCATCGAAAACCTCCCTAGCTCGGCGACGCGCCGGTCAACTCGGTGAGCAGCGCTGCCAGCTTTTGAGCCGGGAAGGGCTTGCTCAGAATATCCCTGGCGCCCAGCTTCCGGCAACGGTCCCTGGAACTTTCCTGAATGTCAGCGGAGATGACCACCACGGGAACGGTGGATCCCTGGGTTTGCAACGCTTCCAGAACCTCGAAGCCGTTGAGTACGGGCATGTTCAGGTCCAGCAGGACCACGTCCGGGGCGTGTTCGGCCACGGCGTCCAGGCATTCCCGGCCGTTTTTGGCCTCGATCACTTCGTGTCCGAGGCTCTTGACCGCCTTGGTCAAAGCAGAACGTTGAAACATGGAGTCGTCGGCAATAAGCACTTTCGGCATGGGGGCTCCCATTCGTTCATGGTTTAGTGGTGCAACGGATCACGGTTTGGTTCGAGGAACACCGTGAAGCCGCAACAAAACATCTTTTGCAGGGATCGCGGCCAAGGTCAAGAATGGCGGGGAACGAATGGCTTGTTGCGCGGGGGAGGCGGAGAATAGGGCCCGGCGCGAGGGGATGCGCCGGGCCCGTGAAGCGGGCGGGATTAGAAGCGGTAGCTCAGACTCGTTCCGATCAGGTGGGTGCGCCCATCCTTGAACGTGCTGTCCAGTACGCCGTCGGCCGGCCGGCCTTTGATGCTGCGATCGCCGAACCAGAGGTACGAATAGGAGAAGTCCAGGCTGAGGTTGTCCCAGGCCAAACCGAGGCCGGTGGTGATGATGTTCCGGTCGTTGGTGGGGGTCATGTAGTCGGCGTATTCGTCGTCGTCCGGGATCTGGTCGTAGACGTAGCCGAGCCGCAGTTTGATCAAGTCGGTCAGGTCGTATTCCGCGCCGAACTGAAAACGCCAGACGTCGTTCCAATTTTTCTGGGCCGAGGAGACCTTGTTGTCGCCCATGGGCGATCCCGGGGTCAGGGCGTTGCCGTAAGTGATTTCCAGCTTGTCGTAGGTGCTCCAGAGGGTGTAGATGGCGTTGGCTTCCAGGCTCAGCCTTTCAATAGGCCGGAACATGACGCCGAGCCCGAAGGAGTCGGGCAGGGTGAGGTCGCCTTCGGCGGAGGTGTTGTTGAAGTAGCCCAGGGCCATGGCTGCGGGGTTGCGTTTGAACGTGGCATCGCCCTTGATGGTCTGCTTGACCCGGCTTTTGTAGGTCAGGCCCAGAGCCCAGGTGTCGTTGGGCTTGTAATGCAGGGCGATGTTCCCGCCGACGCCCCAGGAGTCACCCTCGAGTTCGGCGCGCATCCCTCCCAAGGCCTGGCCGACCATGCGCTTCTGGTAAAAATCGAACCACATCACCTCCGCGCCCACGGCCACCGACACGGAGTCAGTCAGTTTGTAGGCCAGGTTCGGGTTGAAAGAGAGCGATTTGACACGTGTAAAAAGGTTATTGTACTCACCCGGCCAACCGTCCGGGAACTCGGTTCCCAGACCGAATCTGTTGTATACGCCGAGGCCCAGCCAGATTCTGTCGCTCATCTGGCGGGTAACGTAGGCATGAGGCGGGATCCAGGTGTTGCTCTTGATGCTGGTGGTGTCGCCGGGAGTTTCAATATCTCCTTCGGGCATCACCAGGGAGAAGCCGACCATGGTCTGGGTCCCTTCAAGCTGAGTGATTCCCGCGGGATTGTAGGCCACGGCCGAAGGGTCGTCCGCCCGCCCGATCATGGTTCCCCCCATGGATGTCCCCCTGGCCCCGAATTCGTACAGGGCGAAGCCCGCCCCGTAGGCCGGACCGACGCCGAGCAGTCCCATAATCAGGACAAGACCGAGGGCTAAAAATTTGGATATCCCAAGGGAGCGTCCCCCGTACCCTCCACGGGCGCGGCTTCGAGTGATGCCGAAGCGTTGCGAATCATCGGTGCGTGCCATACGTCCTCCTGTTGCGGTTGCCAATTCTGGAAATGGATCATCGCCGCGGCTGGGCCCAATGCTTGTTTCGCCGAGCAGTGCTCCCGTGCCGCTGGACCTTTTTTCCCCTGGAGGAAAAAAATGGTATTCGACGGAGCTGGAGGCGAAGCAGGGCACGTCCGCGATCGTTCATCAAGCTTTCAGAACGCGGTGATCCCGGCCTATACATCAACAGGCCTGCCTATGTTGTCGGGTCTGGAAAAAGTCAACCAATAATTGGAGTGGCAACTAAATGGCTGCATGGATGGAGAAGATGTTGCACATGGACTTGGAGGACTCTCCCGGATTTCTGGTCAACAGGGCGGCGCTGCGCATTAAAAGGGAGTTTCACCGTTTGCTGGAAGAGCAAGGCTATTCCGTGACGCCGGAGCAGTGCGTGGTCCTGTGGCGGCTTTGGAGCCACGAAGGCGGAGTGCAGCGTGAACTGGCCTCGACCACCTTTAAGGACATGACCAACATGACTCGCATCCTCGACGGCCTGGAACGCCGTCAGTTGGTGGTGCGCCAACGCGACGAGCACGATCGCCGATGCAGCCGGATATTCCTGACCGCCGAAGGCCGGGCCCTGCGCGAGGGGATCTTGGGCGTCGCCGGGCAACTGGCCGAACAAGCCTATCGCGGCCTGAGTGAAAAGCAAATCAGAGAGTTCAAGGACGTCTTGTCGCTGATCTACTCCAATCTGAACGACGCCCCCAAGGCCGAACCATCCGCGGCGACGTTCGAGTAGGGGCACGGCGCGCCGGGCCCCTATTTATGAATGCAGATTATCGACCTATCATCCCTTCGCGGGGAACCATCCCTTTTCTCCATGGACTTTCCGTGGCGAGGCTGGGTATCCTTGCCTCTCGTCAGGGCTATTTTGTACTCTGCAAAATCTCTATAATTTCAGAGCGGTAGATTGCAGTATGTTCAAGGGGAAACTCCAGGGTGGGCCAGCAATCATCGAAATCGAAATCGCTATCGAAATCGGAAAGTTACCAGAAATCGATTTCGATCACGATTTCGATTTCGATACCGATTTAGAGCGCCCGTAGTGCGAGAACAAATCTGCCCTGTGCCTCGCATGGCCCACGTTGCTTTCTTTTCCGAAAGCTCATAGCCTGATTTGCGGTTCTCGAATTCTTGATTCAGATGCGACTGTGCATGACGATCTTGGTCGGTGAGCCTGTGTGCGTCGTTTTTCAAAACGTCGATTCGCAATGCTAAGGAGAAACCAAATGAACAGACTCAGAGCGATCCTTGGATTGTCCATGGCTGGCTTTGTATTGATCGCCGCTGTGGCTGCCGTATCCCCCAAAACACCAAGTGAAGCTTTGGGCCAGGCGCTGGACGGCGCGGTCCTGGTCAAGGAGCGTTGTACGCAATGCCATGACCTGGTGCGCGTGGAACGCCGCGTCGGTCAGGACCGGGCCTGGTGGGAGCGGACCGTGGAGCGGATGCAGGGCAAGCGCGTCGACCTGCTCGACGACGCCGAACGCAACGCCGTGCTGGATCATTTGTCCGGCATGTAGAGGAGGCGACCATGCAGCCGATCATGGTCTACATGACCGCGGAATCCATGGGCCAGGCCAAAACCGTCGCCCGCGAGCTGATTTCCAACCGCCTGGCGGCCTGCGTGAACATTCTGGACCGCATGCAATCCCTTTATTGGTGGGAAGGAAAGGTGGAGGAAAGCGGCGAAGTGGTGGTCCTGGCCAAGACCAGAGCCGAACTACTGCCCGCCCTGGCCGAACGGGTTCGGGCCGTCCACTCTTACGACTGCCCCTGCATCGTCTCCTGGCCCCTCACCGACGGCCACCAACCCTTCCTCGACTGGATCGGCCGGGAAACCGCTTCCGCTGTTAGGTAGAGCTTTATACTCGCGTAAGCCATGCGCTTATCTCCACGAGAACAAGCCACCATTTCTCAGTTGGCCAAGCAGTTTTTCGGAACCTCGAGCAGCGTTATCCTGTTTGGTTCACGGGTGGACGATTGCAAACGCGGCGGCGATATTGATCTGCTGATTCAACTCAATGAACCGGTGGCGGATCAATACAAAAGGAAGCTTCAGTTTCGCGCGGCTCTAAAACACGCCATCGGCGACCAAAAAATCGATGTCGTTCTGGCCGACACCACGGACGCCCGCGGCATCGTGCAACAGGCCCTGGCCACGGGGATTGAGCTGTGAAAGGACTGCATCTGGAACGCTGGCGTACCGTTGTCGCGGAGTGCGATCTGCATATTGACCGCATCCGGCACGCCCATAACCATGTTCAGCGTTTTTTCCCGTTGAGTCCCTCCGGTTATGATGATTTGAGCGCGGACGACATCACCTATCTCGACCAGCTCGTGTATCGGTATACCAAGCTCCAGGATGTCGTCGGCGAAAAACTGTTTCCCCTGACCTTGATTCTTCTTGGCGAGCAGGTTGAGGCGAAACCGTTCATCGATATCTTGAATCGCTTGGAGCGCCTGGAGCTGATTCCCTCCCGCGCGGAATGGACCTCCTGGAGAGAGTTGCGCAACGACCTCGCTCATGAGTATCCGGGCGATATCGGCGATCGGGTTGAAGCCTTGAATGCCTTGATGAAAACGGTCTGGGATCTCATCGAGACATACGGAAGCATCAAAAGCTATATGAAAAACCGAAGCGGTCGGTAAGGGATATGGCTGTTGCTGAAGTACCGTTTGTGAATTTGGGTGGTGCAGGAATCCGTGTTTGCACGGACAGGCAAGATGCCTGTCCCACCATTATGACATGCCTCCTGCCACTCTCGATAAAGCGCGGGCGGGGTAAAATGGTCAATTAAGATCAGTGTCGTCGTCATCAGGATCACCGCGCCAGGGCGTTGGTGTTTTTTTTAGTTCACCACTTAACACGTACCACGAGGCAACCATGCAAATTCTCGTTTCCGGGTCCATCGCCTATGACCGCATCATGCCCTTTCCCGGCCGCTTTGCCGATCACATTATGCCGGACAAGATTCATATTTTGAACGTCTGTTTTCTGGTCAACGGCGTGAACGAGAAATTTGGGGGCACGGCCGGGAACATTGCCTACACCCTGCGTCTGCTGGGCGAGAAACCCCGGATTCTGGCCTCGGTGGGCGACAAGGATTTTGGCAACTACGTCCAGTGGCTGGAGAAGCTGGAGATGGATCAAACGGGCATCCGTGTCATTCCGGACGAGCTGACCGCCTCGGCCTATATCACCACGGACCAGTCCGACAACCAGATTACCGGATTCAACCCCGCGGCCATGAATCATTCCTCGGAGTATGATTTCTCCAATGTGGTCCCTCAGGACACCCTGGCCGTGGTCGCTCCGGGCAACCTTCAGGACATGGCCGGGTACAGCCGGATCTACCGTGAAAAAGGCGTGCGCTACATTTTCGATCCGGGCCAGAACATCCCGGCCTTTTCCGGCGAGCAAATGCTGGAGATGCTCACCGGCGCGGAGATCCTCATTTCCAACGACTACGAATTGGAGATGATCATGAAGAACACCGGGGCGGATCGGGCCCAGCTGCTTACCCGGGCCAAGACCATCATCACCACCCTGGGCGAGCAGGGTTGCATGGTGCTCAGGCCCGGTGAAGAAACCCGGCTGGCCGCGGCCAAAGTCGCCAAGGTGGTCGATCCCACCGGCGCCGGAGATTGCTTCCGGGCCGGGCTGATCAAGGGCTTGGTGGAGGGCCGGGACGTGACCGAGGCCGCCAAGGTCGCCCTGACCAGCGCGGCCTACGCCGTGGAACATCACGGCACCCAGGAGCACCACTTCACAGTGGAGGAGTTCTGGGCCAGGTACGCGGAAAACTTCTGATCATTTTCCTACACGGCAAGCGAGATTCCACGGGAGGTTCCCATGCCCATGCGCAATCAGAAACGCCCGGCCCTGCAGATGCATCTGGATTATTTGCGGCAGTATCTGCGGGATCAGTTCGGCCCGGACGCCCAGCTCCTGGAAGCGCGGGAAATGGGTGCACAGGGAACCCAAGGCATGAAGGACTTCGGGTACGGCAAGCCGGTGTACATCCGCTTCGAGCAGGGCGGAGAGACCAGGGAGGCGGTGCTTTCCACCATGCGCGGGGACAAGTACGGGCACCAGTTTTATTGGGATCGGGCCGCGATCCTGATGTTCCAGTACGAGGCCGGGGGACTGATGGACAAGCATGTCCGTCCCTTGGGGCTGGGCTACGTGAACAGTGACGGAGCGATGATTCCGGTGCGGGCCCCCCAGGAATTCTTCATGGTCAACGAGATGGTCCAGGGCTACGACTATTACCGGGACCTGGAGCGGATTCGCCGAACCGGGCTGGAACGTGAGGACCTGACCAAGGTCAAAGCCTTTGCTCTATGGCTGGCCGGGGTGCATGGCCAAAAGAAGGATGATCCCGACCTGTACTGGCGACGGATCCGGAATCTGATCGGCGCGTCGGAGTGTATTTTCGGGCTGGTGGACTCTTATCCACACCCCTATGAGCACTTTACGCCGGAGCGCTTCCAGGCCCTGGAACGACGACTGGTGGACTGGCGCTGGAAGCTGCGCGGCTATGCGCACCGTCTGGTCGCGGTGCACGGAGATTTTCATCCCTGGAACGTATTGATCCTGCCCGACGGCGACTTCCGGGTCCTGGACCGCAGCCGGGGCGAGTGGGGCGACGGAGCGGACGACGTTTCGACCATGAGCTGCAACTACCTGCTCTTCGGCCTGTACGGCCAACCCCGGCTTTCCGGAGATTTCGAACGGCTGTACCGGACCTTCTGGGACACCTATCTGGAACGGACCAATGATCGGGAAATCCTGGAAGTCATCGCCCCGTTCCATGTCTTTCGCGCCCTGGTCATCGCCTCGCCGGAATGGTACCCCGGCCACCCTTTGGACGTGCGCCTCGGGTTGTTCCGATTCATGGAAAATGTCCTGGCCGACGAGCGGTTCGCCTATGACCGGATCAACGACTATATGGACTGAATCGTGCCCGATTCCAAGGATTCCATGACCATTGCGCTTCCTGACGGTTGGGCCGTGTGGTTCACCGGGCTGCCCGGCTGCGGAAAGAGCACCCTGGCCAAGGCGGTGGGCCGCGCATTGGAAGAGCGCGGGGCCTCGGTCATTCATCTGGAAATGGACGCTCGTCGCAAGACCTACTTTCCGACCCCGTCCTATTCCCCCGAAGAACGCATTCAGGCCTACGAGCGTTTTATCCAGGAAGCCGCGGACCTGGTCGCCCAGGGCCATGGCGTGCTCATGGACGGCACGGCTCATCGTTTAGCGGTGCGGACCACGGCTCGAAAACGGATTCGGCGATTTGCGGAAGTCTTTATCCGTTGCCCCCTGGACGTGGCCATGGCCCGGGAACGGGAACGGCCCGAAGGGCTGGTCATGGCCGGGTTGTATGAAAAGGCTCTGGATCGACAACGCACCGGTCGCGAACATCCCGGCTTGGGGCAGGTGATCGGAGTGGACGTGCCCTTTGAGGAAAACCCCGACGCGGAGTGCGTGGTGGACGGCGCGGTCTCGACCATTGACCAGGCCAGGGATCAGGTGTTGCGATTTTTGGAGAAATGGTTCTCATGAGCGCTCCGCGATTTCACATCACGACCTTCGGTTGTCAGATGAACGTCCATGATTCCCAGTGGCTCGCCCGGTCTTTGGAAGGCCTGGGTTGGGGGCAGGGCACGGAGATCGACGCCGACGTCCTGGTTCTGAACACGTGCAGCGTGCGGGAGAAGCCGGAGCAGAAGGTCTACAGCCATTTGGGCCGACTGCGAGACCTGTGGCTGCGCAACCCCGAACTGCTGGTGGCCGTGGGCGGTTGCGTGGCCCAGCAGGTGGGGGAGGCCTTTTTCGCGCGGTTTCCATACGTTCGGCTCGTTTTCGGTCCGGACGGACTGCCCATGGTCCCTGACGCCCTGGCCCGTTTGATCCGCGAACCCGGTTTGCGACTCAGCCTCCTGGACTTCACGGAGTCCTTCCCCGAGCGTGATGCGGCCCTGCCCGGGCAAAACGTCCAACGCCAGGCCTACGTCACCATCATGCAGGGGTGTGATAATTTTTGCGCCTACTGCATCGTCCCGCTGACCAGGGGCCGCCAGCGCTCCAGGTCCAGCGGGTCGATTCTCGACGAATGTCGGGGTCTGGTGGACCGGGGTGTACGGGAGATCACCCTGCTGGGCCAGAACGTGAACAGTTATGGGCTGGATTCGAAGGGTGCGGAGACAGCTGGAGAACCTGGGTTTCCGGCCTTGCTGGAGGCCATCGCCTCCCTGCCCGGGCTGCGGCGACTGCGTTTCACCACTTCCCACCCCAAGGATCTGTCTCCGGCAACCATCGACGCGTTCGGTCGTCACCCGAACCTGTGCCCCCACCTGCATCTGCCTCTTCAGTCGGGTTCGGATGCGGTATTGCGGGCCATGGGCCGAAAATATACACTTGACCGCTATCTCGACTTGGTTGAGGGATTGCGTCGGGCTCGCCCGGAAATAGCCCTGACCACGGACCTGATCGTCGGCTTTCCCGGCGAAACGGATCGGGATTTCCAGCACACCCTGGACGCCATGCGCCACGTGGGCTTTGCGAGCAGTTTTTCTTTTGTCTATTCGGACCGTCCCGGAACCAGGGCCGCGAACATGGACGGCAAACTGGACCGGGACGTGAAGGCCGAACGGTTGCGGGAGCTGCAGGACGTGCAGGCCGAACTGTCCGAGCAGTGGCTGCGCGGGATGGTCGGCAGCCGGGTCGAGGTACTGGTGGAAGGCGAGAGCAAGAAAACGTCGGAAGACCTCCCGAGCTGTCGCGGGCGAGATGAATTCGGGCAGACCGTGAATTTTCCCGTAACGTCGGGAGTTCCGCGGGATTTGATCGGGAGCGTCGTTCCGGTGCGGATTCGGGAGGCCAAAAAGCATTCGCTGTGGGGATGCATGGAGGAGGACGGATGATTGAAATGCACATCTACGGACTGGCCCTGGACGAGGACAGTCAGGTTCCGGTGCTGATCCTCAAGGACAAGTCGGATAAACAGGTTCTGCCCATCTGGATCGGGGCCATGGAAGCCGTGGCCATCTCCATGGTCCTCAACGATGTTCGTCTGCCCCGCCCCATGACCCATGATCTGCTGCTCCAGGCCATCGAGGCTCTGGGCGGCGAGGTGCGCAACGTGGACGTGGTCCGGCTGCACGACAACACCTATTTCGCGGAAATCGAGGTGCTTCAGGGAGAGTCATTGAAGCGGATCGATTCCCGACCCTCGGACGCCATCGCCCTGGGCTTGCGGGCCCAGGTGCCGATCCGAGTCAGCGAGGAGGTTTTGGCCCATATCGTGGAGGTGCGCGAAAACCGGTACCAGGCGGTCCTGAAGACCGAGGACGCCCAGCAATGGAATGAGATCCTGGAAAAATACACTATTGACGACACCAAATACAAAATGTGATCCGCTTATGATTGATCTGCACACCCACACCCTGTTCAGCGACGGAGCCCTGCTGCCCACGGAACTGGCCCGACGGGCCAAGGCCGCCGGGTACCAGGCCATGGCCTTCACCGATCACGTGGATGCCAGCAATCTGTTTCTGGTCTTGGAAAACGTGGGCCGCGTGGCCGCCCAGGGCGCGACGTACCTTGGGCTGGACATCCTGCTGGGCGTGGAATTGACCCACGTTCCTCCCGGATTGATCGCCCGCTTGGCGGATTTGGCCCGGATGAACGGGGCCGAACTGGTGGTCGTCCACGGCGAAACCATTGTCGAACCCGTGGAACTGGGCACGAATCTGGCGGCCATCGAAGCCGGAGTGGACATCCTGGCCCACCCCGGATTGATTACCCCCGAGGAGGCCCAACTGGCCGCCGAGCGGGGCGTGCACCTGGAAATCACCACCCGCAAGGGCCACAGCCTGACCAACGGCCACGTGGCGGCCATGGCCCGCCGTTTCGGCGCGAAACTGGTGATCAACAACGACGCCCACGCCCCTGGGGATCTGATCTCCCGCGACCAGCGCCGCCGCGTCGCCCTGGGTGCCGGCCTGACCCAGGACGAATATCTGCAAGCCGAGGCCAATTCGTGGGCCTTGGTGGACAGGGGAAGGCGGAAGGGAGAGGGATGAGGGCTCAACCCCTGAACCGTGAACCGTTGAACCCCTGAACCCCCACCACCATGTCCAACCTTATCGACCAGGCAGCCGATATCTGGCGTTCCTCGCGGAGCGTCGTCGCGTTGACCGGGGCCGGGATTTCCGTGCCCAGCGGGATTCCGGATTTTCGCAGCCCCGGCGGGTTGTGGTCCCGGTTCGACGCCAACGTGGTGGCCAGCACCTGGGGCCTGGAACGCAACCCCAAGGCGGTGTGGGAGTTTCTCCTGGACGCTTTGACCATGTTTGGGAACGCCGCGCCCAACCCGGCTCATTTGGCGCTGACCCGGCTGGAGCAGGCCGGACGGCTGGACGTGGTGATCACCCAGAACATCGACGGTTTGCACCAGCAGGCCGGCACGCGCAACGTGATCGAGTTTCACGGAAACTGCCGTGGGTTTTACTGCAACGCCTGTCGGCGCGATTATTCCACCAAGGCGGCTGAGGGGTTGACCTCCGCGGACCTGCCCTGGATGTGCGAGGCCTGCGGCGGCGTGGTCCGCCCGTCGTTGGTCTTTTTCGGCGAGGCCATCCCCCAGGCGGCCTTGACCGAAAGCCAGCGCTGGAGCAACCGGGCCGATCTGGCGGTGATTATCGGCACCTCCGGCGACGTGGCTCCGGCCAACATCATCCCTTATCAGGTCAAGGCCGGAGGCGGTCGGGTGGTGGAGATCAACCTGGGGCCGACCAGTTACGGCGATCTGGCCGACGTTCGCTTGGACCTGCCGGCCGAAGAGTGCCTGCCGGAGCTGGTGGAACGGTTGGAGGGGGATTGAGTTCAGGAGTCAGGAGTTTGAACCGGACTTGAGCGGACGCGCGAAACGGCATCAATAATCACAAACAGGTACAGGAAATTCATTCATGGAGCTTCTTCCGCAGACAGGCATTTGGGATCTGGTCCGTCAGGCGACCATCGTGGTGCAACTGGTGATGCTGCTCTTGGTGGGCATGTCTCTGGCCAGTTGGAGCATCATTTTCTACAAGATCATGATTCTGCGCCGGGCCAAGCAGCAGGCCCTGGTGGACTTCAAGCGCTTTCAGAGCGCCCCGGACCTTGGGTCAGCGGTTCATATCCTGGCTCGCGGCGCGGACTCGCCGCTCTACCCCCTGGCCTACCAGGCAGTGGCCGAACTGAAGCGGCTGGAAGGGGCCACCATGCCCGCGGCCCAGAAGAGCAAAATCGCCATGGACAACCTCCGCCGCGTCCTGCGTCAAAACGTCAGCAGCACCATGCGTAATCTGGCTTCCTCGCTCTCGTTCCTGGCCACCTGCGCCAGTTCGGCCCCGTTTATCGGGCTGTTCGGCACGGTCTGGGGGATCATGCATTCGTTCCATGCCATCGGGCAGATGGGCAGCGCTTCCCTGGCCACCGTGGCCCCGGGCTTGTCCGAAGCGCTGGTGGCCACGGCCATCGGCTTGGCTGTGGCCATCCCCGCGTCCGTGGCCTACAATTACTTTCGGGGAATGCTGGGCAGCATTGAGGTGGAGCTGATCAATTTCGCCGGGGCGTTCTTGAACCGGGTTCAACGTGAGCTGCCCTGGGTTTCCGGGCAGTTGGAGCCCGAAGAGAACGGGCTGGCGGAACACGAAATCTAGGCGCTCCCGGGCAAGGAGAAAGTTATGGAAGGCCATACCGGTCAAGGATATATGGACCAGATGAACGTGGTCCCGTTCGTCGACGTCATGCTCGTATTGCTGGTGATCTTCATGGCCACGGCTCCCTTTATGACCGAGGGGCTGGAGGTGGATCTGCCCCAGACCCGGACCGTGCAGACCCTGCCGCAGGACGAAGACACCTTGGTCTTGACCATCCGAAGCGACGGCTCCATTTTTCTGGATCAATACGAGGTGGCCTTGGGCGGGCTGGGTGAGCATGTCCAACGCTTGATCCAGACCCGTGACAGAATTCTCTATCTCCGCGCGGACAAGGACGTGCCTTACGGGCTGGTGGTCCAGGTGATGGCCGAAGCCCGCGAGGCCGGTGTCGAGCGGCTGGGCATCGTGGCCGAGTCCGAGCCTCGGGATCCTTAAGCCGGTTCCAAGACGGGGCGATTTTTCGAGGTGAGGGTGGGTATTCCTAGGCATGTTCTGGTTTTTGGGTTGTCCCTGCTTCTGCATGTCGGCGTGCTGGGGCTTGGATTGTTCCAGCTGTCTTCCAGCAAGCAGATCCGGGTCGATCTGAGCAAGCCCGTGGTCTATCAGGTGGATTTGGTCCGCCTTGATCCGCCCGCTCCCGGTCGCCCCGCTCCCTTGGCCCCTTCCGCCCCGGCTCCCGCGCCGCCGGTCCCGGCGGCCCAGGAACAACCCAAACCCGCGCCCAAGCCGGCGGTGACGCCTCCCGCGCCGCCGCCACCGCAGCCCAAGGCCGAGGTCCCCATCCCGGAGCCGCCCAAACCGACCCCCGAACCCAAACCGGCGCCGAAGCCGGAACCCAAGCCGGAACCCAAACCCGAACCACCGAAACCCGCTCCGAGTCCTCCCAAACCAGAGCCGCCGCGACAACCCGCTCGGACCGAACCGACCCGGGAGCAGGTCATGGCCGAGGCCCTTGGGGCCGTGCAGCGAGATGTGGCACAACGGGCCCAGCCGGATGCAAGAGATCAGGCTCTGGCCGGCCTGCGCCAAAGCGGGGCCACCGGTTCCGGCGGTGCGGACGGACAGGCCGGGAGTGGTTACGGGGGGCTGTTGGAAGTTTACGCGCAGATGGTGGAGAATCGGGTCAAGGCCCAGTGGCGGTTCCCCAAGGGCGCTTCGCGACAGGATCTCAGCGCGGTGCTGGATATCTCCCTGGACCGGGACGGTCGTGTCCTGGGCAGCCGCGTGGTGCGTTCCTCCGGGCATTCCGGTTTCGACGCCTCCGCGGAACGAGCAGTGGAGGAGACCGGGCAACTGCCGCCTCCGCCTCGTCCCGACTTGCGTACCGTCCGCATCACGTTCAATCTTCAGGAGTTGTAACCAAATATGCACTTGTTTCATGTATCTGACCCGCGACGCTTGGCGCTGCTTTTGTTGATCCTGTCGTGCGTGGTCTTCTCGGTCCGAGACGTCGGCGCGCAACAAACCTTGAGCATCGACATCTTCGGCCCGGGGCAGTCCCAATTGAATATGGTCATGGCCAAGCCCCTGGGACTGGCCGCGGGACAGCAGCCTCCGGTCGAGGCCGATACTCTTGCCGGGTATCTGGAGGATTATCTCGGATTCATGCCGTTTTTGCGGCTGATTCCGGGGAGCCGTATCCTGGGAGGTGACGTGCTGCCCGGAGTCACGGCCCAGGACATGGATTTCCGTCGGTTTCGGCTGGAACGGGTCGATCTCGTGCTTACCGCCGGATGGGGCGGTCCGAGCGGTCCGGTGGAGCTACGGGTCTTCGAGACCTTTGAACAGCGGCTGATTCTGGGCAAGGCCTACACCGGGGCGACCCCGGCGGATCTGCCCGAGATCGCGGCCAGGTTTTGCGCGGACCTCATGGCGGAACTGACCGGGCAGGGGGATTTTTTTCGTTCCACCTTGGCGGTGGTCCGGACCCACGGAGAGAACAAGGAAATCTGGGCCTCCTCTCCCCTGGGCCAGGGGATGCGTCAGGTGACCAGCCTGGGGGGCATCAGCATGAGCCCGGCCTGGTCCAGGGACGGACGACGACTGGTGTTCACCCTGATCAAAGACGGCCGGCATTATCTGGGGATTCTGGACAAGGAAAGCGGTGACGTTCGACGCGTTCAACTGCCTGGGAACAGTGTGATTTCTCCGGTATTCGACCACAGAGGCAATATTTTCGTCAGCTTGAATCCGGAAGGCAGTCCGAACATTTACCAGCTTTCCGAGGATCTGCGCATGGGCCCAAGAGTGGTTCAGAGCTGGGCCATCGATATTTCGCCGAGTTTCGACGCTACGGGCTCGAAAATGGCTTATGTTTCCAGCAGGCTCGGAAATCCTCATATTTTTGTTGTGGACATTGCCTCTGGGGAGTCCCGCCGGGTTACGTACGAGGGGACCTACAATACCAATCCCAGCCTGAGCCCGGACGGGCGACTGGTGGTTTTTTCTCGCCAAACCAGCGAAGGGCATAGAATTTTTATGCACGACCTGCTTACGGGGAGGGAACGGCAGTTGACTTTTGGGCCAAGAAATGATGTCAGTCCGGCTTGGGCACCGGATAGTTATTTTATTGCATTCAGTTCCAATCGGAGTGGGGAGTACAAGATTTATCTGACCACCCGGAACGGCGACGAGGCCCGGCTGGTGCCCCTGGGCGAGGGAGAGTTCGCGTCGCCGGCCTGGACGCGGCAACCGTGATGCGTTTTTTTCATCAACAGTTTTTTAAGGAGAAAAGGTATGAGGGGGAATTGGGTTGTTGGATTGGGGCTGATCCTGGCCATGATGCTGGCCTTCGGGTCTGGCTGCGCCAAGAAGCAGGTTGATTCGAGCCCGGTGGGCGTCAGTGCCGAACAGGCCGCTGAAGAGGCGAGACTGCGGGAAGAGGCCAGACTGCGGGAGCAGCAACTGGCTGAAGAGCGTTTGGCCAGGGAGCGTTCCGAATCGGAACGGGCCCGGTTGGGCCAGGTGGCTGAAATGATCACCGCGAACATGATTCATTTTGACTTTGACAGATACGACCTGCGTTCGGACGCTCGGGAAGTCTTGCAGACCAAGGCCGAGTTGCTGAAGCAAAACCCGGATGTCCGCCTGCTGATTGAAGGTCATACCGACGAACGAGGCACCTCCGAGTACAACCTGGCCTTGGGTGAGCGCCGTGCCCGGGCCGCGTATGAGTTCCTGGTCCTTTTGGGCATCAGCCCCAATCGACTGCAGATCGTCAGCTACGGCAAGGAACGCCCCTTGAATCCGGCCAGCAACGAGACCGCCTGGGCCCAGAACCGTCGCGCGCAGTTCCGGATACTTGATATGTAGGAATGTGAAAGGTTCTTGAACCGACCACGAATAAAAAACGCCGCCGGGGTTGCCCGGCGGCGTTTTTTATTCGGCGTGGGGGCTATGCGTGCCAGTCCTGTCTGTATTGCGACTATGTCAGCGAAACCACGAGCCAGAGCAGGGTCGCCGCCGGTAGCGCGGCCACCGCGTCGTCGAGCATCACCCCCAGCCCTCCGGGAACCCGCCGTTCCACCGTGCGAACCGGCCAGGGTTTGAGAATATCGGCAACTCGGAAGAACACGAAGCCCGCAGCCAGTTGCAGGGGAGTCAGCGCGGCAAAGGGCAGCAGAGTCAACCACTGACCCAACAACTCGTCCACCACCACGCATCCGGGATCCTTGCGCCCGAATAACCGCTCGGCCCTGGCCGCGGCCCAGGTCCCGACCACCAGCACACCCGCGAGTACCAGCACGCGCAGGGAAAAAGACAGCGGCATGAACAGCCATGGAGCGGCGACCACTGCGGCCAGGGAGCCCCATGTCCCCGGAGCCTTGGGCAGAAGGCCGAACGGTCCGAGGGTGGCGATGGTCGAAGCGACGCGGTCGAGAAAAGCGGGCATGGGGTTATCTTTCGTGTGGGCCCGACCGGTTGTTCAGAAGCGCGGTAAATACGCTTCCGTCATAAGTGCCGAGCCCGGAACGGCATCAGAACGGGTTGATGTGCTCCTGTCTCGTGTAGTGCAGGTAGCCCACGCTGGCACCCAGGCGCAGGCCGACACCGGTGCGGATGGGCGCGAGGACGATCTCATTGCTCTTTTGGTAGTTCATGCTGAACCCGCCGAGGACGTAGACACTGCCGTCCACCCCTGGGAAACGCTGGAAAATCAGGTTGGGGTCGGTCAGGTTGTAGACCAGGGTGAAGACCTTCGCGGCATGCAGCCCAACGTCGAAGCCCATGGACGGCCCCTGCCAGTACACGTCAACAGGGGACTGCCCCTTTAGCTGCAACTGCCCCTTGCCGTAACGCAGCCCGACCACCAAGGCCCCGCCGGCCTCGTCGCCCTTGATGAATCCGGTTGGACGGCCTTGGTCGGCGAATACTCTGTTCAGGATGTCGGCCAACCCTTCGGAGGTCCCTTCGAAGAAACCCTCCACATGATTACTGATTTCTTCCTTGCTGTAGGTTTGGGATACGCTTTCCATTTCAGGGGGGGCTTGGGCTATGACCTGGGTCAGGGCCAGGAAGGAGCAGAGCCAAGCCGTCAGCCCCATGACGATGATCGTACGTCGAAAAGTGTTCATAATTTTCTCCGGGTTGCCTCGGTTTGGGAGTCAGGATGACGTTTCCTGTCGGATCGTTATTTCAAGCGATGATCCGCAGGCGACACTACTTTGAACGGCGGGCATGATCAAGATGGAAAGGCTTGAAGATACAGGGGGGCGGAATTGTGCATTGTTCCGGATATTGTTACATTGAGGTTACGAAAGTACGTCGTTTTTCGATTTTGCCAATTTTTCAACATTTCATGGATATTTCGTGAAGCTGTCGACCTTTGTGGACCGTCTTTATTTCGACCGGAAGGACTTCGAGCTGTTGGCCATCGTCAACGATGTTCTGCAGGGCGAAGACGAGCCGAACTTGAAGAGCTTGCTCACGCCGTACCTGCATCCTCACGGTATCAAGGAGATGGCCGCCAGCACCGGGTTGCGGGTGGCCTACGCCGTGGTTCGGCTGTTTCGTTCCCTGGAGCGCAGCGACGTTGAGGAGCGATTGCGCACCCTGCAGGCGTTGCGGGAGGAAATTTTCTCCATGTCCGGTGTGGCGCTGCGCAACAATACGGCTCGGGTGCTGCTGCAGATCATGAAGGAGCTGGTTCGGGCCGAGGACGAGAGCGCCAAACTCCAACTCGCACGGGATTTTCGGGACGCGGCCACTGGACGCCCTCGGGCCATTGCCCGTCAGTTGCGCAAGTACCATTTGGTGGAAATGCCGGAGGCCTGGAACCAGATCGCCTTTGACGATCATGTCCACGACGCCAACACCAAGGGCCGTAAATCCGCCACCCACCTGATCATGGACGCCTGGATCAAGGGCATCCGGCGGCTGCGGGTGATCTATTACAACTCCCTGACTCCGGAGGTGGCCGAGGAACTGATGCGCGCGGCTGAAATCATGGAGGTGGACGTTCGGGTCGGGCTGGAATTTTCGCCGCGGTTTCGCGGAAGGTATCTTCGCTTGATCTGGACGCCGCGAGGCTTCACGGACACCCGTGATTTTCTGGGGTTCATCCGCCAACCGGATGTCCAGGAGTTCATGGACGAGGGCCGCCGTGCTTCCGATTTCAAACAGGCCTATGTCTTCGCGGTCCTGGACGCCTTCAACGAGACCCACCGCCTGGAGATCACCCGTCGTTTCGGCGTGCTGATGCCCGAGCTGTCCAGGGACGACCTGCTGCATCTCGTCGGCACCGGACAACCTTCCTTGCACCACCTGGGCAAGTTGATCCACGATTCCCTGTTGTCGCTCTTTCGGGAGCGACTGGACGATTTGCACGAATGCTGCGCTTTTGGCGGGGACGACCAACGCCGGGCCGCCATGGAGCTGGCCGAGGATATGAATCGGTTCGACGCCGAGGCCGTGATTGAGGGCTATCTGCGCCCTGCTCGAAATCCCAAGCTTTTCAACCCGTTCGTGCCGGCGGATGACGACCAGGCCCCGTCATTGTTGCGGGCGTCCCTGCCGGAACTGCTGGCCCGTTTGGAGCGCCTGCACGCCCGATTCCGGATCACGCTGGGGCTCAGCGGACTGTGGGCCGAAGATGTCCTGGAACTGTTGGATCAAGCCCGGGGCCGGATTACTCGTTTGGAATCCTTCAATTTCAAGGATGCCGTGTATGGGCGATGTCCGGATCACGTCCGCATCCTGGAACTGCAAGCCGCCCTCAATTCCGGCAATGCCGTGCGCCTGAAGCGTCTGGTCATGGACATCGTGCACCGGGTGGAGGGCGACCCGGAACGCGATTCGGGCCAAAAGGCTGCGCTACGGAAAATTCTTGAGGAGTTGGAGCATTTTCGGGGGTATTACCGGAACACGATGCTCAAGTCGCGCATCGGTACGGACTCCACCGGCGGATCAGCCAAGATTCCGGGGATGGGGCTGGTCGTGGTGGACACGCTGCCCAAGAAGAGCCGACGGCAGGTGGAACACCTCCGCGGCGAGCCCGAGAACAGGCTTGGATCCGCCCATGGAAGCACTCCCTTGAACGCTCTCGGAACGGTCCAGGAATCTTCGCGAGCCTGCGTTTCCGGAAACGGCAGGCGGTGCATTCCCATTCGGATCGATGTGGCTCTGCGCCGGACGTACAGCCTTGGTCGCCGCAACCAGGGGCAAAGCCGGTGCCTGGGTCTGGGTTTTGGCCTGGGAGAGCAGGTTACGCGAAGCTTATCGCGTCGTCTGCTTCGCCCGGTAAGCGAGGAGTGGCTGGTGGAAGGATATCGTTGCGTTCCGCCTGACCAAAGCAATATTCGCCTGCTGGGCGGGTACGCCAGCGAGGAGGAAAAGAAGCTGCGCCTGGACTGCACCGCCACGTCCAAGGCCAAGGAGCGCCCGCATTCGCGCTACCTGAACACGCATCTTAAGAATTGGCTGAAAATTCTGTGCGGCTTTGTTCCGGCCTTCGCCACCTTTGCTCTGACCAAGGACTGGTGGGTGCTGGCGTACTTCGGGGCGTTGATCTGGTTCGGGATCACCGGGGTGCGCAACATTATCCAGGCCGTGCTCGGGGCTGGAGGGTTGCGGCGGACTCCGTTTTTGCACTGGAGCGAATACGTCAAATGGAATCGGATCTCAGATTCGTTGATGTACACCGGGTTTTCGGTGCCGCTGTTGGATTTGCTGGTCAAGACCATGCTTCTGGATCGGGGGATGGGGATAACTGCCGAGTCCGGGCCGATGGCGCTGTATGCCGTGATGGCGGTGGTCAACGGGCTGTACCTGGCCGGGCACAATTTGTTTCGCGGACTGCCCAAGGCCGCGGCCGTGGGCAACCTGTTTCGGACGATACTCTCCATTCCATTGGCCTTGATTCTGAATTTTCTGCTCGGCTTTGCCTTGGGGGCGGCCGGCGTGCCGGCGGTGGGAGTGGTGCTTCAGAACTGGGCCGCGGTCATTTCCAAGCTGGCCTCGGACATCGTGGCCGGGTTCATTGAGGGGCTGGCCGACCGAGCCGTGAACTTTCGGGAGCGGAGCTTGGACTACGCGGCCAAACTGCGCCGGATGTTCGACGTGTACGCCGGCCTGGAGCTGCGGCATCCGGATACCGAAGTGCTCAGCGTCCTGGAAAAACCGGAGCGTTTCGTCTGCGCGGCGACAAGGGAGGAAGAGAGTCTGAACCTGGCTGTTATTGTTAATGCCCTGGATTTGATGTACTTCTGGATGTATCAGCCCCGGGCGCGGCATGTACTGGAACGGCTGATGCGCCAGATGAGCCAGGAGGAGCGACGGGTTTTTCTGCTCTCCCAATATGTGCTCCAGCGCGAACGGGATATCTCCCAGCTCTTTCTGGACGGCTTGGTGGGCAAGAACTTTTCTCGCGCCCTGGCCTTTTATCTCCACGGTTGGCGGGGCTATCTGGAGGACATCCAGCGTCTCGCCGTGCATCTGCCGTCCGCGGAAAGGGGGGGCCGTCCGGCCTCTTGCTGACCCCCGGCAAGGAAGATGGGCGAGTATCCTGATCAACTCGCCCCGGATTTCCTGCCTTGCTGCGCGGCCTTAAGGGTGAACAGAAAGGTCGCGCCTTCGCCCGGGATGCTTTCCACCCATATTCGGCCGCCGTGGTGGCGGACGATGTGCTTGCAGATGGCCAGCCCCAGGCCCGTTCCGCCGTTGCCCTCGCTACGGGCCGCGTCCTGGCGGTAGAACCGTTCAAAGAGGCGTTCCTGGTGTTCGCGGGGAATCCCGGCGCCGTGGTCCCGGATGGCGAAGACCATGTATTCGCCATCCGGACGGCAGGAAATGTTCACCTTGCCTTTTTCGGGGCTGAATCGGATGGCGTTTTCCAGAATGTTCTGAAAAACCTGGACGAGCCGGGACTTGTCGCCAAGCACCCATGCACCTTCCGGGGCACCTCCTGGAGCGCCTCTTTGGCTCCTGCCCGACTCCAGATTGTTTTCGAACCGGATTTGCTTGCCCTGGGCCAAGGGGGCGCACATCTCCATGGCCGAGCGCAAGGACTCGGCGGCGTCCATGATCTCCAGGGTGTTGCTGGGAGCCTCGGCCTCCAGGCGGGCCAGTTTGAGCAGATCCGTGACGATGTTCGCCATGTGTTCGGCATTGCGCTGGATGATCCGTAAAAAGGAGCGGGCGGTTTCCGGGTCCGGCGGCGGGTCGCCCAGCAGGGTTTCGGTGTAGCCTTTGATGGATGTCAGCGGGGTGCGCATTTCGTGGGAGACGTTGGCCACGAAGTCCCTGCGAATTTTCTCCATCCGCCTGGGCAGGCTGACGTCCTGGACTACCAGCACGGCTCGTTGACCGCCGGAGGGGTCCTGATAAGTGTTGATTCTGGCTTCAAGTTCGTTCCCGCCGGGGCGATGGAGCAACAGGCGTTCTTCCTGGTCCGACATGCCGTGCAGGACGCGCTCCATGGCTGAGGCCAGTTCCGGCTCCAGAGTGGCCTCCAGGATGGTTTTGCCTTCCAGTTTCTGTAATTTCGGGAAGAATTTGCGAAAAGCCGGGTTGGCGGAAACGATTCGTCCATTCTGCCCCAGGGTGAGCACGGCCTCGCTCAAGCCGTTGAACAGGGCTTCGAGCTGAGCCTTTTGTTCCTCCATGTGGTTCACGTGCCGGGAAATTTCTTCGGCCATGGTATTCACGGCCTCGGCCAAGGGAGAGAATTCGCTGCCCCGGTCGACGTGCAAGCGGCGGTCATAGGCTCCTTTGCCTACATCGGAAACCAGATTGATCAGCCGCCTGATGGAGGAGAAAATCGTCTGGGTGAACCAGAAGCTCAGCAGCAGTGAGACGATCAGGCAAATTCCGAGAATGATGAAGAAGCGCTTCTTGAGAATGTCCACTTGGTCGTACAGGTTGGACAGGGGCAGGGCGATGCGCAGCACTCCGGCGGTTTCGTCGCCCATGGGACAGCGCTGGGCGACATAGATCAAGTCCCTGCCGATGGTGCCGCTCAGCCGGATGTCCGTGCCGACGCGGCCTTCCCGGGCGACCATGATTTCCGGGCGCGTTCCGTGGTCTTCCACCTCCGCCAGGCGGTCGGCCCGGACATGGCTGTCCGCCGCGACCCGGCCATTGACGGTATAGGTCAACCGGACGTCCATCCGTCCCCCAATCTCGGTGGCCCAGGCCTGCATCGCGGCTTCATCGCCGTGAAATCCCGCGGAGAGGAACTGCCAGCAGGTGGCGTTGAGCAATTTTTGGGCCCGGTCCTGGCCGTGGTCGATCAGGTCTGAGCGGACGGTTTGGGCCAGGAAGACGTACATGGGGATGAACACGGCCAGTAACAACCCCCAGAACAGGGCCAGAATTCGAAAACGCAGGGATGATTTCGCCATGGCGGGCCTCAAGGAGTTCGGGCGAGACGTCGTATCTGCGCCCGATACGTTGATAATTGATGGTTAAAGCAAAAAACAGGTCGGGAGATGCCGTGACGACTTGGGACGACCTGGGAACGACCTGGAAGGTTTATTGAGAGCCAAGCCAGGTCGGCGGAAGGAACCGATCTTCTGCTACAGGACCTTTGTTACAAGATGTTGACGATATTTTGACAAACAGGTGAAGATTCTATACTTGGCGGTTTCTCCATGGCCGTTCTTGAAGCTTTTTTCCACATCTTACGGCGGATACCCTTGAGCCGCAACGAGCTGGAGTCGGAGCGCCGATCATAAAGCTCGAAACATTTCCGGAACACAACCTACCCCATACATAATGGACCTCGTCACCATCGTCCTGATTCTGGCTGTTGTCGGAGGCCTGCTGATGGCCTTCAGCATCGGCGCCAACGACGCCGCCAACGCCATGGCCTCCTCCGTGGGTTCACGGGCCATCACCGTCAAACAGGCGGTGCTGATTGCTTCCACTCTGGCTTTCGCGGGCGCCGTGTTTCTCGGCGCCAACGTAGCCGCGACAATCTCCAGGGGGATTATCAATCCGGAGATGATTCCGGATCAAAATATCCTGATGTTGGGGATGTTGGCGGCGTTGCTTTCTGCCGGGTTGTGGGTACTTCTGGCCACGCTGTTCGGCTTTCCGGTTTCCACCACCCATTCCATCGTCGGGAGCATTCTCGGTTTCGGGTTCGTGGCGGGCGGGCCGGAGGTAGTCCGGTGGGGCACAATGGTCGGCATTGTGCTGTCCTGGATCATTTCACCGTTTTTTGGAGCTTTGCTGGCCTACCTGGTCTTTTCGCACATTCGCAAAAAAGTCTTGAGTGCTCGGGACTTTGTCCGCAACGCCAAGCTATGGGCCCCTTTTTGGCTGGCCATGACCGTGGTTTTGGTGATGACGTCCTTTTTGCTGAAGATGCCCATGGGCAAGGCCCTTGGAATCAGCGTCTACGCCATTTTCGGCTTTGCTTGCGTCGTGGCTGCGGTGGTCTGGGGCGTCGGCTACCTGGTGGTGGGCCGACTTCTGCACGGCGTGGAGCAGGGGCCGGAATCCATGGAGGAACTGTTTCGGCGGATGCAGATCGGCATGGCCTGCTACATGGCCCTGTCCCTGGGGGCGAATGACGTGGCCAACGCCATCGGGCCCGTGGCGGCTATTTGGGTTATCGCCCGGACCGGAGGTTTGGCGGCCACGGCCGAGGTGCCCCTCTGGCTTTTGCTGTTTGGAGGAATGGGCATTGCCGTGGGGGTTATGGTGCTCGGGAAGCGGGTCATGTCTACGGTGGGGGAACGGATCACTCTGCTGACCAACACCCGCGGTTTTTCCGTGGGCTTCGGTGCGGCCACCACGGTTCTGATGGCCTCGAATCTGGGGATGCCGGTTTCCACCACCCATGCTACGGTGGGCGGAGTGGTTGGTGTCGGCCTGGCAAGAGGTTTTGCCGCGGTGGATTTTCGGGTTTTGGGGAAAATTGTGATGTACTGGTTGCTGACCGTTCCAATCGCCGCCTTTACGTCCATTGTTATTTTTCAACTATTACGATGGTCCGTGTATTAAGAGCGGGCCGCACGCCCACGAGGTGACGTATGCGGGTTCGAATTCCTTTTTTGAGCATGATTGGCGGGCGTTCGCCCATGGACGGTCTGCTGGAGCACTACAGTCAGGTGGAAGCCGCCATGACGATCATCAACGAGTCGTTGTTGTGCTATATTGGTGGCGGCAGTGCGTGCAAGGAGTTCCAGCTTTTGAAGCAGGAACTGGATCAGCTTGAGGAAAAGGCGGACAAGATCAAGCGCAACACCCGCAACCATTTGCCCCGCGGTCTGTTCATGGCCGTGGATAAGACCTTGTTTCTGAACTACACCCGGGCCCAGGACAACATCCTGGACTCGGCCCAGGACGCTCTGGACTGGCTGAACATCCATACGGTGAAGATCCCCGGAACCTTGCGCACCGGCGGCTTGACCATGGTCGAGGGCGCGATTCGGACCGTGGAACTGCTCAAGCCGGCTCTGGAAGGGACCATCCGGCTACTGCACACGGACTTCGCGGACCGCCAAGCGGTCAAGGACGGCTACCGGGCCGTGCGCAGCCAGCACAACGACGTGCGCAAGATGAAGTCCTTGCTGTTTCGCGAACTGTTCAGCGCGGATATGGAATTCAAGGACGTCTTCCAACTTCTGCATTTTTTCGAATACATGCACGAGATGAGTCACAACGCCGAAGGCTGCGCGGACATCCTGCGGGCGATGATCGCGAGATAAAGGGAAGAAGTCAGAATTCAGGAGCCAGGAGCCAGAATTCAGGAGGTGGAGTGCCCGGAGGTTTGCCCTTCATTCCGTTTTGATTTGCGAAAAAATGAACAAGCTTTCATGTGGCTGACGGCCTCATGAAACACATAAGAAAGGCAGCTCTCGCGAGCTGCCTTTTGTTTTTTCGCCTGTAGGGGCACGGCGCGCCGTGCCCCTACAGGTCCTTGCATTCTGCATTCTGAATCCAGAATCCAGAATCAATACTTCACCGTATTCGGGTGGTGGAAGTCGTAGTACATTTCCTCGATGTGGCAGACCGCGCAGTTGTCCCGGCTGCCGATAACGCCCTTATTGCCCTGGTATTGCAGGGGCTGGACGGCGTCCAGGTCCGGGTGGAACGCGTTTACTGCCGGGTATTCGGCGTGGGTGGGGCCGTGGCAGGCCTGGCACATCAGGCCGGATTCGTCGGTGCGCAGGCGGTACAGTCCCGAAGGGCCGCGGACCCAGTCGTTGAAGGCGGAAACGTCGCGACTTACGGGGCGTTCATAGTCCACGTGGCAGGACAGGCAGTCCGGCTGGTCGTTCCACGGCGTGCGCGGGTTGATGTCGTCCACCGTGCTGACCACCCGGGGCCGCAGGTCGCGCATCAGCCGCTGGGCCTGGGGCTTGCCGGCCTGATGTTCGCCCTTGAGCAGGGTCAGGGCGTGGTCTTCCAGGGTGCCGTGACAGTGGGTACAGGTCAGTCCGACCTCACTGGCGTGGACCCCTCGGGCGCAGTACGTGAAGCTGTCCGGCCCGGTGGGGTGGCAGGCGTGGCAGGGTTCCGGGCCGGGGCGGTCCAGCAGGTAGTGGACGTGGAAGCCGTGGATGGCCGCGGGCAGATTCAGTCGCTGGGGGTCGCCCTCGGCATTCAGCAGCGGATCAGGGTGGCAGCTTTGGCAGAGTACCGGATTGCCCTGTTCGGCCTGGGCCAGCAGGGTGGTTCCGTGGCGACGGTCATGCACGGCCAGGACGTCCGAGGCCGTGTCCGCGGCAATGCCCATGGCCCCGTCCCGACGCCAGGTTCCGCCGTGACAGTTGTGACAGCCCACCTCGGTGGAGACCGGGGCGACGGCCTGGGTCATGGCCAGCAACTCGCCGGTTTCGGCGTTCCGGGCCTCAATGGTGAAGATCGGATAGGGATTCAGGGAGCCGTCGTCCGCATAGGGCAGGACCGGAATTCCGCTGGCCATGAAGGTCCGGAAGGTCGGGTTGAGGGTCATTTCCCCGGTCAGTCCCATTCCGGTGGGCCCCACGTTGCGCGGCAGTTCCTTGCCGATCAGGGAGTCCGCGTAGTCCCAGAACTCCACCTGGGAGGCCGGGTCCCTGGAGCCCGGAGGCGCGGTGTAGGTGATGACCACGTTCTCGGTGACGATTTCCGGCTGGAAATCCCGGCGGACCAACTGGGCGTAAAGCGTACTGCCCGGGGGCAGCAGGGACCAGTGGGCGTCGCAGTCCGTGATGCACTTTTCGCCCAGGTTGCACCAGGCCAGCAGCACATACTCGTCCTGGTCCGGATCAAAGGGCGGGATGGTCACCTCGGCTGTTTGTTCCGGTCGTTGAGGCAGCCCTTGATCCGGAAGGGGCGCTTCCCGCTCGTGGACCGCGTGAACCAGAAAGTTGGCCAGGGCGTCGCGTTCCTGGGGCGTGCCCGCGAAGCGGGGCATGTATTCGTAGACCCGGCCGATGCCGGAGATCATCGCGTCCATGCCGAAGACCCCGAACTTGGCGGTCAGCGGACGGATGTCGTTGAGCGGACCATCGATGGAATGGCAGGACGAACACTGCCCTCGGAACAGCTCCCGTCCGGCGGCCTGCTTGTTGGCCTCGGTGATTTCCCGGTGTTGGATCCACTTGGCGGACTGGAGGTATCCGGCCTGGGTGATGGCGTCCTCGGTGCCCTTGATGATGGCGTTGGAGTACATGTGGCCGTAGATCACGTAGGGTCGGCGCCCGGCCTCGCGGATCATCTCGAAGCTGCCCATGTAGAACAGGCCGATGGCCAGCAGGACCAAGGCCATGGGCCGTTTGATCCCCGCGGGCATGCGCACGGCCATGATCAGGCCGCCGATGAACAGCAGGGCCGAGATCCACAAAAAGCCCTGGAAGTAGGGCACGATTTCCGGGTTGCGGCCCAAGATCATGGCCGTGGGGCCCTCGGGCAGGATGGACACGTACCACCAGCCGGAGAGCAGCAGAAAACCGAAGGGAACCAGCAGCCACTTGGCGCAGTGCCGGACCAGGGTTTCGCGCAGTTCCGGGTCCTTTTCCCAGGTGGCGGTGACAAAGCCGTAGAGCCCGGCCAGGATCAGGGCGATGAAGGTCCGGAAGGCCAGGGCCGGCCAAAATGACGGATTGAAGAAGCCGTCCCAGAAGTCCCGGGTGGTCAGCCAGTCTCCGGGGGTGAGCATGAAGCCGATGATCCCGTTGATCATGAACAGGGACATCCAGGCAAAGAAGAAATACAGCCAGCCGATGAGCATGTGTCGGCGGGGCTCCATTTTGCCGAAGGTGTAGAAGTAGACGAAGATGGCCACGATCTCGGCCAGAAAAAAGACCCACTCAATGGCCCAGGCAAAGACGAAGGTGTGGATCAGTTGGGAGGTGGCCGCCGGGGCGACCAGGGAAATGGTGAACCAGATGCCCACCCCGGTCAGGGCCCCGAAAACCAGGGTCACGATCAGGAAGAACTTGGCGTGGCGGTGGGTGTAGTCCAGAATGCCCCGGTTGTTTTCCCGTAAGCCCTTGCGCTCGGTGAGCACCAGAAACAGCCCCCCGCCGATGGCGAAGTGGGCGATGAAGACATGGATGATGGCGATGACCGCGATGAGCAGGCCGCCACCGGCCCAATACAGCTCCCAGACCGGATAACTCATGAGCGCACCTCCTTCCCGGCCATCGCGCCTTGTTTGAGCATCCAGGCAATGGCCCCCAGCCCCAGGACCAGGGTGATGATGAACAGGATCAGGGGCAGCTGTTCATTGGTCACGACCCGGTCGCTGACCTGAAAATACGGACTGAGATAGGCGTCCCGGAGCAGGTCGCGCTGGTAGACCATCACCGTGACCGTGGTTACCAGCAGGCCCGTTGTCAGGTAGACCTTTTGGCGCATGGCCGTGATCACGCTGAGCACGGCCAGGGAAACGCCGACCAGCAGGACGGCCGTATGCAGGCCCGACCCGCCCATGAACAGCAGGAGAATGTGCTGGGGCAAGGCCACCAGAAACCAGATGCCCACGGCGACCTGGACCATGGTGGCGTAGGCGAACCAGGCCATGCCGTGAGACACCCAGCGCAGGGCGTCGGGTTCGCCCCGGGCGGCCTTGTGCTGCCAGAGCAGGGCCAGAAACAGCCCGGCCACGGCCAGGGAGGCGACCACGAAATGCAGGTAGCGGGGGATCAGGGTGGGATCGCCCAGGTTCAGGATGGTCCCTCCGGGCCGGTCGAAATACTCTGGCCAGACCTCGGGCCTGAGCATCAGGGTCATGTTGTTGGTGTAAATGAAGGCCGTGGCCAGCAGACAGACCGCGGTCACGGCGATGAACACCGTGCGCAGTGCGCCCAGGGAGACGTATTTAAAATCGTAGATGTAGGCGCTGACATAGGCCAGCATCACCAGCCCGACCACGGCCAGCCAATACACGGCCATGAGCACGCTGCTGGTGTACAGGAACTGACCGTAGAGCACCTGCAGGAACAACAGCGGAGCAACACCGAAGTTGACGGTGAAGGCCACGATGAACGGCAGCTTCCGGGAAATATCCACGGTCAAAGGCTCGGTCTCGGCCTTGCCTCGCAGGTGGTGGATCAGGGCGATGACCGACGAGCCCAGCATCACGTTCATGAACAGCAGGTGAATGATGAAGGTAAGCAGCAAAAACGCGTAGAACCAGCCCCATTCAACGGGAATGGGCAGGGCCTCGGGGATCAGCGCGGCGGGATCCATAATGCGTCTCCAGGTTTAGCAGTCCGTTGAAAAACTCCCAATTGCTGCGTCGCTGCAAAAAGTTCAAACTCTCACGTATGAATAAATACGCTTCGACCTTGAACTTTTTTTTGCTCCTTGCACTTGGGGTTTTTGAACGGACTGCCGGATAAGGACTTTTTCAACACCCAGTTAGTGTGCGGCAATACTGCTACCTTCATCATGCCGGGGAATCAAGCTTGGCTGATGACGATCCATTTCCGGCTTCAGGAAGGGCCGAAACGCGGCGGCCCTGTGGCAGATCAAGGAACTCCGCGTCCCCGAAATCCTTGAAACAGTTCCTTGTCTTCATCACTTCATGTTTTCCTGAATCCGTGAAGTTATTGCAATGCTAATACAGTAACAGTGCAGTCTTTTTCTTGACTTTGTTCAATCATTTAGATATGTTCAGTCATCGACGCAGTAACTTTACAAACTCACCCAATAGGTGATGGGGGCGATGAGTATGGGCATATCCAAGGTGGTTCACAAGGAAAACCTCCAGGCCGGGCCAGCCGGCTTGGTGTTCGTAGGACAGATGGCCAAACTGGCAGGTCTTGATGCTGTGGCAAAGCAGGTGACCATCGGTAGGCCGCAGATATCCACAGAAAACATCTTGAAAACCATGCTCGGGCTGATGGTCCAAGGGAAAACTGATTTTGATCACGTCAAACCGCTGGCAGGCAACCGGTACTTCATGAACGCCGTTGACATCGGCAGGGTGCCTTCGGCGGAAACCTACAGGCAAACCTTTCAGCGCATCGCCCTGAACACTGAGCTGGAGGCCATGCTTCCGGGATGCTCGGTCAAGCTCTGGAAAAAGACCGGCATGGCTCATGAGTACTTGCAAAAAGACGACAAGAAATGGGTTCGAGTGGATATCGACCCGGTGATCTACGACAACGACGAGACCAAAAAAGAAG
>NZ_FXUJ01000014.1:0-116001 GCF_900182865.1 Desulfonatronum zhilinae
ACACCCGACCCCATTCCGAACTCGGAAGTTAAGCCCTCCAGCGCCGATGATACTGCGGTTCTAACCGTGGGAAAGTAGGACGCCGCCAGATCATTTCTCATCACAAAAACGCTCGCTTAGATACCTAAGCGGGCGTTTTTGTTTTTGAGAGAACTTGCAATCAGAGGCTTTTCAACCATGTGCGCCAAGCAAAGGGTGCAAAGCCAGCAGGGCACGGTTTTGAAATTCGACAGGAGAATGGCGCTTGAAGAGACGAGCGAGGTCCACTTCGTCGCTAGGAGGAGCGGATATCGGCAGGTCATTGGAAATCAAACCGATGATGTCTTCGTCATGGCCGTCGGTATTGTAGAGCGGGATGAGGTCGTACGCTTGTAAATAGTGCTCGTAGAGGGCATGGTCCGCCGAAAGGATTTTGTCGGGACGCTCTATGGCATGGTCGCGCAAGATGTTGATGGACCGCATTTCCAGGCCGTCGCAACAACCAAGGACTTGCTCCAGTTCCGGCGTCGGGCTTGTCTGGTATCGAAAGGCGTGCGCGACGAAAAGAAACGTGTTGTCCCGCTCCGGGGCGACAAGACGGTTGAGTTCCGAGAGGGAAAGGTGGTGTACTGGATGACTCAGAAAACGAGCCCCGAAGGCCACGATATGGTACCCTTCCGTCAGCGCGACCTCGATACCGGAGTAGAGTTTCAATTGCGGATAGTTGGATTGTAATGCTTCGAGGCGATCCTGATCCCAGTAGACGCCATGTTCCGTGAAAAGCAGGGAGTCCAAGCCTCGGGCAATGGCGATTTCACAAGCATTTCTGGGATTGACGAAGGAGCAGCAGGAGTGCTGGCTGGTATGAAAATGGCAATCAATACGCATAATGACGCGACGTTTCCGTTGTCTGATAGAGTCCGTGGAGATAAAAAGACTTGGCAGGGGCGGCCATATGAAGAAATCACACAAGGCGATCGCACTCAATGAAATTGTCCAGGGAATCCAAAATAGGCTACGCCTATGTTCTTCTGGCCGCAACTCTCTGGGGAATGATCGGTCCTCTGGCTTTGCTGGCGTTTCAACAAGGCCTGGAGCCGTTGGAAGTCGCCTTCTGGCGGGCGACGCTGGGAGCGCTGCTGTTCATGGTGCATGTCTCGATCCATGGCCAATGGCGTGTTCAACGAGCCGACGTCCCGGCTTTTTTCTTTTTCGGGCTGGTCTGTGTCGGAGTGTTTTACGGCGCGTTTCAGAAAACGGTTGATCTTGGCGGCGCTTCCGTCGCGGCGGTCCTACTCTATACAGCTCCGGCCTGGGTGGCCTTGCTGGCCTGGATATTTCTCGGGGAAGCCCTGGGACGCCTGAAGATACTGGCCGTGGGCATAACCTTGCTGGGTGTTCTGGGAGTCAGCCTCGGTCCGGACGGCCTGACCGCCCTTCGCGAAGGTCTCTGGAATCCGGCCGCCGTGGGGTATGGTTTACTTTCAGGGCTGACCTACGCTCTCTACTATATTTTCGGAAAGCGGTATTTGAGTAAATACTCCGCGGCCTCGGTGATGGTCGTTTCCTTGCCGATCGGGGCCCTCGCCCTCTATCCCTTTGTGGACTTTCATGAAAAAACGCTCGTCGCCTGGATAGCCTTGGCCGTTCTGGCTCTCGTTTCCACCTATGGGGCCTTCCTGGCCTATTGCGCGGGATTGCGTCGCCTTGAAGCCACTCGCGCCTCCGTGGTGGCCACGTTTGAACCCGTGGTGGCCGCGTTGGTCGCCTATGCATGGTGGGGGGAGCGATTGGGCTATCTTGGTATTTTGGGAGCGATGCTGATCATATTCGCCGTTCTGATCATGGTCCGGGCCGGCGACGATCCTCGGGCCCGTTGTGTATCCCGCTGATGATCGCGCTTGCTGAAGACAGATGCTTTCCTCACTCTTGACCAGGTTCATAAGCTTACAGTAGAGATAACCGCTTCGCGCCAGTAGCTCAGTTGGATAGAGCATCGGCCTTCTAAGCCGAGGGTCGGGGGTTCGATCCCTCCCTGGCGCACCAAGAAAATAAAGGGCTTCCGATGAACCGGAAGCCCTTTTTTCTTTCAATACCTCAATTCACTGAAAACCAATATTTTTCTGGATTCCTGCATGTCCATGGGTCGGTATCGCCGATAGACTTGGTTGAATCGTTCTGAGCGCTGAAAGCGCTACGTCGACGACTCCTCTTCCTTGGCCGGGAGTGGAGCGCCCAGTTCCCGGATGGCTTTGGTGTAGGATCGGCGCAGGGCTTCCAGGTATTCCGGGTCCATTTTGCCGGCCCAGGTTTCCACTTCCAGGAATCGCTTCGAAATGGTGGTTTTTTCCGGCTCATATCCCGTGGCCAAGCGCATCCGCCAGCGCAATCGCTGCATTTCATCGGCGGCTTTGTCCATGTTCTCGGCCAGTTCGGGCAGGCCGACGACCTTCAAGCATTCGGCCAGAAGCGATTTTTTGTAGACCCCCCGGGCGAAGAGGCAGGAGACCAGGGAGGTTAACAAGACACGTTCCCGTTCGTCCTCCACGAAATAGCGGGTGGCTTTTTCCGGGTCCTTGTCGTGTTTTTTCTGGTCATAGCCATAGGCTCCGGTGTCCAGGTGAGAGTGGCGGAAGGACAGGGACTGGGAGGCGAAAAAGGTCTCTCCGGTGGCGTACCCGGCCATTTCCTGGCCCAGGACGCAGGCGAAGTCCTCTCCGCCGTATTTCGCCGCGGCGTGGGCCACGCCTTTGGCTAAATCCTTATAGAATTCGTTCTTGGCATGGCCCAGGCACCAGATGGCTTCCTTGTAGGCCGCGGTGTTGCCGAAGACCAATTCTTCCTCCACCTGTTCCTTACTCAAAAGTCCTTTCTGATACGCCTCGGTGGCCCAGGCCAGGGCCACGCCGGTGCTCATGGCATCCAGTCCTTCCTTTTCCACTTCATCCATCAGGGCCAGGCACTCGGACGCGTTCATTACGCCGAGCATTGAGCCCAGGGCGAAGATCAGTTCATAGTCGTAGGCCACTTGGCGAATCTGGAAGCGGTGTTCGTCCTGGAACTGCTCCCGGAGCATGCCCACGTGGATGCAACCCACCGGGCAACCGGCACAGGCGGTGTTGCGGATCAGCAGGTCCTTGGCAAAGGTTTCGCCGGAAATGCCGTCCACCTCATGGTCCGTGGTCTGGGTCAAGTTGCGGATGGGCAGAGACTTGAGCGCGTTGAGCGGGGCCACGTTTCCCGGGGTGCCCAGGTTGTGGTACTTGCTCATCATTTCCGTATCGGTCATGTCGTCGTGGACTTTTTTGAACAGCTTGGCATAAGCCTTGGTGTCCGCGCCCGGCAATTCCTGGTCGCCATCCCCGGAGATCACCAGGGCCTTGACGTGCTTCGCTCCCATGACCGACCCCGCGCCCAGCCGTCCGAAATGGCGGAAGGTGTCCACGTTGATGCAGGCGTAGGCGGACAAGGTCTCCCCGGCCGGGCCGATGCGTAAGATGCTGCGATGACCGGAAGCCCCGGGAAAGGCCCTGCGGATCACTCGGCCCGTGGTCAGGGCGTTGGCGCCCCAGAGGTAGTTGGCGTCCTTGGTTTCGATGATCTTCGAGCCCACATGTACGGCCACGGGCACCTCGGCCCGGCCGCGCAGCACCACGGCGTCGTATCCGGCGAAGCGCATGGCCAGGGCTAGACGGCCACCGGCGTGGGATTCGGCGTACTGGTCGTGATGGGGCGACTTGAAGCCGCAGACCACCTTGGACATCAGCGGAAAATAGCCGGTCAGGCAACCGATGGCGAAGATCAAGGGCTGGTCCGGGTGAGACCATGGTTTTTCAGGTAGACCGTAGGTTTCAAACAAAGCTGCGGCTAAACCGCTGCCGCCGATGTGGACGTTCTTGTCGCCAAAGGAGATGATTTCGCCTTTGTCCCGGTCCAAGTGGACGATGCAGATACGAAACGCGGTATCAGTCATTGGCACCACCTCCCTGGCGGACATGTTCCTGTTTTTGGCGCATTTCCAGACAGTCGTGGGGGCAGAACTCCACGCATCGGCCGCAATGAATACACACGTATGGCTGTGTCTTCTCGTCCAGATAGACGGCGTCCACCGGACAGGCTGGGGCGCATTTGCCGCACTGAATGCACAGCTTCATTTTTACAATTACTCCGCCGCCTTTGCGCTGGGAAAAAGCGCCGGTGGGACAGGCCTTGACACAGGGGGCCGGGTCGCAGGCCAGACAAAGCCGGGCTTCAAAGCCGGTGGTGATGCCGCCGCTGGACTTGATCCGGATGCCGGCCATGCTCCAGGAGAGCTTCTTGTGCACCTGCCGAGCGCAGGCCAAAGAGCAGGAGTGACAGCCGATGCATCGGTCCATGCGTGATGCACGCAAAATCTTCATTGTATTCCTCAATGGTTGAAGGTTGGAAGGTTGAAGGAGAATGTCTCGTGAAAAATGCCAAGTTAGCCTTTTTACCTTCAGGGCGCAAAAATCACTTTCGACCTCACCGGGGCTGTTGGGCGGGGGGAGGATGGTTTGGGCTGAGGAAAGTCTAAAGAAAAAGAGAGCGCGAGGCGCGAAGAGAAGTGGGCGGGCTTGTTCAAGGATGTTGACCTGGCAAGAGTCCTCTGTATCATTGAAGGTGAGCAGGCATGACCAGGCGCGTGAAATGCCCCTTGAATTCGGTACACAACACTTCGGATCAGGATAACAAGCCGGAGTAATATCGAATCCGTTGCGACGAATGGGAAGAGTGGGGCTGTGTTGAGCAGAGTCGAGTGATTTTTATAATTGCGAATGAAGGAGAGCCGATGTAAGACGCGAACCACTCGTATTTCTTGATTCGACCTCCGGTCCCCAGGCCATCAATCCTCGATCTGCACCGCCACAAACGCGACCTGGCCACCAGTTTGCTGGAAGGAACGGACAGCGGAATCAAACTGTCCGTGGAGGAGATGATGGATATGATCCGGGGGGCGGAGTGATTTATACCAAGTTTACTTCGGTAGTGAGTTATTCACTTGAAAAAAAGTTATCGGGGTCGGCGTCGCTATCGGGATCGGGATCGGGATCGATACTGTTTGTTCGCCCATGACCCTTATTCGACCCCGATTCCGATACCGACCCCGACACCGAAGGAGAAGCTTTGAATCCTGAACCATCTCCAATGATCCTGTTGAAAAAAATCATCGGCCAGTTTTGCATGCCCCTGAGCGTGGCTGGATTTCTGTTGGTTGCCGGGCTGGCGCTGCTGTGGTTCGGGAAAGGCCGGAAGCCAGCCGGGTTGTTGCTGCTATTGGGGACGATGGTTGCGGTGGGCTTTGCCTCGTCTCCGGTGGCGGATCGCCTTCTGACTCCGTTGGAGCGTCGTTACGAACCCGTGACGGATGTTCGGGGTTTGGCGGACGTCAGGTTTGTCGTCGTGCTGGGCGGAGGGCATCGTTCCGATCCTCGATTGCCCGCGACAATGCAATTGTCCGACGCCTCGCTTGCCCGGCTCGTCGAAGGAATCCGGCTGCATCGACAGCTTCCGGAGAGCGTTTTGGTTTTTACTGGAGGAGCGGTTTTCGATGCGTTTTCCCATGCTCAGGTCATGGCTGAGGCCGCTGGAGAGCTGGGAGAGTTGGAGCCGAGGATTCTACTGGACCAACCCAGGGATACGGCGGAGGAGATGCTGGCGTTGCGGGAGGTGATCGCGGCGGATGAGCTTTTTTTGCTGGTGACCTCGGCATCGCACATGCCGAGGTCCGTGACCCTGGCCAAGGCCGCCGGACTGGCTCCGATCCCGGCTCCGACGGATTTTCTGGTCAAGCAGTCCTTGGAGAAGGAGCGCCATCCTGGTGATTATTTCCCGTCCGCCGCCGCGTTACGTCGCAGCGAACGTGCCGTCTACGAGTACCTGGGGATGGTCTGGGCCCAAGTCCGGGAGGTTCCTCGGTTGCGTCGCACTGTAGCGGAGACGAAGGACGGTTAAAGAGGATGGGAAGGGAAAAAGGCTGTCTCTCCCCTCCGCTCTTTATTCTGTGGACTGCGTGCCGGGTTCTGATGCCTCCGGAGGCGGAGCCATGGATCTGGGCCAGGCGCGGAGTACGGCCTGGACCACTGTGGCCAGGGGAATGGCGAAGAAAATGCCCCAGAAGCCCCAGAGTCCGCCGAAGACCAGGATGGCCAGGATGATGGCCACGGGGTGGATGTCCACCACTTCGGAAAAGAGCAGGGGGGCGAGGAGGTTGCCGTCGATGGCTTGGATCACGGCGTAGGCAATGAGCACGTACAACAATTCGTCCCCGAACCCCCATTGGGCATAGGCCACAATGGCCACGGGCAGGGTGACCACGGCGGCTCCGATGTAGGGAATCAGCACCGACAGGCCGACCACCAGCCCGAGCAGCATGGCGTACTGCATGCCGAGCCAGAGAAAGGTCGCGTAGGTAGCGCCCCAGACGATCAGGATTTCCCAAAACTTCCCCCGTATATAGTTACCGATCTGGTTGTCCACTTCCAGCCAAACCTGCTTAGCCAAGTTCCGCTCCTTGGGCAGGAAGCCTCGCAGCCAGCTCACTATTTTCTCTTTATCCTTGAGGAAAAAGAAGATCAGCATGGGCACGATGATCAAGTACACGATGATGGTGATCAACCCCGTGACCGAGGCCACGGAAAAGGTCAGCAGCTTTTGGCCGAAGGTGAACAGTTCGGTGCGCAGCGCCGTGGTGAACTGGACCACCTGTTCGTCGCTGATGAACTTGGGGTAGCGCTCCGGGAGCTGGAGCAGCAGGGCTTGGGTGTGGGTGATCAGGCCGGGGATCTGCTGAACCAGTTGGGCGATCTGCTTGGTGAGCATGGGCAGCAGCCAGAACAAGGCGATGAACGATCCGGTCAAGAACCCGAAAAAGACGATCAGCACGGCCAGGAGTCGAGGAACTCGCCAGTTGGTTAGAAACCGCACTAATCCTTCCAACAGATAGGCCATGACCAGCCCGGTCAGAAAGGGTACAACCATCCGCCCTAGGAAGTAGATCCCGGCGAACACCACGATCAGCATGCCCACCAGGATCACGACCTGGGGGTCGTTGAAATGTCGTTGGAACCAGTCCCGGATCAGGCGCATGGCGTGGGCGTGGGAAAAGGTGAGTAGGGGCTAGGCGTGGTTGCGCAGTTTGAGTTCCAAAGGGTGCGGATGGAAGAAGAACTGTGTTGTGAGATACGGTTCATCATACTTGCGGATGTAGTGGTTGAGCAAGGTTATCGGGACGATCAGCGGGATTTGGCCTTCCTTGAAGCGTCGGAAGACGTCCAGCAGTTCCTGCTTTTCCCAGGCCGTAATCTGCTTTTTGAAATGGCCCATGCTCTTTTCCAGCACGTTGAACAATTTGGCCTTGGTGGTGCGTATTCGCAGGGCCTCGGACAGCAGGCGACCATACTCGGCGAAGACCTGGTCCCGATCCATTTCCGAGGCCTGGGCCACCAAGCGGCCCAAGGCTGTGTAATGTTTCGGGCTGTGGGCTAAAATAAGATACTTGTGGTGTGCTTGAAAGGCAACCAGCGGGCCCAGGGCGGGTTTGGCCACGACTACGTCTTGCCAGCGACGGGCCACGAAGATCCGTTCGATGAAGTTTTCCCGAAGGCCCGGATCGTTCAAGCGTCCATCGTCCTCCACCGGAATGTCCGGAAAACGGGTGATGAACGTCTTGGCGAAAATACCCACCCCTTTTTGCTGGGGCATGCCTTGTTCGGAGTAGACCTTCACGCCTTGCAGGCCGCTGGATGGCGATTTGCTTTTGAAGATGAACCCGCAAAGGTCCTGTCCGGCCAGCCATTTATTCTTCTCCGTAGTCCAGGCCAGCATTTGGTCCGTAAGGTCTTCGCCGGAGCGAATGGCCCGCAATCGCGGATTCTCGATGTTCCCCACCAGCCGCATGGCCTCCCGGGGCACGGGCATGCCGCACTCCACCTCGGGACAGACCGGCACGAATTCCACGTACTTGCCCAGGGTGTCCCGCAGGAATCGATCCAGCTTGTGTCCGCCGTCATAGCGGACGTTGTTGCCCAGCAAGCATGAGCTGATGCCCAGACGTAATGGTTTTTCCATGTCGTCGTTCTCCGGGTAAATGTTAAAGGGGCTCACGCGAAGGCGCGAAGACGCTCAGGATGTACATATCATTTCGGCTTCGCGTCTTCGCGCCTTCGCGTGAGCCAAACATCACCCCATCACATCGGTAAGGTGACCAGACAAGTCGTGCCTTCCTCAGGATGGGACCGTAAGGTCAGGTGGCCGTGATTCTTGCGTACGGCCAGCCTGGCGATGGGCAGACCGAAGCCGGTGCCCAGGGCCTTGGTGGAGTAAAAGGGCGTGAACAGGCTCTCCAGGCTGTCCGGATCCGGGGTCGGGCCGTTGTTGAAGATGTGGAGATCCAGAAAGTCGCCGTTGGTCTCGCTTGGGGCGGAGCTGATCCGGACCTCGGGGGTGGAGGCGTCCGCCGCGTTTTCCAGGCTGTTTTGAATCAGGTGATACAGAATGACCCGCAGGTCTTCCGGATCCGCCAGTACGTTGGGGTGGTGCGGGTCCAGCCGGATTTCGATACGAACCCCCTCCTGGGGGAGCAGTTCCGCCAGGGCGGCCTTGATCGCGGAGTCCAGGTCGCAGGTGTTGGGCCGGGGCTCGCGTTGGAAGACCTCGTTGTAGGTGTTCACATTGCGAACCATCCGCTCCAGGCGGTTGGCCTCCAGCAGCATGGTCTCGTACACTTCGTGCCTGGGGTCGTCCGCGGGAAGCTGTTTGCGCAGACGCAGGACGTTGCCGCCGATGACCATCAAGGGATTGCGGACCTGATGGGCGATGCCGCGAATGATCTCCATATCGCACTTGGTCAGGGAAGTGATAAAGGCGTCCGTCTCCACCAGCAGGCAGAGATCCAGAAGGCGATCCATCAGGTCGATGGCCGCTGAGCAGGGTTCCGGGTCCAGCTTGGCAAAGGCCGTTTCATGGATGAATTTGCGGGCCATGGCGTAGCCCAGGCTGATGTAGCGATGGTCGATGCCCGCGGCCACGTGGTTCAAGCCGCTGCGCCACTGGGCGACCAAAAAAGCGTCTTGGTTGCGGTTCTGGAAAAAGGATTCGTACCAATGGGACCAGATCCGGATCATCCGTTCATGTGACGGGCCGTGGTCCAGGACGACGCGAGTCGCCGGGATGCCGTGAAAATGATCGAAGACCCGCTGGGCGAATCGCTCCTTTTCCGGCAAGAACGCGTCCGAAAGGTGATCCATCCGGACGAAGTCCTCCTGATCGATGCCCAATTGGCTTTGAAAGCCGCGCAGCCGGTCCATGGGGACCGGCACGGACGGCAACCGCTCGAAGAGGGTGTTCATTCCTTGAGACATTGACGCTCCAGGGCAATCAGGTCGCTGTAGGTTTCGCGTTTGCGGGCCAGCATTGTCTGGGAGCCGTCCACCAGAATTTCCGCGGCCCGGGTGCGGGAATTGTACTGGGAGGACATGGTAAAGCCGTAAGCGCCGGCGGAAAAGATCGCCAGCAGTTCTCCGGAGCGGACTTCGGGCAGGTCCCGGTCCCGGGCCAGGAAGTCGCCTGACTCGCAGATGGGTCCGACCACGTCCACGTTCCGTGTCGGCCGACGTTGGGGCGTCACTTCGGCGATGGAGTGATGGGACTGGTACAAGGATGGCCGAACCAGATCGTTCATGGCGGCGTCGACGATCACGAAATGCTTGGTTTCCGTGGACTTGGTGTACACGACTTCCGTGACCAGAATGCCCGTGTTGCCGGCGATGACCCGCCCCGGTTCGAGGATCAGGGTGACGTCCATGTCCTGAAGTTCCCGGACCAGGACTTGGCCGAACTCCTTGGGATGCGGAGGCTCTTCCTGGTCGTAGGTGATGCCCAGGCCGCCTCCCAGGTCCAGAAAACGAACATCCACGCCCATTGTTTTCAACTTTTGGCTGAAGTCCTTGATCCGGTGCAGGGCTTCCAGGAACGGTTCGATGGAGGTGAGTTGAGAGCCGATGTGGCAGTCAATGCCCACGGGCTCGATGCCTGGAAGCTTCAGGGCCAGTTCATAGCCTTCCAGGGATTGCTTGATGTCCAGGCCGAACTTGTTGTTTTTCATCCCCGTGGAAATGTAAGGATGGGTCTTGGGGTCCACGTCCGGATTGATGCGCAGGCTGATCCGGGCGACCTTGCCCAGTTCCAGGGCGATATCGTTGATCCGCCGCAGCTCGTCCATGGACTCCACGTTGAACATCAGAATGTCGGCCAGCAGGGCTTCCCGGATTTCCTCGGCCCGTTTGCCCACTCCGGAATAGACGATTTTGCGGGCCGGGACCCCGGCGGAAAGGGCCCGGAACAGTTCGCCCCCGGAAACGATGTCCATGCCCGCGCCCAGTTCGCTGAGCAGGCGCAGTACGCAGAGGTTGGAATTGGCCTTGACCGAATAGCACGTCATGTGCGGCAAATCGGCGAAGGCGGAGTCAAAGGCCTGGAAGTGGCGCTTGAAGGTGGCCGTGGAATAGACGTACAGCGGGGTGCCGTACTGAGCGGCCAAATCCCGGACCGCCACATCCTCGGCGTACAGTTCTCCATTGCGATATGTAAAGTGATGCATGGGTTCGATTCTCCTTCATTCATTTTTTACGTTCAATATGGTCGCACATTCAGGCTTTGCCTGGAGACGAAATCGAAATCGAAATCGGTATCGAAATCGCTATCGTCGACATTCGAGCTCGTTATTTGCTTTTCGCGATTTCGATTTCGATTCAGATTCCAACGTCGCCTTCCAGGCGTTCCTTCCATTGCTGGAGCAGGGTCAACGCCTGCATGGGGCTGAGGTGCGTCGGGTCCAGGTCGCGTAATCGGTTCAAAATTTCGGTTTCTTCCGGATTCTCGCGGGAGGGTGGCGTGATTCCCAAGCCGGGCAAGGGATCGCGGAGCAGTTGTTGTCGCGCCGGTTTGGATGACTGGTGGAGCTTTCGAGGTTGTTTCGCGGCGTCCAGTTCCTCCAGAATCTCCTTGGCCCTGGCCACGACCCCGCGCGGCAGGCCGGCCAGCTTGGCCACCTCGATACCGTAGCTGCGGTCCGAAGGGCCTGGGACCAGTCGGCGTAAAAAAATGATGTCGCCTTTCCACTCCTTGACCGCGATGTTGTAGTTGCGCACACCGGGCAACCGGCCTTCCAGGGAGGTCAGTTCGTGGTAATGGGTGGCGAACAGGGTCCGCACGGGCCCTCTGGATTGTTTCACCCCCTGGCCGGAGAGTTCCTCCACCACGGCCCAGGCCAGGGCCAGGCCGTCGTAGGTGCTGGTCCCCCGGCCGATTTCGTCCAGGATGACCAGACTGCGTTGGGTGGCCTGACGCAGGATGCGAGCCGTCTCAATCATCTCCACCATAAAGGTGCTTTGCCCAAGACTCAAGTTGTCCGAGGCCCCCACACGGGTGAAGATCCGATCCGTGAGGCCGATGGACGCCCGGGCGGCCGGGACGAAGGAGCCGATCTGGGTCAGGATGCAGATCAGCGCTGTCTGGCGGAGCACCGTGGACTTGCCGCCCATGTTCGGACCGGTGATGATCAGCACCCTCCGCTGGTCGTCCAGGTGCACGTCGTTGGGAATGTAGTCCGCGCTGCCCTGGCAGGCCTCGATGCCCGGATGACGGCCGCCGATGATGGAGATGTTCAGGTTCGTGGCCACGGCGGGGCGGGACCAGGACCATTTCCTGGCCGCTTCGGCCAAGGCCAACCAGACGTCCAGGCGGGCCACGGTCTCGGCCATGCGCATGACCCGTGGCCGGAATCCGTCTACCTTGTCCCGCAGTTCCTGAAACAGTTTGTGCTCCAGAACCTTGCGCCGATCCGAGGCTCCCAGCAAGCGATCCTCCAGCTCTTTCAGCTCTTCGGTCACGAAACGCTCGCTGGACACCAGGGATTGTCGCCGCTGGAATCGCTCGGGCAATTCCTTGCTCTGGGACCTGGGCAGCTCGAAATAATAGCCGAAAACCCGGTTGTAGCCCATCTTCAGTTTCGGTTGGCCGGTCAGTTCCTGTTCCCCGGCCAGCATCTCCCGCAAGGTATCCTGTCCGTGCTCCGCCAGGTCCAGCAGAACGTCCAGATCCGGGTCGTATCCGGGGCGAAAAATGCCGCCGTCCGTGATCAGCAGGGGCGGAGAGTCTACCAGAGCCCGCTGGAGCAGGTCCGCCAGGTCGTCAAGATCGTCCCATGTCCGCAAAACGTCCTGGAGCAGTTGCGGGGGCATGTCGTCGAAGTTGCCCGGTCCATGGTCGGAAGGTGAAACCACCGGGGATCCGTTTCCCGGCACGTCGGAATTTTGACCAGTCTGGGTCAGAGTGTTCAAGGCTTCCCGGAGCCCGGGCAGCCGGGCGACGCCTTGACGCAGGGCCGCGAAATCCCGGGGCGAGGTCCGGTTCATGGAAATCCGGGTGGCGATGCGTTCCAGGTCCGTTGTGGTGGACAGTCGCTGGGCGAGTTCGGAGCGGGATGCGTCGCTTTCCAACAGTGCTGCGACGACGGCCTGGTTTTGGAGGATCGGCTCCGGCTCCTTCCAGGGGTAGTGGAGTCGGGATTCCAATAGGCGGCCGCCCATGGGCGTCAGGGTCTGGTCCAGGACGTGGCGCAGGGTGCCCGGTCCGCGTCCGCCGTCTAGGCGGCGAAAAATTTCCAGGTTGCGCAGGGTGACTTCGTCCAGGAGCAGAAAATCGCCGGGTTGGATGACTTGAAACGACTGGAGGTGGTTCGGATCGTGTTTCTGGGTCTGCTTCAGATAGGCCAGCAGGGCCCCGAAGGCCTGGATGAGCTGCGGCTTGTTCTCCAGGTCCAGGACGTGCGGATCGGCCACGCCCTGGGTGCGCAGGACCCGTTCCTTGGCCTGTCCGAACTCGAAGAACCCGCGCACGGGCAGCGGGGTGATCCGGTCGGCGACGTCCCCGGCCTGGACCGGAGGGCGGAGATGCTCGGGCAGCAGAAGTTCCCGTGGCTGGAGCTTGTTCACCCAGGACCACAGGGGCATCTGCCCGCGTACCCGGATGCCTCGGCACGCCCCGGTGGACACGTCCACCCAGGCCAGCCCGCCGAAATCCGCCTGGGCGTCCCAGAACAGCGCCGCAAGAAAATGGTGCTCCTTGGCCTCCAGGCCGGCGTCCTCCACCAGGGTGCCCGGGGTCAGGACTCTGGTCACGGCCCGTTTGACCAGTCCCTTGGCCTCTTTGGGGTCTTCCACCTGATCGCAGATGGCCACCTTGAGCCCCTTGTTCAGGAGTTGGGTCAGGTAGGATTCGCAGGCGTGATAGGGCACCCCGCACATGGGAACGGGGTTTTCGGCGTTGGGGTTGCGGCTGGTCAGGGTGATCTGCAGTTCCCGGGCCGCCGTTTCGGCGTCCTCGAAGAACAGCTCGTAGAAGTCCCCCATGCGGAAAAAGAGCAGGGCGTCCGGATGGGCGGCCTTGATGCCCAGGTACTGCTCCAGCATGGGCGTCAGCTTGGGCGGACTTGGATCACTCATTCAGATTGCGGCGAAAGGTGATGGAGTGCCAGGAACCACAGCGGGGACAGATGAAAAAGATCGATTCCCGCTTCAGTCCGCACTGACGGCAGGAGAATCGTTTGACTTCCCGGGCACGGGAAAGAAAAAAATCCAGTTGCACGGCCAGGGTTTTTGGCAAATCGTGGTGTTTTTTTGCCAGATTCAGGATTTCCAGGCGGGCCAGCCAGAAATTCGGCTCCAGGATCAGGCAGCGCTCGAACCAGGCCTGGGCGTCCTGTTCGTGGCCTTGGTTCAGGAGCAGCAGGCCTCCGTAATACTGGAGCAGCATGTCCTGGGGATAGCCGGACAGCACGGCCAGGGCGGCGTCCAAGTCCGGGGCGGAAGAGGGGGCGTTGCCGGAACGGTCGTTGTTGCTCGAAGTATTTAGAAGTCCTTCAAGCAACATGAAGCGCATCTGTTCCGGGACCAGGGCCATGGCCTTGTCCAGGATAGTGGCCGGCTTGGTTTTTTCCAGCCCGCCCCAGGCGCGTTGCAGTTTTTCCAGCCAAGCCTCCATGCATCCCGGGGAAACCTTCAGGGCCCGGTCGAGCCATTTACCAGCCGGGAAGCGCTTGGGGTCGTCCCGACACTCTTTTTGGGCCTGCCGAACCATGTAATGGGCCTCGGCAACGGAGTTGCCCAACTCCTGGTAATACTTGGCCGCCTGGACGTATTCCTCGGATTCGGCGCTGAGTTTGGCCAGTTCCAGGGTGATGGCCGGGTTGTTGCCGGCGATCTTACGGGCTTGGCGCAAGGCGTCGAAGGCCCGGTCCACAAAGCCGCCGCGTTTGTAGTCCCGGCCCAGTTCATAATATGCACGGGCTTTGAACTCTTGATGCAAGCCGGGGCGCAGGATCAGGTTCTGGCGGATGTGAACGGCCCGCTCGATTTCCCCTTGGGAACGGTACAGGTTGCCCAGAGCCAGATAAATTTCCACGGCGTCCGGGCTGTTCTTGACCACCCGGCTCAGTTCGCTGATGGCCGCGAAGGTGTCCTCGGAGGGCGGCAACAACCCGTCCGCGTGGGATTCGTTGGGAAAATGATTCTGACCCATGGACCTGGAGGAGAAAACCATTTTTATCCAATCGCGCATTCGTTACAACTCAATGAAAAAGGCGGTCAAAAGGAAACACCACCGGGTTCACGCGCGGCCCGGAATGCCGAGATGCGTTTCGTGAACCCGATGGCGGCCAACAACGCGCCGAGAGGAGGCGCGACGTGGGACAATGACCTTATGCCACGCCGTCTTCGCGCTTTTTCTCGGAATAGGGCTGCGCCGACTCGTCTGCGTAGGATGCCGTGGAGAAGGCGGTTTCGGTCTTGGAGCTGGAAGGATAGACTTCCTCTTCCAACGGCAGGTTGCGCAGGGAGGTCACTTCCTGCTCCAGGGCGGCCAGTTTGGCCTTGGAGGATTTCAACTCATGGGTAAGCCGGATTTTTTCCGCCAGGAAATAACTCATGCTGAATACCGAGCCGATCACGAAACTCACCAGGACGATCAGGTAAAAGGGCATTTCGCGGGAAACGAAGCTCAGGTCGAACAGTTCCAATTTGAGAACGAGTTCGTTGGACAACATGTCGTTGTTTTGGATAAAGAACACCATGGAGACGAAGAAAAAAAGTGTCAGCAGCAAGACCTTCAAATAGCGCATACAGCCTCTCCTTATGCGGGGTTAGAGTGTGGGTGAGATGGTAAGAAACAGCGATGCCAGTTTGGCGTGCGTCGCCGAGAGGTGCTCGGAGACGACGCGGGTTTGGCCGCAAACCGTCATAAATGAGGTGTCTCCGTGCCAGCGGGGGACGACGTGCATATGCAGGTGGTCCTGAATGCCCGCGCCGGCGACGCTTCCCAAGTTCAAACCGATGTTGAAGCCGTCCGGCCCGAGCGCCTCGCGGAGAACCCGGACGGAGCGTTGCAGCCAATCCGTCATTTCACCGGCTTCCGCCTCGTTCATATCCGTCAGGTCCGGAACATGGCGGTACGGAGCCACCATCAGGTGGCCGTTGGTGTAGGGATACCTGTTCATGATCACAAAGCAAAGCCTTCCGCGAACTAAAACCAGTTGATCGCGATCCCGCGCGGTGGATTCCGGAAGGCAAAACACGCACTCGTCCGCCTTGGGACCGAGAATGTACTCCATTCTCCAGGGGGCGAAAAGGGTGTCCATAAGGGTTCAACTGTTCAGGGGGTCACGGTTCAACGGTTACGGTCGTGATTGAGGGCGAGTGAGGTTCGGATCAAAAGATCGTCATGGAAAGCAGGTTTGCATGTCCTGGCCAAAACCAACCGTTGAACCGTGAACCGTTGAATAGCTGAACCCTCACAAAATCTGGCTCAAAAACTTTTTCAGCCGGGGATGCTCGGGGCGTTCGAAAAAGTGGTCCGGTGCACCGACTTCCACGATTTCCCCCTGGTCCATGAAAACGATCCGGTCCGCCACTTCCCGGGCAAAGCCCATTTCATGGGTGACCACGGCCATGGTCATGCCCTCCTTGGCCAGGGTGACCATGACGTCCAGCACCTCGCCGATCATTTCCGGGTCCAGGGCGGAGGTGGGCTCATCAAAGAGCATGATCTTGGGGTTCATGGCCAGGGCACGGGCAATGGCCACCCGTTGTTTTTGGCCGCCGGAGAGCTTGACCGGATAAACCGCGGATTTTTCATCGATGCCCACTTTCTTCAACAGGGCCATGGCCCGTTCCTCGGCTTGGGCGCGGGGAATGTTCTTCAGCTTGATGGGGGCCATGGTCAGGTTTTCCAGCACCGTCTTGTGTGGAAAGAGGTTGAAGCTTTGAAAAACCATGCCCATTTCCATGCGCAAAACGTTGATGTCGTTTCTGGGGTCGTTGACGTCCTTGCCGTCCACGGTGATGACGCCCCGGTCGATGGTCTCCAACCGATTGACGGCCCGCAACAGGGTGCTTTTCCCGGAGCCGCTGGGTCCGATGATCACCACTTTTTCCCCGGCATGGATGTCCAGGGACACGTCGTTCAGAGCCTTGAGGTCGCCGAAAAATTTGCTGGCGTTGCGGATGCTGATGATTTTTTCAGCGGCGCTCATAATAATTCAACCTTTCTTCCATGGTGCTCACGACTTTGGACAGGAGCAGGGTGATCACCAGATAGACCAGGGCAACCATGGTGTACGTTTCGAAGTAGTTGAAGGTCACGCTGGCGAATTCCCGACCGCGGCGCAGGATGTCCGACACCGCCAGGATGGAGACCAGGGAGCTGTCCTTGAGCAGGGCGATGAATTCGTTGCCCACGGGGGGCAGGATGGTCCGCCAGGCTTGGGGCAGGATAACGTAGAACATGGTCTGGGTGCGGTTGAAGCCCAGGGATCTGGCCGCCTCGGTCTGACCATGGTCGATGGATTCGATCCCGGCTCGAAAAACTTCGCCCATGTAGGCCCCGTAGCAGATGCCCATGGCGATCACCGCGGCCACCAGGGGCGGCATGTTTTTCAGGAAGATGAACAGGGCGTTGGAGTCCGGAAGGTTGGCGAAGACCTGACCCAGAGCGAAATAGATGTAGAAGAGTTGGACCAGCAGCGGGATGCCGCGAACTACTTCGACATAGGTGGAGGCGATCAGGTTGATGACCCGTTTCTTTGAAATCCGCCCCAGACCGGTGAACAGGCCCAGGACCAGGGCCAGAAGAATGGACAGGATGGTGACCTGAAAGGTGACCACGATCCCGTCCGGGAGAAATTTGAGAACCCGCAAGTATGGATCTGGGCGGGAGATGCACAGATAGGCAATGATGCCCAGAGCGCCGATCAGGGCGATCCACCAGGCGCTGAAAAGTCCTCGGTCTTGCTTGCGCGGCAGGGCCGCTCCGTCTCCAACGTCAATGACGACTTGCTTTTCGGCCATCGTTTCCCTTTGGCGTCGCTTGAGGATTCAAGAAGGATCAAGCCTCTTCATGCCGGAGGCTGGCCGCATCCGGCATGAAGAGAGAGGTGATCATCAGGGAACTGGGTTATTCCCCGCCGAACCATTTTTTGAAGATTTGATCGTATTCACCGCTGGCCTTGACCGCGGCCAAGGCGCTGTTGATCAGTTCCAGGGTTTCTGTGTCACCCTTTTTCACGGCAAAGCCCAGGTACTCCGGCTCGTCTGGCTCGATCAAAAAGGCAAGGGTCAGGGTCTTGGAGAAGTCCGGATGGGTCAGGGCATAGTCCGCGGCCACGGCATCGTCGGCGATCACCGCGTCCAGGCGGCCATTGGCCAGGTCGGTGACGGCCAAGCCCACTTCGTCATAGCTTTTGGCGTTGTTTCCGGCAATGCGCATGGCGGCGAAGTAGCCGGTTGTCCCGATCTGCGCGCCGAGAGTCTTGCCGGCCAGGTCGGCCTCGGTCTTGATGTCCGAGCCGTCCCGGACCACGACGCCCTGCTTGACTTCAAAGTAGGGATCGGAAAAGTCCATGGCGTTCTTGCGTTCCTCGGTGATGGACACGGAGGAGGAGATGGCGTTGTACCGCCCGGTAGCCAATCCTGCGAAAATTCCGTCCCAAGCCGTGTTCTGGATCACGGCTTCGAATCCGCCGGCCTTGGCCATGGCATTGACAAGATCCGGCCCGAATCCGACGCACTCGCGGTCTTCGCTGATCATTTCCATGGGCGGCCACGTGCAGTCGGACGCGAAGGTGATCGTGCGCTGCGCCCAGGCCGTGGACGTCATTGCCGCCAACAGCAGTCCTGTCAGAAGAAAACGCTTCAACATGCTCCAAAACCTCCATTCGTTTGCGTTGAGATGAATATCATGTGGAGAGAAACATCATCTTCCACACCGTGTGCCTGTAAAGAGTTGGCCCCGTCAGGTCAAGAACCTGGGCGGAGATGGGGCGGGTTCGCGAAGCTCTGGGCGAGTTTGGTTTTGGTTAGGGCCGGAGTTGCGAAGCTTCCCGGCCCTGGGTAGTCTATACGTTTTGGAGCGGGCGCAGTTTTCTATATACTTTAAAAGATGGAGGAAGCATGCCTCAGATCAATCGAACGGCCACCGCGAGGCGGTGGTTTATGGGCTTGGCGGTCTTTTTTGCAATTTCTCTGAGCGGCCCGGCATTCGCCGCTGCTTCGTATGACGAGGCATTGGACGCGTTTTTTTCTTTGTTGACGGAAGGCAAGGCATCGGAGGCAATTGGCGGATTGATAGCAACCAATCCCAATTGGTATGCTGGAGGTGAAGGCATAGCGGAAACAACGTCAAAACTGGAGTTGTTGCCGGAAACGTTTGGAGCCTACACCGGTCGGGAACGCATCGGGCTTTACGAATACAGCAGCCGAATTCATGTCCTCACCTACCTCATGTACAACGCGGAAGCATCCTTGCGGATGGAATTCATTTTCTACAAGCCGGAAAATGAGTGGAAGATTATCAACTTCAACTTCGGAGAGGTCTCTTCCGAAGAGTTGATTGAAAATGCCAGAGCAGGTGTTTTTCGAAGTATTACGGATAAATGACCACACTCTCGAAGTCTGGGGATGTTCCCCCGGCTTCGAGCCGATCCCGCAGTCCCTCCTCTGCTCGTTATCATCTGCCCGCTGCTACAGCGCGAAGCCCCAGCCAAGCTCGGCGGCACATGCTTTTGACGACCTGCCGGGGGTGGAAAGAGATCGGGTTGAGGCGATCCGGGGCCTGGTAGGCGGAAAGGTCCAGGTCCGCGGGGGAGAGCAGAGGGGTGGTGATCTGGTCCGGGTGGTGGCCGGGCAGATTTTTCCGGCGGGCCTCACGCCAGAGGGGAACCTGTTCCGGACATAGGCCCAGGGCCGTATAGACGGCGGTATCCAGGGCCACGGGGTTGCCCGAGGCGGCCAGCAGGCCCAGGTAGCACGGCTGTCCGCTGGCCGGGCCGGAGACGTCCATGGCCGTGACCGCGTCCAGCAGAGAGGTGGTGGGCGGCAGGTGGGGTTGGAGATCCAGGATCAGCCCGGCCAGGTCGTCGCCCTGGCCGTGGCGCATATGGGCCAGGGCCTTGCGCACCCCGCAGACGCACCCGAACAGGTTCTTGGCCGCGGCGGTGATGTACATTTGGGAATGGGCCTTGAGCCGGGGCAGGTTGAGCAGCAGGTCGGCCTCCAGGACGTGGCGGGAGATGCCCACCTGGATGCCGGCCTGAGAAGCGCCGGTCAGGCGGACCGAAACCGGTCGGTTCAGGTTGCGCACCGGCACGGGCAGGTCGCCCAAGGCCTCGGTCAGGCCGGCGGCCCGGGCTACCTGTCCGGCGGTGCCGAAGGCCGGAGAGTCGCCCACCTGGACGCGGACCCCGTGATCCAGCAGCAGGATGCACACGGCCCGGACAACCTGGGGGTGGGTGCAGGAGAGATGGGCCCGGCGGGAGGTGACCAGATTGGGCTTGACCAGCACTGCGTCCCCGGGGCGAAAGACGCGGCCCAAAGCTTTCCAACAAGCCTGGATGGACTCGGCAAGCTGGTCCATCTCGTAGGCCGCGCAACGGGTCAGGGCCACGGGGATTCGAGAACCATCATAATGCTCATTTGGGCCGGGGCGCGTGGTCACGCCGTGCACTCCGGCAAGAGCCGGGCCAACAGGCGCTGGTGCTTCAGTTCATCCTCAGCCAATTCCAGAAAGACCGCTTCCAGTTCCGTTCCCGCATGGACCCCGGCCAGGTTTTTGTACAGGTCATAGGCCGCGGTCTCGATCATCAGGGCCAGTTCGGTCACGGAAAGGCAAAAGCCGTTGTTCGCCTTGTCGGTGCCGCGATGCTGGAGCCGCCCCACGACCGCCTCCAGCGATTCCCCGCCCTCAAGAATATCCCCTTTCAGTTCATCAAAGCAGGCCTCGAAATCCCGCTGGGCATATTCCGCGTCAGCGAGTTGCAGGCGGTGGAAGATCACCCTGGCATGGGCGCGCTCCACCTTGCCCAGGGTGGTGAGAGTCGCGGCCATTTCCGAGGATGTGGCTCTGCTTTCCGCGGCCTGGTAAAATCGCTGGGCGGCTTTTTCCAGATCCATGGCCCGCAGCAGGGCTTGGGACGTGGTCTCAAACGACTCCCGGCCCGGGGCGAACACCTCCAGCCGGGGCATGTCGGTCAGCGCTCGGCCGTCCCAGGCCATGAACCCGCCGAGCATGTTCAGGATGCGGGTATCCGGAGGCAGGGCGGTCTGGGCCAGGTTGGCCGCGGCCTGGGAGCGCGCGCCGCTGCGGCAGTAGAAAACCAGGTTTGACGTGGCGGCGAGTTCGTCCAGGCGGGCTTCAATTTCCGGCAACGGTAGCAATCGAGCCCCGGGGATATGGCCCTCCCGGTATTCGCCTGGCTGGCGGACGTCCACCAGGGCATAGTCGGACTCTTTCAGCTTGGCGCTGAATGCGGGCAGTTCCTCGGGGTAGATGGATTCGACGGGCATGGTATGGGTCCTTTGGGGTTTGACGTGCCTTATTGGATATCAGTGGTGCAGGGGAGATTCCCTGTGTGGTTTGAAAACGTAACCGACAAGCGTGATGTTGTTCAAGGCGGGAGGCCGGTCCGGCCAGGGCTTTTTTTCTCGGGAAACTCGCAATAATTTCAAATTTGTCAGGATAAATGGGGCCAGGGGGATATCGCCCTGGTTGGAGCAGGAAAGATCGAAATCGAAATCGCTATCGAAATCGGAAAGTTACCAGCAATCGATTTCGATCACGATTTCGATTTCGATACCGATCCAGAGAGCCTTGGCTTGAGAAAAAATTTGCCCTGCCCGGTCTGGCCAAGCTGAGAAAACCTTTGAAAATGGACGCTACGCGGCCATTCCTTGCTTCCATCGGCCAAGCGTGGTATTTTGATGAAATATGTTCGACATAGCATCTTTCATCCGCGAACTGGCGATTATGGCCGTACCGGTACTCATCGCCATCACCTGTCATGAGGCGGCGCACGGTTACGCGGCGTGGCGTTTGGGCGATCCCACCGCCAAAAACGCCGGACGGCTCACCTTCAATCCCATCCGCCACGTCGATCCCGTGGGGACGATACTTTTTCCGCTGATTCTCGTCCTTATTAAAAGCCCCTTTCTTTTCGGTTGGGCCAAGCCGGTTCCGGTGGATCCCCGCTATTTCCAGAACCCGGTCAAAGGGATGATGCTGGTCTCCCTGGCCGGTCCGGGGACCAACTTCGCTCTGGCATTGGCCTTCGCCTTCCTGTTTCACGCCTTGATCTTTCTGGCCGTGACCCTTGGCGGGGCCGGGATGAGCGTGATCGAACCGTTGGCCCTGATGGCCCAGTACGGGGTGCTCGTCAATCTGATTCTGGGGATTTTCAACCTGCTCCCCATCCCGCCTTTGGACGGCGCGAAGATCCTGGCCGGGTTTCTGCCCGCCGGCGGCGTTCGCATGATCTACAGTTTCGAGCGGTACGGCTTTGTCGTTATTATCTTGCTGCTGATGACCGGTGTGCTGCAAAGTGTTCTGCTGCCGATGGTCAGATTCTTTACCAATATTTTGCTTTGATCGATCCATTTGCGCAGTGGGTCGAGTTTTTATGAATTTTTAAACCACTTATTACTGAGGAAGATCGGTTTCATGTCCACGACCCCGCAACGCATTGTTTCCGGAATGCGGCCCACCGGGCCGCTGCACTTGGGCCATTACTTCGGCGTACTCGTCAACTGGATCGCCTTGCAGGAAGAGTACGAGTGCTTTTTCTTCGTGGCCGACTGGCATGCCCTGACCAGCGAGTACGCCAGCCCGCAGAGGATCCGGCAGTTCGTGCCCGAACTGGTCATGGACTGGGTGGCCGCTGGACTGGATCCGGAAAAATGCACGATGTTCCTGCAGTCCCAGATCAAGGAGCATGCCGAGCTGCAACTCCTGCTGTCCATGATCACCCCTCTGGGCTGGCTGGAGCGCAACCCCACCTACAAGGAAGTGAAAGGCGAACTCGAGGGCTCCAAGGACTTGAGCACCTACGGCTTTTTGGGCTACCCGGTGCTCATGGCGTCGGACATCCTGATCTACCGTCCGCAGCTCGTTCCGGTGGGCCAGGACCAATTGCCCCACCTGGAGCTGACCCGGGAAATCGCCCGGCGCTTCAACTTCCTTTATACTCCGCTCTTTCCGGAGCCCCAGGCCAAGTTGACCGAGGCCCAGAAGCTGCCCGGCCTGGACGGCAGAAAAATGAGCAAAAGCTACGGCAACGCCATCCACCTTTCGGAGTCCATGGAGCAGGTGACGCCGAAAATCATGAGCATGCTCACGGACACCAACAGGATGCGCAAAAAAGACCCCGGCAACCCGGATCAATGCAACATGTTCCCCTACCACATGCTGATGACGGATGCCGCTCAGCGCTCCGAGATCGTCTCCGGCTGCACCCAGGCCACGTTGGGATGCGTGGACTGTAAAAAGCTGCTTTTGAAAAGCCTCGGTGCGTTCCTTGAGCCCATGCGGGAACGGCGGGCCGCGTTGGAAGCCCATCCGGCCAGGATTTGGGAGATGCTGGAGGCCGGCAATCGCAAGGCCCACGAACAGGCCCTGGAGACGCTGACCCTGGTTCGGGAACGGGTTAACCTGGAATACAAGGAACTGGCCGCCCTTCGGGCCTGATACCGAGTTTTTTCGGGCGCTTTTTCGCGAAGTCGGGAAATGGAGCTGATATGAAACATGTCAAAATCCTGTTCTTCCTTCTGTTCTGTGTGGCCATCGCCCTGGGCGCGGTGCAGAACGCCGAAATCTTGTCTCCGGCCCTGCCCATGGTGATCCATTGGCCGGAGTTGCTGAGCGTCGAGTTCAGCTTACCCATTTTTGTCCTGATTTCGATCCTTTTCGTTGCGGGGTTCGTCGTAACCAGCCTGCCGTATCTCGGCGAGCATCGGCGCTTGAAACGCTCGGTGGCTGAAACAAAACGAGAGGTCGCGGACCTTGAACGCGAACTGCGCCCAGAGCCAGAGCCAGAGCCGGAACCCGACTCGACGCTCGAAACCTCCGAACCGGAAGAGCACCGGGACAATTCTTCGGCGACATCCCGCCGGGGGGCCGCCACCGACATTTCATCCACGGAAACTTCCACGCTAACCCTTCAGCCGCCCATGGAGTCCACGATGGAAAAGAAAACCATATCGGAATCGGAAGACAAAGTCCTTGCCGAGAATTCGGAACAGGCCTCCGCTGAAAATACCGCCGCATCTTCCCTTGAAGTTCAGGAAGGAACTCCGGAATCCACCCAGTATTCCCATGCAACCGACGCATCCGACCCTTCCAAAACTGTTTTGGAATCAATTTCGGAATCTCTCGATAAACAAGCTTCCGATCCTTCCCGGTCCGGCAACGCATCCGAAAACCGACCGGAATTCAAGGAAGATGAAGTCCTGGAACGTCCGTCCGGCCCGGGGTGGGGGGCCGTCCTGTTCCTCTCCGTCGCCTTGGCCTTGGTCGTGAGCAGCGGGGTTTACATCGTGCTTAACAACCAAATGACTCAACTGTCCGAACAGCTCGGAGACCTGCACATTCAAAGCGGTCATATGGCCTCGACCCAGGAGGAGATGGGACGGACCTGGGAGCGCGAACGGGTGTCGGTTCGTGATGAACTCGAGTCCCTGGGGCAAGGTCAGCAGCAATTGGGTGTCGAGGTCGAAACCCTGGAAGAGCAGATGCTGGCCTTGCAGGGCCTGCCCGAGATATTTCGCAAACAGCTTGTGGCCGGGTTTCTGCGGGACACCGCGGGAAAGACCGCGTTTTTGGGGTCCCAGGTGGAGACCGATGAGCAACGCGATACCCTGGAACGGGTTGAGGAGATGCTCCAGTCATTGGCCAAGGAACTTGAAGACGCCGGGGGCGGGCGCTAGCCTGGTCCTGCCATGAAGATTGAGAAATTTGGCGAGCCGGCGTCTTGGGAATCGGAAAAGGGTCGCGAAAATGATGCTTACAAAGTGATCATCGGGATCGCCGGTTCGCTCAACCGCTGATCGGAACGCGTTTTTCGCGTCCAAGCCGGTATTGCGATGGATCGCCGCCGAAACGAGGCTGGAGACAAGGCGTATGCAAACCGGGTTTCGTCCAAGCTCTTGTCTCCAAAGACATCTAAAGGGGGATGAATCAACGTGTCGAAGCAGAAAACAAGTAAATCCAGTTCCAGCAAACCCAGCGCAAGCTCCAGTGCGGGTTCCGGTTCCAGTTCAAAGCTGACCAAGGCTGAACTTGAAGCCATTGCCCTTGAGTTTCGCGAGGAGTTGAAAAAGGTCGCCGAGGGGCAACAGACTTTTCAAGCGTCCAGCGGACAGGAACTCGAAGCTTTGAAGACTGGATTGGGGCGCTTGGAACAGAGCCTCGCGGATTTCGACTCCAGGTGGAACATCAACGAGAAGCAGCTTCAGACCGTGGGAGAAATGGCCGCTTTGGCGCAACAGCGCCTGGATAAGGAACTCGCGGTCCTGGGAGATCGCCCTTGGGAGAAGAGCGGTGAGGAACTGCAAAACGTTCTCAAGGCTACTACTCAGAAAGTTATTGATCTGGAGAAAAGTTTACGGAAGGATATCGGCGACTTGAAGAAGGCGGCCCAAGAAGCCGCCCGAGAAGCCGCCCAAGAAGCCTCTAGAGATACCGCGCAACGTGTGGCCGATCTGGAAAGCCGGATGGCGGAGCAAGCCGCCAATCTTCCCGTTGACCGAGAGCAGGACATCCTTGCCTTGGGGAGCCGCTTGGATGCTCGCCTGAATGCACTGGAAAGCGCTTTGGAAGAACGTTTCGCGAGCGAAGAGGAACGCTTGGTCGTCTTGGAAGGGGAGCGCACTACTCTGGCCGACAAGCTCAAGGAATTGCACGAAGCGGTTCAAAAGTCGGCCCCGACTCCAGAAGCCCCCGCTGCTCCGGCGCCGTCCAAGCAAGCCGAGGAACAATCTTCTCCTCCTGTCGTCGCAGCCAAGCCGGAAAAAAGCGCTCAGGACTGGCTGCGCCAAGCCCGTCTGCTGTGGAACTGTCAGCTGTATACCGATCCTCAGGCCGCCGTGGACTGCCTGACCCGGGCCTTGGATATCGCTCCCGACAACCCCGAACTGCTCAATGAACGTGGCCTGGCCCTGGCCGACGCCGGGTTTCCGGACAAGGCCATAGCGGACTTCTCCAAGGCCATCCTTCAGGATGCAAGCCAAGCTTCTGCGTTCCACAACCGCGGGCTGTTGTATATGAAGATGGACAAGCGTGACCTGGCCTGCCGTGATTTTCGTTCCGCCGCGGCCTTGGGAGACTCACGTGCCCTGCGCATGGCCCAGGAAACCGGATATTGCGGGTGTTCCGTGTTCAAAAAGTTGTTCCGCGGCGTGATCGATTAATCGATTTCCCACGGATGCCCTCCGTATTGTCTTCGTGCGCTCATGCGGCACTGAGCGTGACACTGTATAACTGATCCTTTATTCCGTTTCGACGCGCTGGTTGCTCTGGGCGCGTTGAAACGGAATTTTCCGTCATTCATCCCACGTCTGATTCCATTCTTCCGTTTTGATAATTCCTAAGACTTGCCTTTTTCGAGGCCATGGCTACAGTCTTCCATTGTCGGAAGAAGCTTCGTGCCGGAGCGCTCTCTTCCACCTTGGAATCACTTCTTGATCAACCACGGAGCATGAACATGTCTCGACGACCGCGGCGGGTGGTTTTGCCGCTTGTTTTGCTGATTCTTTTCGCTGGATTGGGCTGGATGACCTACCGGGCGCTGCAACCCGATTCCCAACAGCCGGGAGCCGGAAGGCCCGCCGGAAGTCCGGCCGTCGCCGTCCAAGCCGAGTCCGTGGAACTTGGAGTTGTTCGTGATATTCGGACCTTTTCCGGAACCTTGTCGCCTCGGGCTCAATTCGATGTCGCGTCAAAGATTTCTGGACGGGTGGAAAAACTGTTCGTGGACGTGGGCGACCCGGTCGGACGCGGTCAACTTGTCGCGCAGTTGGAGGACGCGGAGTTCGTGCAGCAGGTGGAGCAGGCTCGGGCCGAGCTGGCCGTGGCTCGGGCCAATCTGGAAGAGGCCCGCAGTGAACTGGACGTCGCGGAAAAGGAATATGTCCGGATCGAGTCCTTACGAGGCCAAATGGTCACTTCTCAAGCAGAGCTGGATCTGACCCGTTCCCGGTATCTCGCCCAGCAGGCCCGCCTGCGCGTGGCCACGGCCCAGGTCGAACAACGCCAGGCCGCGTTGGGGGCCGCCGAGGTTCGGATGAGTTATGCCCGGATCGAGGCTTCCTGGCCTGAAAACGGCCCCCAGCCTCCACGGGTGGTGGGCGAACGGTTCGTGGACGAGGGGGCGACCTTGTCCGCCAACACCCCCTTGCTCAGCGTCCTGGATGTCAGTGCCGTGCTGGCGGTCTTCCACGTCACGGAACGGGACTATGCCCGGATTCGAGTCGGGCAACAGGCCCTGGTGACCGTGGACGCCTTGCCCGGACACCAGTTCGAGGGCCAGGTGGCTCGGATTGCCCCGGTCTTTCGGGAGGCTTCCCGCCAGGCCAGGGTCGAACTGGAACTGCCCAACCCCGAAGGGCTGATGAAGCCGGGCATGTTCGTCCGGGCGCGGTTGGAGTTGTCCCGAGCCGAGAACGCGGTCCTGCTGCCTTCCGCGGCCTTGGTCCGGCGTGACGGCCAACAGGGCGTCTTCGTGATCCAGGACGACGACACAGCCCGGCTGGTTGCCGTGCGAGTCGGTATTTCCGAGGAGGGCATGTCCCAGATACTGGAACCCGAAGATCTTTCCGGCAGTGTCGTCACTCTCGGGCAACACCTCCTGGAGGACGGCTCCACGGTGCGCATCGTTCATGATCAGTAATTCCACAGGTATCGTGTCGGGGGCGGTATCGGTATCGGAATCGATACTGTTTGTTCGCCTCTAATCATATTTCGATCCCGATTCCGATACCGATACCGACCCCGAAAGAGCCATCAGCACTTCCCTTCTTACCCTCACGCCCCATGCACATCACCCAACAAAGCGTCTCCCGCCCGATTTTCACCATCATGGTCGTCCTGATCGTGGTGATCCTGGGCGGGGTGTCCCTGTCCCGGCTGCCCATCGATTTGATGCCGGAACTGACCTATCCCACCTTGACCGTGGTGACGTCCTACGAGAATGCCAGCCCCGAGGAAATGGAAGAGCTGGTCACCCGGCTGGTGGAGGAAGCCGTGGCCGCGGTTCCAGGCGTGGAAGAGATCACGTCGATCTCTTCCGAGGGCCGGAGTTCGGTGCGGGTTTCCTTTTCCTGGGGCACGAACCTGGACGCGGCGTCCAACGACATTCGCGACCGGCTGGACCGGATCGCCGGTCGGCTTCCCGACGCCGCGGATCGGCCGCAATTGTTCAAGTTCGACGCGGCCCAGTTTCCAATTCTGATCCTCGGTGCGTCCAGCCGCCTGGACCCCGTGGAAATGCGCCTGGTGATCGACAACCAGGTCAAACAGCGCATCGAGCGGATTCCCGGCGTGGCCGCCCTGGACATTTGGGGCGGGTTGGAGCGGGAAATTCAGATCAACGTCGATCCGGACCGCGTCCTGGCCCTGGGGTTTTCCTTGGATCAGATCGTCCAGGCCGTGCGCGAAGCCAACATCAACGTGCCCGCCGGGACCATCGATCAGGGCCGGTTCGAGGTCACCCTGCGCACTCCCGGAGAGTTCACCAGCCTGGAGGAAATCCGCTCCACCGTTGTCGCCGTTCGGGACGGAGCGCCCATCTATCTTGGTCAACTGGCCGAGGTCCTGGACGGGCACCAGCGCCAGACCAGAATCATCCGCATCAACGGCGAGCCCGGAGTACGCTTGGCCGTTCGCAAGCAGGCCGGGACGAATACCGTTCAGGTGGCCCAGACCGTGCTTCGGGAGCTGGAACGGATCAACGCGGACTTCCCCCAGATACAGATAACCTCGATCATCGACACCTCCAAGTACATCCAACAGTCCATCACGAACGTTGGCCGGTCCATCCTGTTCGGTGGAACCCTGGCCGTGCTGGTCCTGCTCTTTTTTCTGCGCAACATTCGCAGCACCCTGGTCATTGCCACGGGCATCCCCATCTCCATTATCGCCACCTTTACCCTGATCTATTTCGGCGGCTTCACCCTGAACCTGATGACCCTGGGCGGATTGGCCCTGGGGGTGGGAATGATGGTGGACAACGCCATCGTGGTCCTGGAAAATATTTACCGCCTTCGTGAACGGGGCGGCGAAGGTAAGGCCGTGGCCGTTCAGGGGACCAGTCAAGTGGCCGCGGCGGTGACGGCCAGTACCATCACGACGCTGGTGATCTTTCTGCCCATGGTCTTCCTGGAAGGTGTCGCCGGGGTGATGTTCCGACAGTTGGCCTATGTAGTGGCCTTTGCCTTGATCTGTTCATTGCTGGTGGCCCTGACCGTGGTCCCCATGCTTTCCGCGCGGTTGCTGCAACCCACTGCCGGGACCGCCTCCCCCATCACGGGCGTACGGGGACGGATGTACGCTCTCAGCGGGCGGATGTTCAAGGAATTGGAGGACGCCTACCTGGATTTACTGCAATGGGTTTTGCAGCACCGGATGATCACCCTGGGACTGACCGTGGCCGTGTTCGTCGGCGCGTTGACCCTGATCCCGCATCTTGGTTCGGAATTCATGCCCAGCACGGATGAGGGCGAAGTGCGGGTCAATATCGAAATGGAGGTGGGCACCCGCCTGGAGGTGGTGGACGCCCAGGTCCGACGGATTGAGGAGATCGTCCGGGAACTGGTGCCTGAAGCTGAAAACATGGTCGTCAACGTGGGCGCTTCGGGCTGGCGTGGGGGAGGCGGGTCTCGGGCTGAAATTCGCATGGCCCTGGTTCCGGCTGCCCAGCGGACCCGAAGCAGCGAACAGATCGCCGCGGCCCTGCGCCCGGCCTTGAGCGGAATTCCCGGAACCGTGATCCGCACCCGGGCCGGTCAGGGCTTGTTCATTTTGCGCATGGGCGCCGGAGACGGCGACAGCATGGTCGTGGAGGTCCGCGGCTGGGAGCTGGATCGCCTGGACGCCCTGGCTTCCGAGGTGGCCGCACGGATGGAGAACGTTTCGGGCATCACCGACGTCCGGCTCAGCCGGGAGGCCGGAGTGCGCCAGGAGCTTTTCCACATCGACCGGACTCGGGCCGCGGACTTGGGCCTGTCCGCCACCAAGATCGCCCGAACCCTGGAAACCGCCATCGCCGGGAGCCGGGCCGCGAACTATCGGGAGGGCGGCTATGAATACCGCATCCTGGTCAAGCTGGCCGAGGCGGAGCGGATGGGCATCGAGGACATTCTGGACATGACCATGCTCAACACTGCCGGGGAGCAGGTCATGCTGCGCAACGTCGTCACCGTGGAAAGCGGCCGCGGTCCGATCCAGATCGACCGCAAGGACCAGCAGCGCATCACCTCGGTCTCCGCGGGCATCAGTGGACGGGATCTGGGGGCCGTGGCCGGGGACATGCGCGAGGTCCTGCGGGAGATTCCGGTCCCTCGGGATTATGAAATCGTCTTTGCCGGGGATTACGAGGAGCAGCAGGAGGCTTTCGGAGAACTGACCCTGGCCCTGATCCTGGCCCTGGTCCTGGTGTACATGGTCATGGCCTGCCTCTACGAATCACTGCGCGATCCGCTGGTGGTCATGTTCGCCGTGCCCCTGGCCGCCATCGGCGTGGTCCTGATGCTGCTGCTCTCCGGAACCACGCTGAACGTGCAGAGCTTCATCGGCTGCATCATGCTCGGCGGGATCGTGGTCAACAACGCCATCCTGATCGTGGACCAGTCCTCGAACCTGCGTAAGAACAAAGGCTTCTCGCCCATGGACGCCGTCCAGGAAGCCGGACGACGCCGACTGCGTCCGATCCTGATGACCACCCTGACCACGGCCTTGGCCCTGACCCCCTTGGCCCTGGGCTGGGGCGAAGGCGCCGAAGCCCAGGCCCCCATGGCCCGCGTGGTCATCGGCGGCCTGGCCAGTTCCTCGTTGATTACCTTGGTGGTGATTCCGGTGATGTATACGTTGTTTTACGGGGCGAAGAGAAAGGAAGACGGGAGTCCGGCATCGGTGTGAGGCATACATGGAATGCGCTGAATAAATGCGACTTAAAAACATTCGACAGTTAGGAGGGAACTTTCATTCTTGGTGGGAAACCTCGATCAGTCCCACTGAATGACCACCTCCGGCAAAATCCCCACTCCGGTTTCACCTTCCATGGGCACAACGTCCGGCTTGCCAAATCCTTCCTTTTCCAGCCGATAGATCATCACCACCCGGTCCTCCGGATGAACCAGCCAGTATTCCCGTACCCCCGCCTGCTCGTAGATCCGGCGCTTGGCGATATGGTCCCGTGAGGCCGTTTTCGGGGAGAGAACCTCCACGATCCAGTCCGGCGCGCCGACAACGGCGTTGGATTTGATTTTGCGCTGATCGCAGACCACAAAAAGATCCGGCTGGAGAACCGTCCGAACATTGTCTTCATTTTCAATAGGTTTGGGAAACAAGACATCTAGAGGTGCGATGAACGGACGGCATTCTTTTTCAGAAAGCGCTCGTTCCACTTGTGCGGCTATGGAGAGCACCACCTGCTGATGGGTCACGGATGGACCGGGAGTCATGGCCTGTGGGGTGCCGTCGATCAGCTCCCAGCGTTGATCGTCCGGCCATTCCAGGTAGTCGCGATAGGTGTACGGAGTTTCTTGGAACTGAGGATAGGCGGTCATGCGGTTTGCCTTTTGTTGAGGGTTCGATGGAAACGAAAACGTCCATGTTGACCATCAACTCTGACCGGTATTTTTATAAGCAGTGCATGTCAAGAATGATCGGAAAGGGCGGCCCGCGCGAGCCGCCCTTTTTTGAGGCTGATCAGGCCGCGCCCTGATTGATGACGAAGCCCTTGCCGAATCCGCCGGTGGAGGCGGAGGTGCCGGCGATTTTGGAGAGGTAGACGTTGCCCAGGTTCTTGATGTGGCCGGCCACGTTGTCGAAGTGGCTGAAGTGGGCCTGTTCCTCGTCGATGATCTGCTCGAAGAGCTTCATGCTGATGCTGTCGCCGTTTTCCCGGCAGACCAGCAGAAATTGGTTGTAAACGTCCACGGTGTTGTCTTCCAGATCGGCGTCAAAGGTGAAGATGGTTTCCACGTCCTGATTCTTCTGGGTTTTGGCCGCGGGATCGGTGGTGGGTTCTCCGCCCAGTTCCTTGATCCGCTCCGCGAACATCTCGGCATGGCGCATTTCGTCGATGGCGATGAGTTTCTGGTTGGCGGCCAGTTCTCCGTAGTCCATGTCGTCCAGGCCGTAATGCTGGTTCATGTACTGGGTAATGGCGTGCAGTTCCATGGCCCGGGCCTTGTTCAGGACCTCGATCACTTTGGCCCTGCGTTCTTCCTTGCTTGCTGAAAGGGTCGCGCTTTCCATCGTGGTTGCTCCTTGATGCGGGTATTGGGTTTGCCTGGCGGTTGGTTTCACCGACTTCCGCATGGTAGTCCCAACGTTTTGGATGTCAAATGGAATGTCAATGCGGGCTACAAGCGCCTGTTCCGGCGCGTTCCGGCTTCTTCGTGCTGTTCCAGCTCGGCGACCAGGGAGGCCACGTCCAGGATCAGGGCCAGGGCGCCGTTGCCCATGATCGTGGCCCCGGAGAGGCCCCTCATCCCGTTGAATACTCGGCCCAGGCCCTTGATCACGGTCTGGAGCTGACCCACGATGCTGTCCACGACCAGGCCGACGCGGCGGTTGCCGGCCTGGACCACCACCACCTGTTCGATTTCCGGCCCGCTGGAGCCCATGTGGTACCAGTTGCGCAGAACCAGACAGGGCAGCAGTTCGCCGCGTACGTCGTACGCCTTGGCGATGCGCTCGGGGTCGTCGTCCCCGCGTTGGATCTCGACGCATTCCAGGACGTCGGAAAGCGGGATAACGTAGTATTCGTCGCCCAGAGTGACCAGCAGACCTTCGATGATGGCCAGGGTCAGAGGCAGGCCGATGCTGATGGCCGTGCCCTGGCCGGGGCGGCTGTCGATCTCCACCGTGCCCTTGAGGGACTCCAGGGAGCGTTTGACCACGTCCATGCCCACTCCGCGTCCGGAAACGGCGGTGACCTTTTCTGCGGTGGAAAAGCCGGGGGCGAAAATCAGTTGGAGCACGTCCCGGTCCGAAGGTCGGGCATCGGCCCTGGCCAGCCCCCGTTCCACGGCCTTGGCGTAGATTTTGTCCGGGTCGATGCCCCCGCCGTCGTCCTCGATAACGATCCGCACCTGGCCGGCGCTCTGCATCGCGGAGAGGGTGATCGTGCCCTTGGCCGATTTGCCCTGGGCCTGGCGAACATCGGCGGGCTCGACACCGTGGTCGATGCTGTTGCGCAGGATATGCACCAGTGGGTCGCTGAGCTTTTCGATGACCGTCTTGTCCAGCTCGGTCTCCGCGCCGTTGGTCTTCAGTTCGATTTCCTTGCCCAACTCCGAGGACAAGTCCCGGACCAGGCGGCGAAACCTGTTGAAGGTCGAACCGATGGGCAGCATGCGCAGGGACAGGGTCCGCTCGCGCAGGTCGCCGCTCAAGCGTTCGATTTCCTCGCTGACCGCGGTGAGCAGCGGATTGTGCAGCTCGGATTCGATCTGCTTTAGTCGGGCCTGGACAATGACCAATTGCCCGACCAGATCGACCATGTCGTCCAGTTTCGTGGCGCTGACCCGGATGGAGGCGATCTCTTCGGCCGTTGTTCCTCCCGCTGGAGTGGCTTTCCGTTCTCCGGCCTGGGAGGCCTGGGGTGTGGACTGGTGTGTGGCCTGGGGTGGAGAAAGCGCTTCCTTGGGTTGTCCGGAAGGTGCGGAAGACCGGGGAGGGGATGCTTGAGCGGGTTGCCGCGACGATGCGGGGTGGGCCGGAACGTCAGGTTTTCGCGACTGAAGCGTGGACTGCGTTTCGGCTGATTGGGCGGTGTCGGTGGCTGGGGCGGGTGCGTCATTGGCCACGATGTCGGCCACGGGCTGGATCGGAGCTTGACACCGTGCCGCCGCGGCCAGCAGTTCGGCGGTTTGCTCGGCCTGGGCTTGGCGGAGCAGGGCCGCCTCGTCGGCGTCGATTTCCCTAAATCGGCTCACGTCGTCGGGGTCGTCCAAGAACAGGAATACGTCGCGAATCGTTTCCTCGTTCGCGCCGGTTTGGAGAATCACGTCCCAACTCGTGACGCAACGCGAAGGCTCCAGGTTGTCCAGCGCAGGAACATGCTCTGGAGATGCATGGATCTCGCATGAACCGAGTTGTTGTATTTGGCTTAAAAAATCCAAGGGATCCAGGGAGTCGAAGGATTCTTTCACTGGGTGGTAGCGCAGGTGATAGAGCCGAGGGAGCGTGTCCGCATTGTTGTCGTTATTGGGTCGGCAGGGCGCGCAGTCTTCGAAAGCGGGTTCGGCGGGCTCGGGGGCGGCGTGTTCCCGGGCGTCCATGACCTGCTCCAGGGCCATCAGAATTTCGGTGGTCTTGTCTTGGGGCAGGCCGTTCTCCGGGGCCTGGAGATAATCGGTCAACGTATCCTTGTAGCGGAAGGACAGGGAGACCAGCGCCGGAGTGCAGGCGATTTCCGCTGATCTCACCCGGTCGAAAAGGGTCTCCAGATCGTTGGTCAGCTCCCGGACGTCCTCCAGGCCAAGCATGGCCGCGGAGCCCTTGATAGTGTGCAGGGAGCGGAAAACGCGGTGCACGCCGTCGATGTTGCCCGGCTCGGTCTCCAGTTCCAGCAGGGCGCTTTCCAACTCAGCCAATAGCTCCTGGCATTCTTCGATGAACAACTTATATTTCGTGCTCATGAGCCGCTCTCCAGCATCCAGGCGAAGCCGAGGTTTTGGAATTGCTCGAGAAGTTCGTCCGCTGGAGCGAAGGTTAGCCCGCGATCCAGACGGGCGCTGGTCTTCAGGGCCGAGGCAAGGGCTTGCAGACCGGCGGCATCCACGTATCGGGTGGCGCTCAGGTCCAGACGCAGGCTTGCGGCTTTGGCCGGGGCGGTGTGGAAGCAGCTCCGAAATTCCTCGATTTGGGACAGTTCAAAGCGCTCCCCGAAGAGCAGGACGGCTTGGTTGCCGACCATCTTCCAGGGTGAATCAGCGCCCTGGAAACAGGTTCCCGCGATCGTCGCTTCCCGGCTTGCCGTCTCGCTTGGAGACGATTGGATCTGAAACATGGACTTTTCCAGTTCTCTGATCCGTTCCGCCGGTACGTCGATCAACATCCCGACCACGTCGGGATCAATGATCGAGGCGAACAGAACGTTCAGGGGGATGCGTTGAGCAAAGCCGTCTTCCAGGGTGCCCGTGGCCACGAAATCCACCTTGCAGTCCAGGATCAGGCCGGAGTCTTGGAGAGTTTTGATGATGTCGTAGGGCGTTTTATTCTTACGGTGGATGTCGTGGATCAGGTCGAATTCGATGTGGTAGAGAAATTTTCCGCCCTTGAGCCCCTGTTCCAGGGTGAACATGTCCACGTCGAAAATGGACTGACCTTGGCTGGACGGCAGGCTCATGGGCGTTTCCGTGCTGAGCTTGGTTTCCGGGGTGAGCAGCCCTTGAATTCGGGATAGACTATCTGAAATATCCAGGCATTCGCTATTTCCGGGATTGTTGATCATGGCGTTGAGCTGATCGAAGCCTTCCAAAAGGATCTGGCAAGTCGGCCGATCCGGGCGGAGTTTTTGATCACGCATCAAGTGCAGGGCGTTTTCCAGCTTGTGGGCCAGGGAACCGATGGCCTCCAGGCCGAAAAAACCGGCCGCGCCCTTGATGGAATGGGCGGTTCGAAAAATTCGGTTGATCAGTTCCTCGTCATAAGCTCCTTCCAAGTCCTCCAGAGCCATGATGTCGGATTCGATGCTTTCCAGGTGTTCCTTGGAATCCTCGATAAACGCGTCCATCAATTCGTCGGACATAAAGCGATCTCACTGTTTGGGGTCAGGGGCGGCGGTCGTCGAAGTAACGGGATCCGGCAGGCATGCATGGGCAGTGCGGGTCATGCGGCCTTTTGAATCGTGAAGTGCTTGTCCAGGCGCATGACGACGAGCACATTGTAGATGTCCTGCTTGACGTTCACCAGGGTGAGGCGGCCCTGTTTGGCTTTCAGGGAGTTGTGCGTGGCCACGAGCAGTCCCATGCCCAGGGAGTCCACCATGTCTACGTTGCTCAGGTCAATGGTCAAGTCGGTATGATCGTTTTGAACTAGGTTTGATAATTCCATGCGGAGTTCATCAATCTTCGAGCCGACCATGTTTTCCGTCATCTTGGCGAAGGTTTTCGGTCCATCTTTTTGTATTTGTAACATTTTTTTGACTCCCGAAGGTTCTAATCGCTTGCGTAACGTTATCCGGTTGCCGGAATTATTGAATTCAATCTGCTCAAAGCAACTGCGAATGATCGCCAAGCCTCGTCCGGACTCGCTGTTGGGCGGGGGCAGTTTCCAGTTTCGGTTTTGCCATGCGAAGCCGGGGCCTTGATCCTGGATCACGACTTCAAGCAAGTCAGGGTGAATGGTGGCCATGCAAGTCACTGATTTTCCCGGGTCGGAACAGTTGCCGTGGATCACGGCGTTGGTCAAGGCTTCACGCAGAGCCAGGAGAATCATGAAATGATCCTCTGTGGGAAGTTTGTCTTGCAGGAGACCTTGAGCCGACAGGCAGGCTTGATCCACCTCCGTAAGGTTCGATGGGAAGCTCAGCCCCACTTGGTTTTCGGTCCGCGATAAAATCAGCATGGTCATACCTCGACGGCCAGCAACACGACATCGTCCTGTGCCGTGGCCTTTTGCAATATTCGGACCTGAATATGGCCGGGGCAAGTTGACAAGGGCAGAGAACGGCATTCTTCGCAGGCTTGGATCAGGGTCCGGATGTCGTCGTGAACGTCGCGGGCTTGGTTGTTTTTCACGTCCAGCAGGCCGTCGGTGTAGAGAAAAATCCTGTCACCCTTGGTTACAGGGCGGGAAATCGGGTTCAGGTAGATGTGCGGGAACGGGCCGAGGATATCGCCCTCGGCGCGCAGGATTTCCACCTCGCCGTCTTTGCCCACGAAAATCGGTGGCGGGTGACCGGCCGAGAGAACCGTGAGGTGGTCGCGTCTGCCGTTGAGCACGGCGTAGGCCGCCGTGAGGAATCTCCCCGGCGGTAGAACGTCATGGAGCACGTTGTTGATGGTGGTCAGGGTTTCCACGGGCGTGAACAGCGGGCTGGCGTTTTGGCGCAGCAGGGCCTTGACCCCGGAGGTGATGAAGGACGTCTTCAGGTCGTGTCCGCTGATGTCCGCGACGACATAGCCGAACCCGCCGCTGACGGGAAACACGTCGTAGTAGTCTCCTCCGGCTTCCAGGATGGGCTCGTAGAAGACGGCGAATTTGGCTTCGGGATGCTCTTCGGGCTTGGTGAGCATGGACTGCTGGGCCTCGCCGATCTGGCGCAGCTTCTCGGCCTGTTCGGCGATCACGCTCCGGTAGGCCCGCGCCACCTTCAGGTTGGTTCGTACTCGGGCCAAAATTTCCAGGGGTTCGAAGGGTTTGGTGACGTAATCCATCGCGCCCAGTTCAAATCCCTTGACCTTGGAGCTCACGTCGTCCAGCGCGGAAAGAAAAATGACCGGAACGGAGGCGGTGACCGGCTCTTCCTTGAGCCGGAGCAATGTTTCAAAACCGCTTTCCCCCGGCATCATGATGTCCAGCAGGATCAGGTCCGGGCCGTGGGTCAGGGCCAGGCTTCGGCCTTCACTTCCAGTTCCGGCCTGAAGCGTCGCGAACCCGGAAGAGGCCAGGATTCGCTGGAGGACCACACGATTCGTGGGATCATCGTCGATGATCAGCACCAAAGGCGTGTCGCGTGGATGATGGACCATGGGGTGTCGGGTATAAGGTTGTTTGTCTAAGACGGTATGGTGTGTCCGAGGCTTCGGTAAGACTCTTATCAGACTATTCTTTTTTTTGCCAGCAGGGAAACGAGCCGGGATGCGAAAGAAATGAGAGGATGGAGAGCCGGTCCGCGTCGTGAGAGAGGGGTCAGGTCGGCTCGCCGGGGCGACGTTGATACCTGCTCCGCAACTTGCGGCACAGGTCCCAGGTCATCCGGGCTTCGTCGATGTTCCACCTCAGAGCGGTCAGCCCGTACAGGACCGTCAGCACCGGGATGAACAGCAACGCGGACTTGCCCAGCATGGAAGCCGCCAGGGCCGCGCCGCCCAAGACCGCGCTGAGCCCGGTCATCCGCGCGAGTTGTGGACCGATGGTCAGCCAGGGGCCGACCTTGCGGCGCAGGATCAGTCCGAGAAGGAGCACGTTGGCCCAGGAACTGAGCGCCGCGGCCAGGGCCAGGCCGACATGCGCCAGGTAGCGCATCAGCACCAGGCTCAAGGCCACGTTGATCAGCAGGCAAGCCGCGGCCACCAGGACCGGGGAGCGGGTGTCCTCCAGGGCGTAAAAGGCCGAGACCAGGGGCCGGACGCAGGCGAAAGCCGGCAGGCCGACGCTGTATCCCACCAGGGCCCAGGCCGTGGCCCGCACGGCTTCGTCGCCGAAGGCCCCTCGTCCGAACACCGCGTCGATGATCGGCAGGCTCATCCCGGCCAGACCCGCGGCCGAGGGCAGGCAGACGAACAGGGTCATGCTCAGGGTGGTGTTCAAGGTCCGTCGAAATCCTTCCATGTCCTTGCCCGCGGCCAGCAGGGACAGGCTGGGCAGGGCCGCCGTGCTCAGGGCCACGCCGAATACTCCCAGGGGAAGCTGGACCAGCCGGTCCGCGAAATAGAGGTAGGAAATGCTCCCGGCGGCCAGCAACGAGGCCAGCAAGGTGCCGATGACGATGTTGATCTGGTAGACCGCCGCCCCGAACACCGTAGGCAGCATCAGGGACCCGATTCGTTTCACCCCGGGATGCTTCAGATCCACCGGGCCGCGCCAGGACAATCCGAACCGACGCAGATAGGGCTGCTGGAGCAACCATTGCCCCAACCCGGAAAGACAAACTCCCCAGGCCAGGGCCAGGGCCACATCCCAGCCCATGAACATGGCCAGCAGGGCGGAGAAGATCAGCCCCAGGTTCAGGATGCAGGGGGCCGCGGCCGGGGCCCAGAAGTGGTTCAGGGAGTTGAGCACGCCCATGCACAGGGCCACGGCGGAGATGAACAGGATGTAGGGAAAGCAGATCCGGACCAGGGTTACGGTCCCGGCCAGGATTTCCGGGTCTCGGCCGAAGCCCGGGGCAATGAGCAGGGTCAGCGGTTCGGCCCAGATCATGGCCGCGACGCAGATCACCGTCAGGATCGCCGTCAGCCAGACCAGCACGGACCTGGCCAGGACAAAGGCCTCCTGGCTCCCTTTTTCCCGCCAGGTCCGGGAAAAGACCGGGATAAAGGCCATGGTCAGAGACCCTTCGGCAAACAGTCTGCGCAACAAATTGGGCAGGCGGAAGGCCACGAAAAACGCATCCGCCCAGATGCCCGCGCCCAGGGCGAAGGCAATGGTCATATCCCGCAAAAAACCGAGGATCCGGCTGGCTACGGTACCCGCGGCGACCACGGAGGCGTTGCGGGCGATGCGGCCTGTGAAGGATGCGGGGGCGGATGGGGGTTGTTCGGTCACTGGAGGGTCTCGGCGGGCTGTTGCAAGGGGAGGAGAGCAGGACGGGGGATGTCTTGATTCTTCCACGTATCGCTATCGAAATCGAAATCGCGATCGAAATCGAAATCGGTCTTTAGAAGTGTGCGTCAGGGAATGCCGACGACAGGCATGTTTCGATTTCGATTTCGATAGCGATTGATGCCGTCGCCCCTTGAAACATGAGTTTGTCGAAGCTACCGCTGGAGCAGGGCGCGGACACGGGCCTTGACTTCCTGGATGATCTCCCGTTCTCCGGGCACTTGGCGGCCCTGCATCAGGACCTTCCCGGCGCAGATGGTGGTGTCCACGCAGTCGCCGTTGGCGGCGTAGACCAGGCTGGAAATCAGGTTGTGGTTCGGGACGAGTTGGGGATGATTCAAGTCCAACAGCAGGCAGTCCGCGAGCATGCCCGGGGCGATGCGTCCGGCGTTCAGGCCGAAAATTTTCGCCCCGTTGACCGTGGCGCAGGCCCAGGCTTCCGGCGCGGGCATGACCGTGGGGTCTCCGGTCACGGTTTTGCGGCTCAGGGCCGCGAACTTCATTTCCTCGAACATGTCCAGATTGTTGTTGGAGGAGCAGCCGTCCGTGCCCAGGCCGATGCAAATACCCAGGCCGTGCAGCCGACGATACGGAAAGGCCCCGGAGCAGAGCTTCATGTTGGAAGCGGGCAAGTGGGCGACCTTGACGTCCTGATCGGCCAGGATGCGCATTTCCTCGTCGTCCAGCCAGATGGCATGGGCCGCGAGGACATTCGGGCCGAGAAAGCCGATCTCCTTCAGATAACGAACAGGCGTCGTGCCGTGGGCCGCCACGCAGTCCTCAACTTCCCGTTGGGTTTCCGCCAAATGGATGTGCAGGATCAGATTCTTGTCCCGGGCGAATTCGGCCAGCCAGATCAATGAATCCCTGGACACGGTATAGATGGCATGGGGCCCCAGGGCGTATCGGATGCGGTGTGAGGTTTCGTGTTTCTGGTCGAAAAAATCCTGGGCCCGTTGCTTGAACTTGGATGCTTGTCCCGAATCGTTGAAGTCGATGAACGGCAGGGAGAGCATGGCCCGCGGGCCCATGTCTTCCACGGCTCGGACGGCGCCGGGCATATGCCAGTACATGTCGCAAAAAAACGTGGTCCCCGTCTTGATCATCTCCAGGCAGGCCAGTTTTACGCCCCAGTAGACGTCTTCCTTCGACAATTTCCGTTCCAGAGGCCAGATGTGCTCATGCAGCCACGTATGCAGGTCAATGTCGTCGGCGTATCCGCGCAGCAGCGTCATGCCCGCATGGGTATGGGCATTGATCAGCCCGGGAACGATGGCCTTGTCCGCGGCGTCGATGACCGTCCCGGCCCATTCCGGCGGGGTCTCCAGGTTTGGGCCCACCGCGACGATCTGCTCGCCCTGGATCAGGACGTCGACTTCCCGGCCTTCGTGCAGGGCGTTTTTGATCAGGATGCTCATGGTTGTCGGCAGCGTGACGGGTCAGGAATTCGGCCGCAGACCAGCCCGGATTTTCAGGGCGATTTCACGGACACGGGCCATGATCGCATCCTCGTCCAGGGTTGTCAGGCTGCGGTTGCGCATCACGATGCGTCCGTTGATCAGCACCGTGTCCACGTCGGAGCCAGAAACGGCATAGGCCAGGTGGGAATATTCATCGTACAGGGGGGTCAGGTGGGGCTTGTTCATGTTGATGACGCAGACATCCGCCTTCATGCCGGTCTTGAGGACGCCGATTTGCCGGTCCAGGGCAAGAACCCGGGCTCCCTCGCGGGTGGCCATGTGGACCACCGTCTTCGCGGACATGACCACGGGGTCGAGCAGTGCCGATTTATGAAGCTTGGCCGCAGTGTCCATTTCCTGGAACATGTCCAAATTGTTATTGCTGGCGCAGCCGTCCGTGCCCAGGCCCACGGGGATGCCCTGCTTAAGCATGGCCGGGACCGGGGCCACGCCTGAGGCCAGCTTCATGTTGCTTTCAGGGTTATGGACCACCTTGCAGCCATGATCGGCAAAAATCCGCATGTCTTCATCATCCATGGTCACGCAATGAAACGCGAAAAACCGCTCATTGAGCGCGCCGATTTCCTTCAGGAACATTGTTGGCCGTTGTCCCAGCTTTTCCAGGATCTGTCTGGACTCGGCCCCGTTTTCCAGAAGGTGGGTCGCCAGGGGGGCCTGGTACGCATCGGCCAGGGCCGTGGCCGCTTTCCAGAGATCAGGCGAGCAGGTGTACAGGGAGTGGGGTTCGACCATGATGTTCACGAGGGGATCGTCGGCCCATTTCTGAAGCATTTTCTCCGTGTAGGCCAAGCCTTCTTGGGAGGTTTTGGCGTTGGGCGAGGGAAAGTCGAACAGGACTTCGCCGATCACGCAGCGCATGCCGGCCTGTTTCGCGGCTTTGGCGGTCTCTTCTTCAAACAGATACATGTCCGAAAAGGTCGTGGTTCCGGATCGGATCATTTCCGCGCAGGCCAGCAGGCTGCCCCAGTAGACCAGTTCCGGATCGACGTTGTTGGCCTCGGCCGGAAAGATGTAGTTGTTCAGCCAGTCCATCAGTTCCATGTCGTCCGCGATGCCCCGGAAGCAGGTCATGGCCGCGTGGGTATGGGCATTGACCAGACCGGGCATGATGATGGACAGCGGCATGTCGATGACCGTGTCCGCCGTGAAGGCGCGCGACAGATCCTCCTTGCGCCCCACGGCCACGATATCCGTGCCCTGGATGGCCAGGGCGCCGTCCGTGATTGTCGTGTCCGCTTCGTCCATGGTCAGGACGGTTCCGCCCGTAACCAGGATGTCAATCCGCTGCATCGGTAGCTCCCAGCCAAAATTTACATTTTTTCATTCGCGTTAACCGGAAATCGTGGCGCCGATCACCAACCGGTCCGGCCTTGTCCGGGCCATCGTCAGCCCCGGGGCATGAGTCAGGTCCGGGGATGCCCGAAAAAATTCCTCCCACGGAGTTCGCGCAGGAAACGCTCTTCAGGCCATGCGCGATTTCAGGATGAAATGTCCTGACAAAAAAGAGACTGGTGGAAAAAGGCATATTTCCGGTTGGTCTGTTAATCAGGCATGGAGAGACATGTCAATCTGACGGTTGCCCACGCCAGAGACCCGTCAAAGTCAGGTGAGGATACCGATCATTCTCAAGACCTTGTTTTCCATTCTTGCACAAAGCCTCAAAGCCGGTGCGATGAATCTCGCTTCCGCGATTCTCAGCTGCGTGCCCCGGCCTTTTCGAACAAACGTGGTAACTACTCAGTACATTTTGTGTCCGATCTTGCTCCGGCAATCGGTGTCGGGGTCGGCGCTTCGCTATCGGAGTCGGAATCGAAACAGGAAGAATTTAGAACGCATCCCAGCGTTTTCGATCCCGATCCCGATTCCGATTCCGACCCCGGCAACAGAATTACTCTGTGCTGAGTAGTTACCAAACGTGTAGAAAACCATGACGGAGCCCTGGTGCTTGCCGTTCCTTTCCAAGCGGAAAAGGCGGATGGCCTCAACGGACTGCTCTACCCTGCTGAGGGCGAGAGAGGGATGCACGAGAGAGCCACGGAAGGATAAAATTCAGAAAAACGGCAACATCTTCCGCAGCAGATTGATCAGTTGATTCGTTTCCTCGGGACTCAGGCAGGCGGTGAGTTCGCGGGTCAGTCCCAGGTGCAGGTCGTGGTGTTCGGCTGCCAGTTGTTCGCCTTTGGCCGTCATGCCCAGGCGGATGGAGCGGCGGTCGGATTCGTGGGGTTGGCGCTCCACGATGCCTTTCTTTTCCAGGCGATCCACCAGCACGGTCAGGGAGCCGGTGGTCACGCCCATTTTTTCGGCCAGTTCCTTCATGGTCAGCCGACCGTGTCCGCACAGGATCTCCATGGCGTGGATCTGCTGCAGGGTCAGCGGCTTGCCCCGGACCACGCATTGCTCCCAGGAAGCGAATTTTTCGTGAAATTCCACCAGCAGGGAGGTCAATTCCTCGTCATGTTGCATTGCGTTCCTCCTGATCATCATCCTTGCCCATGGCCAGGGCCGCGGAGGAGAAGACCACGATCACGGCCCCCACGTTGTGCATCACCGCGGCCTGGATCGGTCCCAGGATTCCCGCGGCCCCGCCCCAGATAGCCAGAGCGTTGAAGCTCAGTCCCAGGACCACGTTGATTTTGATCACGGTCAACATCTTCCGGCTCAGGCGTATCAGCAGCGGCAACCGGGAGATGTCGTCCCGTGTCAGGACGATGTCCGCGGTTTCCAGGGCCACGTCCGTGCCCGCGGCGCCCATGGCCACGCCCACGTTGGCCCGGGCCAGGGCCGGGGCGTCGTTGATGCCGTCGCCCACGACCATGACCTTGTGACCGGCTTCCTGGAGCCGACGCAGTTCTTCCAGTTTCTGATCCGGCTTGAGCCCCGCCCTGGTCCAGGTAATGCCGAGCTGTTCGGCCACCCGTCGCACGGATCGGTCATGATCCCCGGAGAGAATCCCCAGGTGTGAAATGCCCAGGTTGCGCAAGCGGTGCATGGTTTGGGCGGCTTCGCTCCGGATCGTGTCCGAAACGCCGATCACGCCGATGGGGTGCTGGTCCCGGTAGACCAGCAGCGGGGTGGCGCCCCTGGCCTGGATGGTTTCCAGGCAGGTTCGCAAGTCCGGCGGCAAAGATCCGGCCCCGGCTCCGGGCCCGGTATCCAGGGCTGCGCCTCCCACCTCAATGTGTCGGCCCTGGACCACGGCCCGCACGCCCCGGCCTACCTCGGCCACGACTTCCGTGGCCTTGTCCACGGTGATCCTGGCATATTGGGCGGCCTTGAGCACGGCTCGGGCCAGGGGATGGCTGACGTCCTGTTCCACGCAGGCCGCGCAGGCCAGGACTTCTTCCGGCGTGCATCCCGCATCGGCCCGGACTTCCTCCACCCTGGGTCGTCCGCTGGTTAGGGTGCCGGTCTTGTCGAAGAGCAGGGCGTCCACCTTGGAGGCCTGCTCCAGGTAGCGACCTCCCTTGACCAGCACTCCGGCCCGGGCCAGACGGCCCACCGCGGCCACCGTGGCCGTGGGCGCGGCCATGATCAGCGCGCAGGGGCAACCGGCGATGAGCACGCTGACGGCCCGGCTCCAATCGCCGGACCAGTACCAGACCAGTCCGGCCAATCCCAGGATCACCGGAGTGAACCAGGCGGCGTATCTGTCGATGAACCGGGTGGCCAGGGGCTTGTGCTGCTCGGCCTCGCCGACCAGGCGGATCACCCGGCCCAGGAGCGTGTCCTCGCCAACCTTCTCGGCCCGGATGCGCAGCACGCCGTTGTGATTCAGGGTTCCGGCCAGAACCTCGTCTCCCTCACTTTTGGTCACGGGCAGGGATTCCCCGGTGATGGCGGACTCGTCCAAGGCCGAGGCCCCGGAAACGATCCGGGCGTCCACGGGAATGCGGTCTCCGGGCTTGACCAGGAGCAGGTCGTTCGGGGCGATATCCCGGACCGCGATTTCCCGCTGACCGTCGCCGTCCAGAAGCAGGGCGGTCCGGGGGGCCACGCGCATCAGTTCATGGATGGAGCGGCGGGCCGAATCGCTGGTGGCCTCCTCGATCAGCGTGCCCAGGGTCATGATGAAGGCCACCACCGCCGCGGTGAGCAGTTCGCCCTGGATCAGGCAGGCGATCAAGGCCAGACTGACCAGCTCGTCCACGTTCACCCGGCGCTCCAGCAGGCCCTGGATTGCCCCCCAGATGATCGGCCCGCCGTTCAGGCCGATGGACCCGGCGTAGAGCACGAGCACGGGCCACGCCCAAACCGGCCCGAAGACCTCCCAAAGATACCCGGCCAGGGCCAACCCGCCTCCGGCCAGACACACCTGAAATTCCCGAAAGACGAACAACTCCCTGTACACGCCCAGGGTGGCGAAGCGGCCGATCATGGTCAACTCCGGATAGTGAAGCAGGTTTGTGTTTGGAAATATTGTTTGAGTATAAAGATTTTTGATTAGCGAATAGTTTGTAGGTTGTAAAGGAGTGACATCAAATTAAAATCAGTATTATGAAAATTGTTTTCATCACCATTGACTTTTTGGGTTTGGTGATTGATATGATTAATCTGGTTTTCGCGACTGGACTACAAGAATAAATACATCGAGGTGTAGGATGATTTTGAAAAGAACGATCATTTGTCTGGCATTTGCTTTGCTGCTCTCAGCCGGTTCTCCAGCCTGGGCGCATATGCCGCTTTGTCTGTGCATGGACAACGGCGACAATTCCATCACCTGCCAGGGCGGATTTTCCGACGGTTCGTCCGCCGCCGGGGTGATCATGCGGATCAAGTCCCCGGATGGGCGCGTGTTGCAGGAAGGCCGAATGGATGACAGCTCGGAATTCACCTTCATGAAGCCCCGAGCGGATTTCCTCGTGGTCTTTGACGCGGGCCCCGAGCATCAATTGCGGGTGCCGGGCAGCCGGATCGCCCAATGAGCAACGCCATCGAGGTCCGCGGCCTGGGCCACCGGTACGACGGACGAACGATCTACGAGAACCTCAATTTCAGCGTCCCGGAGGGGTCGGTCTGCGGATTGTTGGGCAAGAACGGGCAGGGCAAGACCACTTTGGTGAACATCCTGATGGGCTTTCTCAAACCCTTCAAGGGAGAGTGCCTGGTGCTGGGCGAGGATTCCCACGACCTGCCTCCGTCCGTGCGTGCCCGGATCGGCCTGCTCCACGAAGGGCACCTGGCCTATGAGTTCATGACCATCGCCCAGACCGAACGTTTTTATCGCGGTTTCTATCTCCGCTGGAATCCGGAGGTGTTTTTCGGGCTGGTGAACAAGATGGGCCTGCCCCTGGACCACAAGGTGGGCAACATGTCCTGCGGCCAGCGTTCCCAGGTGGTCCTAGGCGTGATCCTGGCCCAGGACCCGGACCTGCTGATCCTGGACGACTATTCCATGGGCCTGGACGCCGGATACCGGCGGCTGTTCCTGGACGTGCTGCACGATTTCGCGGCCGGGAAGGGCAAGACCATCTTCGTCACCAGTCACATTGTCCAGGATCTGGAGCAACTGGTGGACTCCATCATCTTCATCGACCGGGGCGAGATCATGCAGGTCGGTCTGGACGAGTTCATGGGCACGTTTTGCAAGTACGTCTTTCACGGCGAAACCGTGGTCGAACCGCCCCAGGACGAGGTGATCAAGGGCTTTGAACGGCGGGGGACAAAAATTTCGGTGTATTCCTACGAAGACATCCAGACCGTGGAGCGCCATCTGGTCGGCCTGGGCATCCAACCCTTGGAGCTTTGCCGGGCGCCCATGAGCCTGGAGGATGGATTTATCGGCCTGATGGGCAAATATTGACCGGGAGGGGGAATGATTCGATCGATATTGCTCAAGGAAGGGCTGAAACTGCGCTGGGTGTTTCTGGCGGCCCTGGCCGTGAACGTGGCGTTCTGCGTCAAGGTGTTCCTGGACATCCGGCAGCAGATGAACACGGAGCACGCCCAGATGGTCTGGTACCAGGCCGTTCATCTCCAGACCGTGTTCCAGTATCAGATGCGCCACCTGCCGTTGCTCACGGGCCTGGCCCTGGCCGCGGCCCAGTTCGTTCCCGAACTGCTGGGCCGCCGGATGCGCATCGCCCTGCATCTGCCCGTTGCCCGGGAAACCATGCTTGTCTGGTGCCTGCTGGCGGGCCTGGGGCATGTCCTGGTCGTGATCGGGATGGTCGCCGGACTGACCCATCTGACCATGACCAGATATTTTCCCGCTGAGGTGAGCCTGTCCGCATTGGCGACCATGGCTCCCTGGTACGCGGCCGGGCTGATGGGCTACCTGGGAGCGGCGGTCCTGCTCCTGGAGCCGGGTTGGCCGCGACGCCTTTTCCTGGGGCTCATGTACGGGACAGCGGCTTTCGTGCTCCTGATGGGCCTCGGTTACGGCTGGTTCACCCCGGCCTTGCCCTGGCTGGTGATTCTTTTGCCCTTGGCGCTGCTTGGCGTCTTTGAACCCTGCCGCCGATTTCACCAGGGAGGCGCGTGATGTCCCCATTTATACCGTCCCGCGTGCTGACCCCGGTCTCGCGATGGAGCACGACGGTCCTGGCCGTCCTGGCTGTCTTGGCCCTGAGCTTCCTTCTGCCCGAGATTTTCGACAAGGTAGCGGGATCCGGAGGGGACGAGCCGCTGCTGTTTTACAGTCCGCTCTCGGAAGGCTTCATTTATCAAGAGTCCCTGGGCGGCCACCAGTTCGTGTATCGGGATGAACAGGGCCGCGACTACAGTCGGCAGGAGTTCGAGGATCAACTGCCCTTTGTCTATTTTCGCAATCTGGAGCGGCGCAACCTGCTGCCCATGACCATTGCCGGGCGAACCTTCGACACGGAAGCCATTGCCGCCGACCGCCAAGGCCTGGAAATCCGGGCCCGCCACCTGCGCGGCCATCACCCGCGCATCGACCTCTATCCGCTGTTCAACATCGACCCGGCAATCGCCATGATGCGCTTTCCCGTGGAGATGTTCCGGTTCACGGATTCGGCCATGGAATTCCTCAACGCGGATTTCAACCGCATCGACCACGACCTGACGGAAATCTTCACCAATGCCCTGAAGGAGCAAGGTTTTTCCTTCCCGGCCACGGTGATCGGCGGCAAGCCCACGAATCTGAAGCCCTTTGACGACGGGTACTTCATCCGCGACGCCGTGGGCCGGATATTCCACGTCAAACGGGTCCTGAACCAGCCCGAGGTGTTCGCCACGGCCATTGATCCGACCCTGGACGTGCTGGACATCATTGTCAACGAAAACGAGCGCCGGGAGTTTCACGGGGTGATCATCACCAAGCAGGGCGAAGCGTTCCTGATTTCCTGGGACGACTACCGGCTGATCCCCCTGCCGGTGCAAGGCTACGACCCCGCCCGCATGGACCTGAAACTGCTCATCGATCCCCTGTACCGAACCGTCACCGTCAGCTCGGCCACCAGCGTATTCGGCGTGGCCATGAACACGGCCTACGAACCCCTCCACCGATTCGAGCTCCCCCGCCGGGATTCCTCACCACCCTGGGTTCTCCGGATGCGCGAGTTCTTCTTCCCCGTCGAGCTGCACCTGGAAAGCCCCTGGCGCGGCCAAGCCGCCCCTCACATCCAGCTCGGCGGTCCCTGGTCCATCGGCGGAATTCTGACGGCCCTGGCCACCCTCCTGCTAATCCGCCGCGCCCGCAACGAAACCCTGCCGGGTCTTGCGGACCTTGGCCCCGTTGCCTTGACCGGCTTCATTGGGCTACTGGCCGTGCTGTTCCTCCAGCCTGGACGCCGGGATTCCTGACAACATGCCGAACCGTTGCACGATCGATTTACCGCTGTTCCCCTTGATCTAGTCAGATGTTCAAGCTATTTTGCGATGTCAGTATGAGGACGGGCAGATGGAGAGACACGTTGCGGAAGAGGTGGAGCCTCTTCACCCTGTTCCGGTATAAGCCTGCGTTTTCCCGGGATGATACGCTAGACCAATAAATAATGCATAACAAGGCCAAGCATAGCGACGGTTACTGCATTACAGATTCCCATCAATTATATAACCGCACGTTCTTGCGTCGTTATGTGAAATAATAATATGAAACATATAATATCAAAGTTCCTCATGTGGCGAAAATCATCCGAAGAAATTGCTGACGAAGAATATCTCGAAGGCTGGGAGGGCGTACCAGAAAGCGATAAACAGCGGAGAAAATTATCAGCTGCTCAACTCGCGATTCGTCTTTCAAAGTGCGTGAAAGACTCACCAGCCTATTTGCTGTACGAGCATGAACTAAATCGAAGAATAGCAAATATCCAGGCAATTCCAGTATGGGTTTCAATAGGGATGATAATTGTCGGCATTTTCTTAGGCTGGGCACTATCACAATACAGACCATTCGAATCAAAAATATCTAGCGATATAATAATAGAACACATTATAAGGTATGAGTACGAAGAAGTAAGTGAAACAAAACATAACACCGAAAATATGCACAAACAAAACAAAAAAAAACATTAATACTTAAAATGTGATGAAGAATTTTATTTCAATAAGCAGTAGAATAAAAAATTACACAACAAGCGCATCCATCGGAATGGGAAGGTGCACTGGCTCACGAAAAATTCTACTTGATATAAGGTAGCTACGCCGCCGCTGTTCTTTCCGTTATGGAAATATATGACAAAAAAAAGGCTGTGGCGATCGTATTATTCCCAGTCGCAAGACCACCAAGATATTTTTGAAGAGGGGAGTATGACCAAGACGAGATTAGACCCGGAAGAGCGAGAGTTGCTGGAGGCTTATGAGTCAGGAGAGTTTGAATCGGACCTGAATGCCGACCGGAGGGAGTATCTTGCGAGGGTAGCAGAAGAAACGTTCAAGAAAGACAAGCGCATTCATGTCCGAATTTCCAGCCGGGATTTGGAAGCACTTCAGCGTCGGGCGCTGGAGGAGGGGCTTCCATACCAGTCCCTGGTGTCCAGTGTTCTGCACAAGTTTGTTTCCGGCGGACTCAAGGACATCTCCGCACTCAAGTCAGCCCAGCGACCGCGCTGATGTGCGCCCTCAAGCAACCGCAGACTGACAAAAAAAGGTCGCTCACTGATACCGACCAGCCATGCTTGGCTGAATGACGGTTTCAGTGAGCGACCTTTTTTGTGGGGCGAGCTCGCCGGAGAGCGTCCGGCGGATTCCCCTGCGGTTACTACTCGGCGCGGACCGCGTCCGTGATCAGCACCGCTTCCACCGGAACGTCCTGGTGCATGCTCTTGTTGCCGGTCTTCACCCCGGCAATGGCGTCCACCACGTCCATTCCCTCCACCACTTTGCCGAATACGGCGTAGCCGAAGTCCCGGCCACCATGGTCCAGGAAGGCGTTGTCCTTGAGGTTGATGAAGAACTGGCTGGTGGCGCTGTTGATGTCCGCGGTGCGGGCCATGGCCAGGGTGCCGCGCAGGTTTTTCAGGCCGTTGTCCGCCTCGTTCTTGATAGGCGGATGGCCGCTTTTGGGCGTCATGTCCTCGGTCATGCCGCCGCCCTGGATCATGAAGCCGGGGATCACGCGGTGAAAAATGGTGTTTTGGAAAAAGCCATCATCCACGTAACGCAGAAAATTTTCCACGGTTATCGGCGCTTTTTCAGCGTCCAGCTCAATGGTGATCGCTCCATGGCTGGTGGTCATCACGACTTTGGTCATCGTCTTCTCCAACGGTTGAGCCCCCTCGGGGGCGGGTGAGGCGGCGTCCTGGGCGGATGCCGCCAAGGGGATTATGGCCAGAACCAGGGCCAGGATCAGGGCAGACAGAATTCGCGTCGCCCGTGTGCCGGGCTTTGGGGTGTTTCGCGTCATGGCTATGGCCTCGGTCAGATTTTCACTTCATGCACCCAGCCGAACACATCTTCCTTCTCGCCGTACTGGATGCCCACGATCTCGTCATGCAGCCGCCGGGCGAGATCGCCCACGCCGCCGTCCCGGACCGTGTATTTTTTGTCCTTGTAGGAAATGGAGCCCACCGGGGAAATGACCGCGGCGGTGCCGGAACCGAAGATTTCGGTCATGGTTCCGCTTTGGATGGCGTCCACGCACTCCTGGATGTCGATCAGCCGTTCCTGGACGTCCATTCCCCATTTTTTGGCCAGGGTCAGGACCGAATCCCGGGTAATGCCCGGGAGGATTGAACCGGTGAGAGGCGGGGTGACCAGGGTGTCTCCGATCCGGAAAAAGATGTTCATGGTCCCCACTTCCTCGATGTACTTCCGTTCGATGCCGTCCAGCCAGAGCACCTGGGTGAAGCCTTTCTTTTTGGCCACTTCCGCGGCGAAGAGGCTGGCCGCGTAGTTGCCCATGGTCTTGGCCTCGCCCACGCCGCCGCGCACGGCTCGTACGAACTCGTCGGACACGTAGATGCTCACGGGGCTGAAGCCTTCGGCATAGTAGGCGCCCACCGGCCCGGTGATGATGTAGTAGATGTATTCCTTGGCCGGTCGGACCCCGATGTGCGGTTCCGAGGCGATCATGGTCGGGCGGATGTACAGGGACGAGCCCATGCTGTGGGGAATCCAGCCGTGGTCCACGCGCAGCAGTGTCTCTAGGGCCGCGAGCTGGTCGTTCACGTCGATGGTGGGCATGCACAGCCGGGTGGCCGAGCGGTTCATGCGCTCGAAATTCTGGAAAGGCCGGAACAGGTGAATCCGTCCGTCGCGACAGCGATAGGCCTTCATGCCCTCGAAGATGCCCTGGCCGTAATGCAGGACCATGGCCGCCGGATCAAGGGTGATGTTCTGGTACGGCGCGACCCGCGCGTCCACCCAGCCCTGGGGCTCACGGTAGTTCAGCCGGAACATGTGGTCGCTGAAGGTATTGCCGAAGACCAGCTTGCTCTCGTCCGTCGGCTTGCCGCGACGTTGGGCCTCCGGGGCCGGTTCGATGCGGATATCCATTGATTATTCCTCCCAATACAGTGGGGTTGAAGGTTGTGGGGTCAAGCGGTGTAACAAGGCACGGAGGCTGTTTCGATACGAGACAGCTCATCGGAAAGGCGCTGTTCCGCCATCCAAATATCATAATTCAGTTGTAATCTAAGCCAAATCCCCGGCCCATTCCCAGCGAACTTGCCGATTCGCAAAGCCATTTCGGCCGTGATGGGGTGAGAGCAGTCAAGTATTTGGCGCAGATGCTGATGGGAAACGCCGAGTCGTTCCGCCGCTTCATGCGTCGAAATTCCCAACTGCTCCAAAACGTCTTCACGCAAAATTTCTCCAGGGTGGATCGGAGCGCGGTGGAGTGGGCGATTAACGAAATATTCAGACATGCTATAAACTCCTTCAGTGGTACTGCTCAAGGTCGGCGCGGAGAACATTTCCGTCTTGCCATTCAAACGTGATGCGCCATGGACCATTCACGGATATGCTGTAACGCTTTGGTGGTTCTCCTTGAAGAGGATGACAGAAGAAGCCCGGCAAGTGAAGGTCTCGCAATGTCTCGGCTTGATCCAGCACTTCCAGGCGTCGAAGTATCCGAGCATGGAGTTCCGGATTGATCTTTTTCGTGAACCCCTTTGCAAACAACTCGGCAAGACCTTTATGCGAAAAGCTGGTGATCATTTCACTTGCGGAGAAGGATATGCTCCCGGCTTCGACTCCATGCCGACAGAGCGCCCGGTTGCCCTCTGTATCGCTTGAACCAGCGCTTCAGGTTCGTCCGTGCCGATGCGGAAGGTTTTGCCTTGTTTGGTGCGGATTTCCACGGCGTCCAGGCCGGAGACGTTGTAGAGCGTTCCGTGGGGCGTGAGGCGGATGCCCCAGCCGTAGTACCACGGGTTGCGGACCACGTGGGCCTGGGCAATGTTTTCCAGGCGCTCAACCTTGCGCGGCCAGCCAGGCGTGAAGGCGGCGGTCAGCACGGAGGAGGTGATGGTCACGGTCAGGCTGGAAAAGGTGAAGCCGATGGCCACGGCCACGGCCAGCAGCGCCCAGAGCCAGGACGCTCCGCCCTGGATCAATTGATGCAGGACAAAGGCCCCGGCCAGCATGAAAGAGGCGATCATCAGGGTGCCGCGTTGGGTATGGCGGTAGAGGGGGCGCTCTGAAGGGGCTTGGGAAGCTGCGCTCATCACGTTCACCCGGTCTTGGCCTTGGCCTGGTCCAAAAAGCTGGACATGCTTTCCCGATGGTCGAAGACCCGTTTGCTCTTGCGCTCGGTACGGGGCAAGGCCGCGTAATCCAGGATTTCGACCTGGGAGCGGACCATGATTTTGCGTCGGATCTCTCCGGCCACGGCCTCGGCCAGGTCCTTGTCCGCGGAGGCGTCTACGTTGGGCCCGCGTTCCACCTTCAGGGTCATGACGTCCCGGCCGTCGTCCCGGTGGAGCAGGTGGATCTGGTATTCGCTGCCCAGGCCGGGAATGCGGCTGAGGACGTCGTCGATCTGACCCGGGTAGATGTTCACGGCCCGGTAGATGAACATGTCATCCGTACGGCCCAGGACCCGGTCATGCAGCGGGAATTTCACGCCGCAGGGACACTCGCCGGGGATCAGGCGGCTCAAGTCGTGGGTACGGTAGCGGATCAGCGGGGCGGCCTGTTTGCGCAGGGTGGTGACGACCATTTCGCCGGGTTCACCGGGTGGGACCGGCTCCAGGGTGACCGGGTCCAGGATTTCCAGGATGAAATAGTCGGCCCAGTAGTGGATGCCGCGGTGCAACGCGCAGTCCAGCCCCGTGCCCGGACCATAGAGTTCGGTCAGGCCGTAGATGTCGAAGATGTGCTCCACGCCGAGCAGCTCCTTGATCCGCTCGCGCATGGAGTCGCCGTGGCGTTCCGCGCCGAGGATGATCTTGGAGACCTTGACCAGGTCGATCAGGCCCCGGCGGTGCAGCTCCTCGGCCATGAGCAGGGCCATGGAGGCCGTGGCGCAGAAGACCGTGGTTTCCATGTCCACCATCATTTCGCAGTGCATGTCCGAATTGGCCGGCCCCAGGGGCACGGCCATGGCCCCGAACCGCTCGCACCCGAGCTGAAACCCGGCCCCCGCGGTCCACAGTCCGTAGCCCACGGCGATCTGGACCCGGTCCGCCGGGGTCAGCCCGGCCAGCTCGTAGCAGCGGGCGAACATATTCCGCCAGTCGTCAATGTCCCGCTGGGTGTAGCAGAGCACCTTGCGCTTGCCCGTGGTGCCGGAGGAGGCGTGGATGCGGACGATGTCCTCGAAGGGCACGCTGCGCAGGGGGTACGGGTAGCCGGTCTGCAAATCCCCGGCGTCGCAAAAGGGCAGGCGGTGCAGATCGTCCAGAGTCCGGACGTCCTCGGGCCGCACTCCGGCCTGGTCCATGCGCTCACGGTAAAACGGGCTGCCCGCGTAGGCGTGTTCCACGGTCCAGCGCAGCCCGGCGGTCTGGATGTCGATCAGTTGTTCGGGCGATGTTTGGGGGATGAAGGGCATTTGGGGTGATGGTTGAAGGGTTTGAATGGTTTCGTCGAAATCGAAATCGAGATCGCAATCGCCGTCATTCAGTGACGGATTTGTTTTGCTCGATTACGATTTCGATTTCGATTTCGATCCTGACTTCTGACTTCTGACTTCTGACTACTGAATCCTGACTTCTGATCCCCCCCCCCTCACTGCGCCCAATGAATCAATCCCAGGGAGTGCGGGTCCAGGAGGAGTTTGTGGTTGGGGAGCATGCGCACGGTGAAGCCGAAGCGTCCGGGGACCTCGGGGATGAACTGGCCGGAGTAGCGGTACCAGCCGTCCTTGAGAGGCCCGGTCAGGTCCATGCGGGCCGTGCCGCGCTGGGCGAAGGAGCCGTCGGCGGTGACCGGACCGGCGTAGATTTCCATCCGGACGTCCTCCGGAGTCAGGCCGTCGAGGTAGACGTCGGCCTGGACGTCCATGGGCTGGGTCACGTGCAGGACGTCGGGAGCACTGGCCTGGACGTTGGTAATCCGCAGGGCGTTCCACTTGGTCATGATTTCCATCCGCCAGGAGGCCAGTTGCTTGGCCGGGGCGAAGTTCTCCTCCATCAAGCTGACGGAGTTCTTGTAGGCCGGCTGGTAGGCGTTCTTCACGTAATCCGCGACCATCCGGTGGGAGGTGAAGACCGGGGTGAAGAGTTGGAGGCATTTTTTCATCCGACGGATCCACTCCCGGGGCAGGTTGGTCTGGCCGCGCTCATAGAAGGTGGGGATGACCTCCTTTTCCAGGAGGGTGTAGAGGATCTGGCTTTCCACGAAATCCTGGTAGGCCGAGTCTTCATACTCCTCGCCCTGGCCGATGGCCCAGCCCACGGCGCTGTCCATGCGGTGCGCCTCCACCCACCAGCCGTCCAGGGTGCTGACCTGGAGTACACCGTTGGCAATGGCCTTCATTCCGCTGGTGCCGCAGGCTTCCAGGGGGCGGCGGGGAGTGTTCAGCCAGACGTCGCAGCCTTGGACCATGTACTCGGCCACCTCCATGTCGTAGTCCTCCAGAAAGACCACCCGCTTGCGCACCTCGGGCTGCTGGCAGAATTGGACAAGCTGCTGCATGAACTTTTTGCCCTCGTTGTCGTGGGGGTGGGACTTTCCGGCAAAAATGAACTGTACCGGTCGGTCGGGGTTCGTGAGCAGGCGCAGAAAGCGCTCTTGGTCCGCCAGGAGCAGGGTGGCCCGCTTGTAGGTGGCAAAACGCCGGGCAAAGCCGATGGTCAGAACTTGCGGGTCCAGCACTTCGTCGGCTTCCTGCAGTTCCTTGCGCCGGGCCCCGCGATGGACCAATTGCTCGCGCAGACGAAAGCGGGCGTAGTCCACGACCCGCTCCCGCAGCCGTTCATGGGCCCGCCACAACTCCCCATCCGGGATGGTCTCGGCCTGCTGCCAGACCCGGGTGCAGTCCGGATCCTCCTTCCAGTTGCCGCCCAGGTAGCGCTCGAAGAGCATGGCGATGTCCCGGGCCACCCAGGAGGCGATATGCACGCCGTTGGTCACCGTGCCGATGGGGATGTCCTCCACCGGGTACTGGGGCCAGACCTTTTGCCACATCCGCCGGGAAACATGGCCGTGCAGCTCGCTGACACCGTTGTTGAACCGGGACAGGCGCAGAGCCAGGACGGTCATACAGAACCATTCCCCGTCGTTGCGCGGATCTTCCCGGCCCAGGGCCAAAAGCACCTTGAAGGCCAGCCCCAGGCTGCGGGCGTAGCCGTCGAAATAGCGCTGCATCAGCTCTGCGGGGAAGCGGTCGTTGCCGGCCGGGACCGGGGTGTGGGTGGTGAACACGCTGGTGGAGGCGGTCAGTTCCATGGCCGCCTCAAAGGACAGCCCGTACTCGGCCATGAACACCCGGATGCGCTCCAGGCCGGCAAAGGCGGAGTGGCCCTCGTTCATGTGGATCACCCGGGGCGTCAGGCCCAGGATGTTCAGGGCCTTGATCCCGCCGATGCCCAGCAGGATTTCCTGCCAGATGCGCATTTCCAGATCTCCGCCGTAGAGCCGGGAGGTGATTTGCCGGAAGTGGGGCGGGTTCTCGGCGATGTTGGAGTCCAACAGATAAAGCTGGATCCGGCCCACCCGGACCTTCCATATCTGGGCGGACAGCGGCTGACCGGCCAGATCCACGCTGACGGTGATCGGTTTCTGATCCGTGTCGCGGACGAGCTCCATGGGCATCTGGGAGAAGTCGTAGTCCGGGTAGCGTTCGTTCTGCCAACCGTCCGCGGTCAGGTACTGCCGGAAGTAGCCCTGCTGATAAGCCAGGCCCACGCCCACCAGGGGGATGTTCAGATCGCTGGCGGACTTGAGGTGATCTCCGGCCAGGATGCCCAGGCCCCCGGAATAGATGGGCAGGCAGAGGCTCAGTCCGTATTCCAGGCTGAAGTAGGCCACCAAAGGCTGGTTTTCCTTGTAGGCAAAAGGCAGCGCGGTGCTCTTGCGCTCCATGTAGATGTCCTGGCTGTGTTTGACCGCACGCAGGCGCTCCAGGAAAAAGTCGTCCTTGGCCAGGGATTCCAAGGTGGCCTGGGGCAGATGGTTGAGAAAGGCGATGGGGTTCCCGTAGCTTCTGGCCCATAACTTGGGGTCGATCTGGGAAAAGAGCCCGGTCACCTCGTGGTTCCAATCGAACCAGACGTTGTAGGCCAAGTCCCACAAGGCGTGCAGCTTGGCGGGGAGCTTGGGAATGACGCTATAGGTGCGGAGCGGTTTCATGGGGTTCTCCTGAATCGAACACGTTTGGCGAGGGCCGGGAGTTTCCCGGAAGGCCCGTTCCCGCGGGCCGTTGCCGAGGGTGCGGTGAAATGGTCAGGGCAATATCCGGGCTTGCTTTGGAGTTGTGCCAGGGAACGTCCGAAAATTCAATGGTTGAGAATGTCGTCGAGGAGGGGAAATATGTTCTTTTGTTCTCATCAAAAATCCAAATCGCGATCGAAATCGAAATCGAAATCGGAAAATAGCTGTGTATCACCTCGATAAGCCGCCATCTTTATGGATATGACGCTCGATTTCGATCTCGATCTCGATTTCGATCTCGACCGCGATAAATCGTCCTGTAAACGCTGGGTCTGTATCATCTTGATTTCACAGGGGGTAAGTCAAGAATAAAATTACTCCGCACATCACGTCGCCCTACTTGCGAGGGCTGGGCGCAAGGGCTATTGAAAAAAACGCGGCGGCACGCCGGAAAAATACATTTCAAAAACCGAGGATTTTTTCCATGCATTCCATTCCAGTCGATGTACGCCTTCTCAGCCCGCTGTGGTCCCAGTCCGATCTGCGGGGCGCGACGCCGGGGTCTTGCGGACTGGATCTGATGGCCTGTTTTACCGAAGAACAGCGGGTCTTGCTTCCGGGAGAACGCACGGCGGTACCCAGCGGTCTGGCCATCGACATCCGCCGACCGGGAATCGCCGGGTTCGTCTACTCCCGCAGCGGGCTGGGCACGAAGCAGGGCTTGGTGGTCAGCCAGGGCGTGGGCGTGATCGATCCCGACTATCGCGGGGAGATCATCGTCTCCTTGCTGAACACCTCCGGGGAGGAAAGGACCATCACCCGCGGCCAGCGCATCGCCCAGTTGATCTTTCAGCCCTTTTTCCCGGCCGAATTCACGGTCCGGGACGAGCTGACCGCCACCCGGCGCGGGGCCGGGGGGTTTGGGCATACAGGGTGAATAGAGCCAGGGGCGTACTCGAAATCGCGATCGAAATCGAGATCGGCATCATCGCCATTCAATGACGGGGCTATTTTCGATTTCGATTTCGATACCGATTTCGATTCCGGCTCCAATGCCAAGTCTGATTGCTCATGTCGTTTGGAAAGTGGAGTGGAATTCACCAACATGCAACGTGTAACTGACGAATTATGCCTATGACATCTTCCCTTGAATTGCTTCAGGAGCGCGAACAGCGCGTATTGTGTCGGACCTACGGTCGCTATCCTTTGGCCGTGGCTTCAGCCTCGGGATGTACCCTCGTCGATCCGGACGGACGGGAGTATCTGGACCTGCTGGCCGGAATCGCCGTGTGCAACCTCGGGCATTCCCACCCGGAACTGCTGGCCGCGATGCGGGACCAGGCCGAGCGGCTGATCCATGTCAGTAATTTGTTCTATCAGGAGGAGCAGTTGATCCTGGCTGAGAAGTTGCTGGCCACCTGCTCCCTGGACAAGGCCTTTTTCTGCAATTCCGGAGCCGAGGCCAACGAGGCGGCCATCAAACTGGCTCGTCGGTACATGCGCAAGGTCAAGGGCCGCGAGGCCTACGAGGTGATCTCCCTGGCCGGGTCGTTCCATGGCCGGACCCTGGCCACGCTGACGGCCACGGGACAGGACAAGGTCAAGGACGGCTTCGCGCCGTTGCCGGAGGGGTTTCTGACCGTTCCGTTCGGGGATTTTTCCGCCCTGGAGCGGGCCGTGTCCGGGAAAACCGCCGCCGTGCTCCTGGAGATCATCCAGGGGGAAGGCGGGGTGCGGCCCTTGACCGACGACTACCTGGCCGCTGTTCAGGAACTGTGCCGGGAGCGGGGCGTGTTGCTGATGGTGGACGAGGTGCAGACCGGGATGGGACGCAGCGGAAGATTCTGGGCCCATCAGCATGCCGGGCTTCGTCCGGATGTTCTGACCACCTCCAAGGCCCTGGCCAACGGCCTGCCCATGGGGGCGATGCTCTGCACCGACGAGGCGGCCCTGGGGTTCGAGCCGGGCAGCCACGCCACCACCTTCGGCGGCGGGCCGGTGGTGTCCATGGTGGCCGCCAAGGTGGTCGACATCCTGCTCCGGGACGACCTGCCCGGCAGGGCCGCGAGCCTTGGCGAGCTGGCTCAGGGACTGTTCCGCGAGGTTCAGGCGGCCCATCCGGGCAAGATCACCGACGTGCGCGGTCGCGGCCTGATGCTGGGCATCGAACTGTCTTTTCCCGGCCAGGACGTCTGGCGTGGGCTTCTGGAAGCGGGCTTTGTCCTGAACCTGACCCAGGACCGGGTGCTTCGGCTTCTTCCGCCGTTGGTCGTTACGGAGGCGGATTTACGACGGTTCAGTCAAGCCCTGGCTGAAATCTTGGAAAAAACGACTTGATCGGACGGGGGCGTCATGGGTGGGCCAGGGGGGCTTCAGCCTCTTCGCCGTACCCCAAAGCATCTTGCTCCCGAAGGACGTCAACGCCTGGGCCCGGAAGCGGGACGTCTTCGTAGATCAATTCCAGCGGCAGTTCCACGGCCAGACACTCAAACAGGACCGATCCCAAGGTCATGCTCTGGCCGACCCAGTTCCCGGACTGGCGATGCACCTGAACCAGTTTGCAATCCTGATCAACGAGCACGTATTCCCGCAGGCTGGGGATGGTGATGTAGGTGGACAGCTTCTCCTGCTGATCCACCCGGCGTGTAGAGGCGGAAAGGACCTCGACGATCAGGCACGGGCTGGTTCGGAAGTAAGTGTGTCGGTCGTTTTTGTCGCAGGATAGGATGAGGTCCGGGTAGTAGAAGATGGTTTTGCCTTGAAGCTGGATGCGGACTTTCATGTCTGACATGAACAATTGGCAGGGAGTGCCCCGGACATGAGGCCGCAGGGCCGTGGCGATATTCAGGGCGATCAGGCCGTGCCGGTCGCTGGCGCCGACCATGGCGTAGACCGCGCCGTCGATATACTCGTGGCGGACGTCGCTTTCCAACTCACCGGCCAGGTACTCCTGAACGCTGATGGTCTCGACGGGTTGCGCTCTGCCCATGGTTGCCTCCGTCTGGAAGGATTTCAGATCATTGCGGGGTAGGGGGAACGGCTTGATCGTAGAGCAACGCCGTCAGCAAGACAAGGTTTGACCGATCTCGATCGAGGTCGGCTGGATCATTTTTCTTTAACCGAACAAGGAGGTTGCCCATGGACGTTTCCTCGGCACAGGCCCAGGTGGCCGCGGCCAAAATTGAAGCGGAGCGCGAGCGGAGCAGGGAAATCGCGGAGCAGGAACGGCTTCAACAGCAGGATATTCGCCGCCAAGAGGAATTGGCTGCTGCCTCCAGGGCCCCGGAGCAGGCCGCGGGGCAGATCGTCGACGAGGCGGTGTAGCGCGACGGGAAGGATATCGCTCTGTTCTCCACTACTGGCCGATTTTACCCAATTTGGGTCGGAGAGGAACTGCTTCGGAGTGCGAAAAGCAGAGCGTTTTGGATTTCGCGGAGGTGGGCGGGGTCGGTGATTTTTTGGCCCAGGTGGTCCCGGACGTCGAAGGTGTCGGCGATGCGGTCGGCCTGGGTGGCGATTTTGGCGCGATGGACCCGGACCTGGAGACGTTCGAGGGAATCGGCGATCTGGTAGAGGCAGCCGGGGCGGTCGTCGGCGATGATCTCAATCTGGGTGGAAAAGTCGTTGGTCTCGTTGTCGATGTGGACCGTTGGCGGCAATGGGTGGGGGACGACTTTGGCGTTCAACCGGGAACGGCGTTTTTCTTCCAGACGGTAGTCCAGAAAAAGTTTGCCGGTCATGGCGTACTTGACCGCCTGTTTGAGGCGAAAGGCCAATTCTTCCAGGTGCAAAGGGTCCGGCGGGTCCTGAATCTTGAACACGGTGAGCACCACGCCGTCGGGCCAGGTGACCACTTCCGCGGCCAGGACGTTCACCTCGTGCAGGGCCAGTGAGCCGCAGAGCACCGGAAAGATGCCGGGCTGGCCCATGACGGCGAAGGTTACTTCATGGCAGCCCATTTCCGGAAGGTCCGCCGCTTCAACGGTTGCGAGCCCCAGGCCGCCGCGGCCGCCGGGAATGCGTCTTCTTTCCTCGGCCACCTCCCGACCCAGGCGGGCGACGAGGTGGATGTGGCCGCGGATGGTGCCGGGCGGGGTGGTCAGCAGGTAGCGTAAGGGGATTTTTCGCAGGAGTTCATCCAGGTCGGCATCAAGCTTGTCATCCAGTTTGTCATCCAGTTTTTTGGGGACGTCGCGTCCCAAGAAAAGGTGCCTGACCTCTTCTCGAACCCTTTCGACCCGCTTCACGGCTTGGGGTTCGGACAGCGGGCCATGGGCGAAGAGCTTGCGGATTTTGAAGTAGAGATCCTGAAGCAGGGACGCGGTCCACTCGTTCCAGGCCTTGGGGCCGGTGGCCCGGGCGTCGGCCATGCTGAGCAGGAACAGGCGATCCAGCCGCGCTTCGTCGCCGACGCGCTCGGCGCAGGCGGCCACCACCTGTTCGTCGTGCAGATCCTTGCGGGTGGCGGTCTTGAACAGCAGCAGGTGTTCACGGACCAGGAAAATGGTTTCCCGGACGATCGGCTCCGGAACCCGGAAGCGCCCCAGTATCCTCGCGGCCAGTTCCGCCCCGGCCGCGGCATGGTCGGGAGCGCCTTTGCCGATGTCGTGCAGCAACGCCCCCAGGACCAAGGACGTGGCGTCCGGCAGGCGTTGCAGGATGTCTCCCGCCAACACCGACCTTCGTTCCCCATTTCGGGCAGTTTGCTCCTCCACGCCCCTCTTGTTCCACCTGTTCAGCCAACCCAGAGTTTCCATGGTATGCGCCCCCAAAGGGCGCAGATGGTAGGCGTCGAACTGGATTCGGTCCTGGACCCGGCCCAATTCCGGGATCAGGGCGCCCAGTACGCCGGAGGCGAGCAGGTCGCGTCCGGCCTGAACACCGCCGGGAGCCATCAGAATGGCCGTCAGTTCCTGGAGGGTTTCGAAGCGTTCTCCCACGTCCTGAAGCAGAGTGGTGCAGGCGGAAGCCACCGCCTCACGAACCGTCCAGGAAAGGGGCAGGCCGTTTTGCCCCATAGCGGTGAACAGGGCCATGACCTGTTTTCCAGGCGGGAGGTGCCGAGGAGGGAATATCTGGGCAAAGGTCAACCCGTCCGCGGCCAGGACGATGCCCTGTTTGCTTTCTCTTTCCGGCCAGGGGACAACGGACCGGGGACGGTCCAGTCCGCGGATGGTCCGCAGGACTGCCAGGTACATGGCCCGGATGCGCTCCATGGCCTTGTGTAGTTTGCTCAGAAACAACTCCACGGCCAACCCGGCGTTGTTTGCTTCGAACCCCAGGAGACGGGCGACACGGGGTTGCAGTTCCAGATGCAGCACGTCCGCCTTGCGGCCGACCGTTAGGTGCAGGGCCGTGCGGGTTTGGAGCAGAAATGTCACGTCCCGTTCCAGTTGGAGAACGTCCGCTTCAGAGAATGGCCCCGCCGGTTGAGTGGTTATTTGGTTCTTGCCCGGGGCCAAGCGCGGGATCGCCAGCCAAAGCAGGCCGTGGTAGTCCCGAAGGCCGCCGGGGCTGGTCTTGATATTGGGTTCCAGGAGATTTTCCGTCGCAAGGTCGAAAAAGAAATCCGCGTTTCGTTTTCGAGCTCCGCCCGAGAGTGCCTCTGAGAGTTCCCCCGAGACTTCCCCTGGAACTTCCTGCGCGGACTCCGCCGGATTGGAACCATGCGCTCCATGCCTGTCCCGACCACCAAGACTATCGGTCGCGATGGCTGTATCAGCCAGGAGTGCGAGGTCGTGGTGCGCGGCCAGTTCGATAAAGGCCTCGGCGAACCGATGCATCACGGGACGGCTTCCGGCCAGAAACCGCGTTGAAAGCAGGGCGGTGAAGGTCTTATGGTCTTCCTGGGCCAGGGTGAGACATTCCTGGAGGCCGCGAACCCCGTGCCCCAGATCCAGCCCCAGATCCCAGAGCGGGAGAAAGAGCTCTCGACAAAAAGGCCCGGCCGTTTCAGGCACGCTATCCTGGAACAGCACCAGCACGTCCAGATCGGAATAGGGGCACAGAGATTCCCGACCATATCCACCAACGCCCAGAACGACGAAAGAGTCAGCGAAAATCCGGCTTGTATCCTCGGTGGATTGCGTCAGGATTTCCGAAACCCTGGTCTGGAAGTAGCGGTCCGTAAGCCGGGACAAGCACACCGGAAAATCAGTTGGGACCAGCCCTTCGGCCAACGTGGCCCGCAAAAGATCGTCGCGCTCGCCGCGTAACCGAGCGACCGCGCTTTGTCGCGGCGCTGCATCGAGTGGAGGGGAATCGGAAGAATGAATGGAGGAAGAGTCGGGGGAAGGCGACATGGAATGCGTACCGCCGCGGAAAAAGTGAATGGCAACCGCTGAGCGGCGGGGACGGGTGGGGATGTTCGGCTAAAAGGCTTCGACTCTCTGCTCCAAAAAAACGGAGCCTTTACTGAAACCAACGCAGAATCGTGTCCAGAAGATAGCGGAAGATGCCGCCCTTGCTCACGGTGCGTAAGGCAACCAGAGGATGCTCGGCGATCAGGTCGTCTTGGAGATAAACACGCAACTCTCCCACGGGCTGACCGACCTCCACCGGAGCTTCAATCAGTTCCTGAAGAGCCATCTCCTGGCGAAGATTTTCCCGGCTGCCTCTGGGTATGGAGGCGTAAAACGTCGTTTCAACGCCCACGGGCAGGCGGGTCTCCGCTCCAAACCACAGCCGAGGTTCAACGAGAATGTCTCCGGGTTGTTGAATGGTCGCGGTTTCAAATTGCCGAAACCCCCAATTCAGCAGGGCCTGGGATTGGTCCGCCCGGGCCAGTCCGCCTTCACGGGAACTGGAAGCTTCGATGCCCATGACCACGGCCACCAATCGCATGTCGTCGCGTTGGGCCGAGGTCACCAGATTGTATCCGGCCGCCGAGGTCCAGCCGGTTTTCACGCCGTCCACCGAGGGGTCCCGGCCGAGAAGCAGGTTGCGGTTGTGCTGGGTGATGTTGTTGTAGGTGAAGCTGCGTTCCGAGTAGTAACCGTAATATTCCGGGAAGTTGATGATCAGCTCTCTGGCCAGGGTGACGATGTCTCGGGCGGAGGTGTACTGCGTCTGTTCGCTGGGCAGGCCGTGGCTGTTCTGGAATTGGGTGTCGTTCATGCCCAGGGCCAGGGCCTGGGCATTCATCAGGTCCACGAAGGCCGCTTCGGTTCCGGCGATCCGTTCGGCCAGGGCCACGCAGGCGTCGTTGCCGGACTGGACGATCATCCCCCGGATCAGGTCCTCCACGGAGACGTGGCTGCCCACGTCGATGTACATCCGGGACGCTCCGGTCATTCCGGTGCGCCAAGCCTGTTCGCTGACCGGTACGTTCTCGTCCAGGGTCAACTTGCCGGCTTGCAGTTCGCGGAAGACCAGGTAGGCGGTCATGATTTTGGTCAGGCTGGCCGGTTCCACGCGCTGATCCGCGTCTTTGTCCGCCAGGGTCGCGCCGCTGCGGGCGTCCATGAGAAAATAGTTGCGGGCCGTCAGCTCGGAGGGCGGGTTGATGTCCAGGCGGGCGTGGACCGACGCGGCCAAAAGCAGGAAAAGGAAAAAAAGAAAAGAAATACGGAGTAGTCGCATGATACGCCATCCTGGAAAAATGTTTTCAGTCAGATGATGCGGAGCCTGAGGTTGAGGCATCCGCAATATGCTTGGATGTCCTTGGGGCGGGGAGCACGGGAGGTCTATTCCGCTCCGTCGGCATGGGAGGTTCGCATCATTGAAAACAAAATTCAACCGTGAACTCGCCATGATCCGTGGTGAACGGGATGGCCATGATCGGCTCGGAGGAGATGTGATGGATGGTGTGGCCTTTGCCCATGATCACCGTGGGCGTGGCCGATTGGATGGTCAGACCGGTTTCGGCCAGAAGTTGTCGGGACTTCCCGGAAATCATGTTCGTGATTTCCCCCACGGCGTCCTTTGTGTCCGTGATGACGTCTTCAATGGCGTCGCCCAGCATGTTCTTGACCACCGCCAAGGCGCATTTTTGCGTGAAGGTCACGGAGATGGTCCCGCTCTTGTCCCCGGTCAGGCCGATCACGCCGGTAACATCGCCTTTGGCCATGCTGTCCTTCTTGACGTACGGCTTGCCCGCCACGGGGGTGATCATGGCCATGGTGGACAGAACTTCCGTTGTCGCCTTGATGAAGGACTTGGCGATTTCTATGCTCATGGATGGTGCTCCTGGATGGATTGGTGCCGGGCCGGCAACAAGCCACAAAAAAAAGTGTTGGCAATGTGATATATTGGCTAAAATATTTGCCGCAACAGGTCTTCTTCCGAACTCGGTCGCCCCGCGTCGCCGTTCTTTCGTGAGCTGGCCACCTGCTGGGGCTGGGTTCCGGAAACAAAGGGCAGCAGATAAGTTTCTCCCTCCCAGGCCGGTCCGGCCAACAGACCACTGCCGGCGTCGACCCGGGCCATGACCAGCCCGGGGGGAGGGGTGAAGTTTTGCGTGGGATACATGTTTTCCACCTCCTGGCGGTATGCCAGCCAAGCCGGAAGCGCGGCCCGCGAACCTGTCTCCAGGCGGCCCAGAGGGGCGAGTTGGTCAAAACCGATATACACCCCGGTCAGCAGATACGGGGTGTAGCCGATGAACCAAGCGTCGTGGTGGTTGTTGGTGGTGCCGGTCTTTCCGGCCACCGGGCGTCCCAGGGCGCGGGCCCGGCGCCCTGTCCCGTCGCGCACAGCCTCCTCCAGCATGTTGGTAATGATGTATGCGTTCTGGGGGGATATGGCCGGAGTGGCGTGGACTTCGTTTTCCAACAGCACTTCACCCCAAGCCGTATGCACGGAGAGAATGGTTCGGGGTTCGACCGTGGAGCCGTCCCGGGCAAATGCGGAGAACGCTTGGCACATATTGACCAGATTGACCGGGATGGAACCGAGGCTGACGGAGAGGTCGGGGGTGAAGTCGCCTTGGAGGCCGAGTTCCCGAGCTCGTGCGATAATGTTGGTGATGCCCACGGACTGGGCCACCCGGATGGTGACCAGGTTTCTGGATTTGACCAGGGCGGTCCGGAGGAGGGTCGGGCCGTAAAATCGGCCCTCGAAATTTTCCGGTTTCCATGTGTCGCTGGTCGCGGCGTCCGTAAAGACGATGGGCGCGTCCATCACGATGGATGCCGCCGTGTAGCCGTGATCCAGGGCCGCGGAATAAACGATGGGCTTGAACGTGGAACCGGGTTGGCGAACGGCCTGGGTGGCTCGGTTGAAGTGGCTGCGCTGAAAGCTGTAGCCTCCGACCAGGGCCAGGACATCGCCGGTCAGCGGATCGATGGAGGCCAGAGCGCCCTCCACGGTGGGTTCCTGCTCCAGGGCGAGTTCCCACTTCCTGCCCAGCAAGGCCTGGGCGATATCATCGGCCTGCTCGCCGTTCTCCGCTTCCAAGTCCAGGGCCAGTTCGTCCAGGCTCTCGTTCTCCATGGGAAGCAACGAGGCCCAGACAACGTCGCCGACCTCCAGAACGCGTTGAGCGTCCCGGATCGGCGGAACATCTTCCGGAGCTCGGGCCGGGTTTGGAGTTCGCGCCCAGCCCATGGCCGCGACGTCCAGCCATCCATGATACGGACCGAAGCGGACATATGCGCCGTCGGCACGCACGTCCGTGACCAGGGCCCGAATCCAGTCGCCGCTCAGCACGGCGTCCATGTCCACATGCTGGTTCTGTAAAAAAACATCCGCCGCCGCGCCGGTCAGCCGTTCGATGGGGCCGCGCCAGCCTTGGCGCTTGCCCAGGGCGATCAATTCGGAGCGCATGGCCTGTTCCGCCGCGATCTGGTGGCGCAGGTTCACCGCGGTCCGGACTTTCAGTCCACCGGTGTAGACCTTTTCCTCTCCGTACTTGGCGATCAAATCCCGGCGAACTTCTTCCAGGTACCAGGCCCCGCGTTGCCAGGAGGGGTCGCTTCCGCTGTCGAAGACCAACTGTTGTTCCAGGGCCGCCGAATACTCTGCCGGGGAAATCCATCCCAGGGCCAGCAGACGATCCAACACATAGACTTGCCTGGATCTGGCCCCGGCGGCGTTGCGCAACGGATTGTTCAAGGAAGGCGCCTTGGGCAGACCGGCCAGCAGGGCCACCTCGGCCAAATCCAGCTCATGGGCGTGTTTGTTGAAGTAGGTCCTGGCCGCGGCTTCGATGCCGTAGGCCCCGGCGCCGAAGAATATCTGGTTCAGATAGATGGTCAGGATTTCGTCCTTGGTCAGGTAGCGCTCCAGCCGGTAGGCCAGAATGGCTTCCTTGAGCTTGCGCTCATAGCTGCGTTCCGGAGTGAGCAGCAAGGACTTGATCACCTGCTGGGTGATGGTGCTGCCGCCCTGAACGATGCCCCGAGCCTGGATATTGCGGATCAAAGAGCGCATGATCCCTGAGATGTCGATGCCCTCATGTTGATAGAAATTGCTGTCCTCGGCGGCCAGGAAGCTCTGGACGACGTGGGGGGGCAAGTCGGAGGATTCCACCAGAAAACGACGCTCGTTGTAGAAGTAGCCCAAGACTTCGCCGTCCTGGGCCAGCACCGTGGTAACCAATGACGGGTTGTAGTCCGTGATTTTCTTGAAGCTGGGCAGGTCCCGCGCGGCCCAAACATACAGTCCAAGGAGGCCTCCGGCCCCGGCCAGGACCAGAAAAACCACCAGTATAAGGCCAATGATCAACAGTTTACGCATTATCTTGGTCTCGGTTCATCCGCGAAGAGCCCCCAGGCGGTCAGCAAGGAGTCGTGCAAGGAACGCAGGGCGGATGGATCGGTCTTGAACAGGGCGAGAAGCCCCGAAGTTGACGAACAGGTGTTCACGGCCAGGCATTCCGGCGAGGTCAACGTGAACAGCTTGGAATGAATAAACCAGAATGGATAGAGTCGGCAATAATAGGGACGGTCCGTCACGGGCAGAACGCAGCCGTTTTGGTCGAGAAAAATACAGCTTCCGTCAGTGGTTACCGACAAACGATAGTGGGTGTTCCGGGATGGATAGAGCTTTTGGATTTCTTCGCGACGGCCTGGAAACAGCTTATGCACGGCCCGTAAAAAACTTTCGGAATTGGGCTCCTCGACGCATGCTGGAACACCGGGCTCCAAAGCGTGGGGCTCCAGCCGCAAGCGTTCTTCCGGGCTGATGGGGATGCACGAGGCCTCCATCCCGGGAATGATCCGGCAACAGGTCGGAAACTTCTCGGCGCATCGGCCGCAAATGTCGACTGGTTCAGACTGGGTATTCATTGAATCTTTGTATTTGCTCAGCACGTTTTGCGACCTCTCTTGTTCCGGCAATCGGGGTCGGTATCGGTATCGGAGTCGGAATCGAAACAGGAAGAATTGAGAACGCATCCCAGCGTTTTCGATCCCGATCCCGATTCCGATTCCGACCCCGGCAACAGAATTTACTCTGTGCTGAGTAGTTACGAATCTTTTTGAGCAGACGCACGTATGGGCTCACCCGGCAAATTTGACGCCTCCCTTGCCCAGCAGGTCGTGCAGATGGACCATGCCCTGGAGTCGGCCCGCGGCGTCCACCACGGGCAGAACCGTAATGGCGGCGGATTCCATGACGTCCAGGGCCAGGGCGGCGGTCTGGTCCGGAGAGACGCTGCGCGGGGATTTGGTCATCACCGCGTCCACCGCGATCGCCGGGTCAAGCCGCTCCTGGCAGACCAGCCGCCGGACGTCGCCATCCGTGAGAATGCCCGTGAGACGGCCTTGGTCGTCCACCACGGCCACCGTGCCCAGGCCGCCGGAGTTCAGCGCGGTCAGGGTCTGGGCCAGGGCGACTCCGGAGCGGACCACTGGAAGATTTTTCCGATGCATGACGTCCTGGATCAGCAGCCGCAACCGCTGCCCCAGGGTGCCGCCCGGGTGGCAGCGCCGAAAGGCGCAGGCGTCGAAGCGCTTCCAGTGAATCAGGCAGACGGCCAGGGCGTCGCCCACGGCCAGGGCCGCGGTGGTGCTGGCCGTGGGGGCCAGTCCCAGTGGGCAGGCCTCCTTGGGCACGGCGACCTTGATCACGATATCGCTCAACCCGGCCAGGGAGGAGTGCTCGTTGCGGGTCAGGGCCACGACGCGCACTCCCAGGGAGCGCAGGGTGGGCAGAATGGCGTTCAACTCGTCGGTTTCGCCGCTGTTGGAGATGGCCAGGGCCACGTCTTCGGGACGGATCATGCCCAGGTCGCCGTGGGCCCCTTCCACAGGATGCAGAAAAAAGGCCGGAGTGCCGGTGCTGCTCAGGGTGGCCGCGATCTTGCGGCCCACGAGGCCGGACTTGCCCAGGCCGATGACCACGACCCGTCCGGAGCATTCGGCCAGGGTTTCCAGGGCGTCCAGAAAGCCCCGGCCCAGGTCGTCGCGTACGGCGACCAGGCCGGCAATCTCCACGTCCAGGACTTCCCGACTCAGGGCCAGCCAGTCGCGGGCCGGTGCCTGGGATGGTGGGGGAGACAGGGCTTGATGTGCAGCCTGGGGCGGAACCTGGGTCATCGCCGTCCTCCGGAGGTTATCCGCAACACTTGTCTTCCAGGCACATCTTGGAGCAGGCGGGATCCACGTCCAACGGATAGCGTCCGTCGAAGCAGGCCAGACAATAGCCCATGTCCTTGCCGGCCGAGGTCAGCAGGCCGTCGATGCTCAGGTAGTGCAGGCTGTCCAGGCCGATGTAGCGGGCGATGTCCGGGACCGGATGGTTGGAGGCGATCAGTTCTCCCTTGGAGGAAAAGTCGATGCCGAAATAGCAGGGGTGCCGGATTGGCGGACAGCTGACCCGCATGTGGATCTCCCGGGCTCCCAGCTCGCGCAACTTTTTGACCCTGGTCCGGATGGTGGTGCCGCGAACGATGGAGTCTTCGATGATCACCAGGCGCTTGTTCTTGATCAGCGAGCGGACCGGGTTGAGTTTGACGCGCACGCCGAAGTCCCGCATGTCCTGGGAGGGCTGGATGAAGGTCCGGCCGATGTAGTGGTTGCGGATCATGGCCAGTTCGAAGGGCATGCCCGAGGCTTGGGCGTAGCCCACGGCGGCGTACATCCCGGAGTCCGGGAACGGCATGATGAAGTCCGCGTCCACGGGGGCTTCCTGGGCGAGAAGCTCGCCCATTCTCTTGCGGGCCGCGTAGACCTCCCGACCGAAGACAAACGAGTCCGGCCGCGCGAAATAGACCAACTCGAAGATGCAGGACTTGGAGGGCGCGACCTCGGCGAAGCGCCGTGAGCTGAGACAGCGATCCTCAATGATCACCATTTCCCCGGGCTCGATGCAGCGCAGGTATTCCGCCTCCAGCAGGTCAAAGGCGCAGGTTTCCGAGGCCACCACGTAGGCGTCGCCCATCCGGCCCAGGGACAAGGGGCGGAAACCCAGGGGGTCGCGCAGGGCGATGAGCTTGTTGTTGGCCAGGATGACCAGCGAATAGGCCCCCTGAATCCGAGAGCAAGCCAGGGCGATGGCTTCTTCCAGGCTTTTGCCGTTCAGGTTGCGGGCGATCAGGTGAACGATGACTTCGCTGTCCATGGTGGTCTGGAAGATCGATCCTTGCTCTTCCAATTCCTGACGCAGGGTCTGGGCGTTGACCAGGTTCCCGTTGTGACCGATGGCCAGACGGTATTCCCCGAAGCGGACCATGAAGGGCTGGGCGTTGCGCAGCAGGGAGGCCCCGGTGGTGGAGTAGCGGATGTGCCCCACCGCGGTGGAGCCCTTGAGTTCCTTGCCCAGATGGCGCTCGTTGAACACGTCGGCCACCAGGCCCATGCCCCGCTGCTCGCGAATCTTGGTCCCATCCCAGGTTACGATGCCGGCGCTTTCCTGGCCGCGATGCTGCAGGGCGTACAGTCCGAAATAGGCCATTCTGGCCGCCTCCGGATGCCCGGAAATGCCGACGAGTCCGCAGTATTCTCGTTTCATTGAGCGTGTTCCTGAAAAGTGTGTCGGTGTGTTTTCGGCAATTTTTCGGAAATCCACATGGTCACCATGGCTTCCGTGGAGACCCCGAGGATTTTTGCTTGATCAGCCATTGATGCAATCATCCAACTCGGAAAGGAAAAGGAAACGGTCTGTTTTTCCAAGCCTGGCCTTGATGCTTGAGAGAAGTCGAGAAAATCGGAAATATCTTCTCCATCATCGAAACGTCGATCAAATTCATCGGCTTTCAGCATAGTGTTCTCGCTCATGAGATTCACCCACGATGATACTCCTGCAAACTCTTCACTTCCATGCCCCGGCCTTTGAGTTCCTGGAGGGCCTGGGCCATGGCTTTGGCTCCGGCCAGGGTGGTGGTGTAGGGGATGCCGTAGAGCAGGGTGGTTTGCCGGATGGAGGAGGAGTCGTGCACGGTTTTCTTCCCGGAGGAGGTGTTGATCACCAGGTCGATGGCCTTGTTTTTGATATGGTCCACCACGTGGGGACGGCCCTCGTGGACCTTGAAGACGTGCTCCGCGCTGAGGCCGTGTTGCTGGAGCAGGCCGGCGGTGCCCTTGGTGGCCAGAATGCGGAAGCCCAGTTCCTGGAATATCTTGGCCACGGGAAGCACCTCCTGCTTGTCCGCGTCGTTCACGGAGATGAACACCGTGCCGGATTCGGGCAGGCGTTGGCCCGCGGCGAGTTGGCTCTTCATGAAGGCCAGGCCGAAGCTCTCGTCAATGCCCATGACCTCCCCGGTGGAGCGCATTTCCGGGCCCAGGAGCACGTCCACGCCGGGAAAGCGGCGGAACGGAAACACGGATTCCTTGACCGAGATGTACTTCAGCGGAACCTGGGCCGGGATGCCCAGATCCTTCAGTTTTTGCCCGAGCATGATCCGGGTGGCCAGTTTGGCCAGGGGCAGGCCGGTGGCCTTGCTCACGAAGGGCGCGGTGCGCGAGGCCCGGGGGTTGACCTCCAGAATGTAGATCGTCCCGTCCTGGACCGCGAACTGGATGTTCATCAGTCCGATCACGCCCAGTTCACGGGCCAGGGCCTCGGTCTGGCGACGGATCTCGGCGATGATTGCCTCGGGCAGGGTGTGCGGAGGCAGGACGCAGGCCGAGTCGCCGGAGTGGATTCCGGCTTCCTCGATATGCTCCATGATCCCGGCCACCAGCGTATCCCGGCCGTCGCTGAGGGCGTCCACGTCTACTTCAATGGCGTGTTGCAGGAATTTGTCGATGAGAATGGGGTGGCCGGGGCAGACCTGGGCCGCCTGGGTGAAGTAGGAGCGCAACTGCGCCTCGTCAAAGACGATCTCCATGGCCCGTCCGCCGAGGACGTAGGAAGGCCGGACCACCACCGGGTAGCCGATGCGTCCGGCAATGACGATGGCCTCGTCCGGGGTCATGGCCGTGCCGTTGGCCGGTTGGCGCAGATTCAGCTTCTGAAGCAGGGCCTGAAAGCGTTCCCGGTCCTCGGCCCGGTCGATGCTGTCCGGGCTGGTGCCCAGGATGGGCACGCCGGCGCGCATCAGGGGCACGGCCAGGTTCAGCGGCGTCTGGCCGCCGAACTGGACGATCACGCCCTCGGGCTGTTCCGTCTCCACGATGTTCAGCACGTCCTCGAAGGTCAGGGGCTCGAAATAGAGCCGGTCCGAGGTGTCGTAGTCCGTGCTCACGGTTTCGGGGTTGGAATTGACCATGATCGATTCCACGCCCATTTCCCGCAGGGCATAGGAGGCGTGGACGCAGCAGTAGTCGAATTCGATGCCCTGGCCGATGCGGTTCGGACCGCCGCCCAGAATAACCACCTTGCGCCCGTTGCTGCCTTGGGCGCCGGCCCGGGTCTCGCTTTCCTGCTCGTAGGTGGAATAGTAATAGGGCGTGTAGGCCTCAAACTCCGCGGCGCAGGTGTCCACCAGCTTGTAGGTGGGCAGGATGCTCAACTCCTGGCGCAGTTTGCGGATGTCCGTCTCGGCCCGCTTCCAGACCGCGGCCAGCTGGGCGTCGGAAAAGCCCATCTCCTTGGCTCGGCGCAGGATGTCCGCCATGTTCGGGTTGGCGGCGGAGAGGTTCTCGGCCAGGGCGAACTGCTTCAGCTCGTTCTCAAAGACGACGATCTCCGCGATCTGGCGGATGAACCAGGGATCAATGCCCGTGGCCTCCACGATTTCGGCTTCGCCGAGTCCGGCTACCAGAGCCTGACGCAGAACGAACAGCCGCTTGGAGTGGGGCAGGCGCAGCCCGCTGAGAATGGTTTCATGGTCCGGGACGGACTGGGAAAGATCCGAGCTGAGCCCCGTGACCCCGACCTCCAGGGAACGCATGCCTTTTTGCAGGGCTTCCTTGAAAGTCCGACCAATGGCCATGGTCTCGCCCACGCTCTTCATGGATGTGGTCAGATAGTCCTGGGAGCCGAGAAATTTTTCGAAGGTGAACCGGGGGATCTTGATCACGCAGTAGTCGATGGCCGGCTCGAAGGAGGCCATGGTTTCCCGGGTGATGTCGTTGGGCAGTTCGTCCAGGGTGTAGCCCACGGCCAGCTTGGCCGCGATCTTGGCGATGGGGAAGCCGGTGGCCTTGGAGGCCAGGGCCGAAGAGCGGGACACCCGGGGGTTCATCTCAATGACCACCAGGTCGCCGTTTTGCGGATTGACCGCGAACTGGACGTTGGACCCGCCGGTCTCCACGCCGATCTCGCGCATGATGGCCAGGGAGGCGTTGCGCATCCGCTGGTATTCGGCGTCGGTCAGGGTCTGGGCCGGGGCCACGGTGATGGAGTCCCCGGTATGCACGCCCATGGGATCCAGATTTTCGATGGAGCAGATGATCACGGAGTTGTCGTTCTTGTCCCGCATCACCTCCAGCTCGAATTCCTTCCAACCCAGGACGGACTCTTCCAGCATCACCTCGGTCTTCATGCTGGCGGTCAAGCCCTGTTCGGCCAGGGCTTCAAGGTCTTCCTGGTTGTAGGCCACCCCGCCGCCGGTGCCGCCCAGGGTGAAGGCCGGACGGACGATGATCGGAAAGCTGATCTCCCGGGCCGCTTGGCGGACCTGATCCATGTTCCGGGCGATCAGGCTTTTGGGAACGTTCAGACCGATGTTGTGCATGGCCTGGCGAAATTCTTCACGGCTTTCGGCCTTGCGAATAGCCTCCTGCGTCGCGCCGATGAGTTCCACGCCGTACTGGTCCAGGACCCCGGACTCGGCCAGGGCCAGCCCCGTGTTCAGACCGGTTTGACCACCCAGAGTGGGCAACAGGGCGTCCGGACGCTCCCGGGCGATGATCTTGGCCACCACTTCCGGATCAATGGGTTCGATGTAGGTTTTATCGGCCAGTTCCGGATCGGTCATGATCGTGGCCGGATTGGAATTGACCAGAATGACCTCGTAGCCCTCTTCCTTCAGGGCTTTGAGGGCCTGGGTCCCGGAATAATCGAATTCGCAGGCCTGACCAATGACGATGGGGCCGGAGCCGATGAGCAGAATGCGGCGAAGATCGGTTCGTTTGGGCATGTTGGAATGTCTCGAAAACGGGTTCTTGGGGTGGTGGCGAAATGAATGGACCTGGAACGGGAACGCGTCGCGCCGTGACCTTGGGCCGTCCGGTTTGGACTGTTCGCCGAGCCGGTCACGATACAGCGGCGCGTGGATCAACCGTTCGGTCGTTTACAAGAGAGCGCCTGTAAACGCAAACACAACGGCATTTCAGGCTTGGAAAAATAAGACATTCAATGTCATTTCTTTTTGCCGCCCCTCGTGTTAAGATTGTTAAAAAAATCACGTGACCTGTCGATAAGGCTGAAACAAAAAGAGTTTATCACGACGCTTCGTCAAATGCGGCGGCGTTCGCGAGACACGACGGCGCGGAGTTCGGACGATCGGGCCATGGACTTTTCATGTCGTTGGCGGCGTCCCGTCACGACAAACATGCGCGGAGGCAGGATGGCACAGGAGAACCTCGTTCAAAAAGGTCCGGAAGCGGAACTGCTGCAATTGGTCACCTTCCACATCGGGGAAGAGGAATTCGGCGTGGAGATCCTCAAGGTCCAGGAGATCATCCGGATGATGGGCATCACCAGGGTGCCCAAGGCACCGGATTTCGTGGAAGGAGTGATCAACCTGCGGGGCAAGGTCATTCCGATCATCGATCTGCGCAAGCGCTTTGGAATGACGACCCAGGAGCACGACAAGCACACCCGGATCATCGTCATCGAAATCAACAACGTCATCGTCGGCTTCGTGGTGGATTCGGTTTCCGAAGTGCTGCGCATCCCGGCGAATACGGTGGAACCGCCCCCGGCCATCATCTCGGGGATCGAATCCGAATACATCAACGGAGTGGGCAAGCTGGCCGACAGGCTGTTGATCCTGTTGGACCTGGATCGCCTGTTGAGCAGGGGCGAACAGAGCATACTGGCCGGCATTTAGGTTGTTTCCGGCCTGAAGCGCGTTGGTTCGAATAGCCGCTCACGTAACGAAACAGAAGGAGACCGAGGCAATGAAGAACATGACCATTCGAATGAAGCTGATCATCGCGGGGGTGGTGGCGACCATCATTCCCCTGGTGCTTATCGCGGGGATAGCCATGTGGAAGGCCGAGCAGGCCGAGGAGATCGCGGCGCACGCGGTGGAGCAGCTCGCAAGGAATCAGAACGAGGGCGTCGTGTCCGGGGTCGTGGCCATGGTCACCAGCATGCAGGAAGTGCTGGAGCAAAAGACCATCAGCGACCTGAACGTGGCCCGGGACATTTTGCGCCGGACCGGTCGGGTGCATTTCGCGGAGACCACCGTGCAATGGCGGGCGATCAATCAATTTTCCCGTGAAGAGACAAATATCCGCCTGCCGAGGATGATGGTCGGCGACACCTGGCTGGGCCAGAACGCCAACGTGGACCGCTATTCGCCGATTGTCGACGACACCCGGGAACTGGTGGGCGGCACCGCCACCATTTTTCAACGCATGAACGAGGCCGGAGACATGCTCCGGGTGAGCACCAACGTCCAGACCCTGGACGGAAACAGGGCCATCGGCACCTACATTCCGGCGCGCAACCCGGACGGGACCCCCAACCGGGTCTTGGAGCGCGTGCTGTCCGGGCAGCGTTTTATCGGCAGGGCTTTTGTGGTCAACGCCTGGTATGTCACGGCTTATGAGCCGATCATGGACGATGGCGGCAGGGTCGTGGGCGTGTTGTATGTCGGAGTGCCGGAAGAAAGCGCCGAGAGTCTGCGTCGACAGATCATGGAGATCACGGTGGGCGAGACCGGCTATGTGTTCGTGGTCGACTCCAAAGGCCAATATATCATTTCCCACCATGGCGCACAGGACGGCGAGAACATCTGGGAGGCCCGGGACGCCGGCGGCAGGTTGTTTGTTCAAGAAATGATCGCCAGAGCCAAGGCCTTGAGAACCGGGGAATTCGCCGAAGACCGCTATCCCTGGAAAAATCCGGGGGAAGCCGAAGCCCGGATGAAGACCGTCAGCATCGCTTACTTTGCGCCTTGGGACTGGATCATCGGCGCGGGAACTTTCGACGAGGAAATTTTTCAGGATGTGGAATTGATCAGGACCACGAACAGCCAGGGCCGGATGGTCATTTGGAGCGTTCTCGCGGCGACCCTGATCGCCGTGGTGGCCTTGTGGCTGCTGCTGGCCTCCCGGATTACCGGACCCATCAATCGTTTGATGAAGTACGCCGAAGCCGTGGCCGGTGGAGACCTGCACGCCCAGTCCAACATTGATCAACAGGACGAGGTCGGGAAGCTGAACCGGAGCATTCAATCCATGGTCGGCACCTTGATCGAAAAAATGGAAGAGGCCGACGTCAAGGCCAAGGAGGCGGAGCAGAAGGCCGAGGAATGCAACCTGGCCACTCAGGAGGCCGAGGAAGCTAAACGCCAAGCCGAACAAGCCCAACGCGACGGGATGCTCCAGGCAGCCGGACGCATTGAAGGCGTGGTGGAACAGGTCGGATCGGCCTCCGAACAGTTGGCGGCTCAGGTGGAGCAGGCCAGCCGGGGCGCGGAAGAGCAGCGCTCCCGCACCGGCGAAACGGCCACGGCCATGGAAGAGATGAACGCCACGGTTCTGGAGGTTGCCAAGAACGCCTCCCAGGCCGCCGAGGCCTCGGATATGGCCCGGACCAAGGCCGTGAACGGCGCGGACGTGGTCAGCGCCTCGGTCGCCGCCATCAACAAGGTTCAGCGGCAGGCCGGAGAAATGAAAAACAATCTCAGTCAACTGGGACAGCAGGCCGAACAGATCGGACGGATCATGAACGTGATCGAGGATATCGCGGATCAGACCAACCTCCTGGCCCTGAACGCGGCCATCGAGGCGGCCCGGGCCGGGGACGCTGGACGCGGCTTCGCCGTGGTGGCCGACGAGGTCCGCAAGCTGGCGGAAAAGACCATGAACGCCACCAAGGAAGTGGGCGACGCCATTTCCGCCATCCAGCAGGGCACCAGGAACAACATCCAGGGCATGGATCAGTCCGTGGCCGCCATTGAGGAAGCCACGCAACTGGCCAACAAGTCGGGCGAAGCCCTGAAGGAAATCCTGGCCCTGGCCGAACAGGCCGCTGACCAGGTCCGGTCCATCGCCACGGCCGCGGAACAGCAGTCCGCCACCAGTGAGGAGATCAATCGCGGCGTGGAGGACATCAACCGCATCGCCTCGCAAACCAGCGAGGTCATGAACCAGTCCGCCGAAGCCGTGTCCGAACTGGCCAGGCAAGGAAACGAGCTGCGGGAGCTGGTCCGGCAGCTGAAAGAAGCTTGATGCGCAGGGACTGTTTCTTCGCGGTCGTCAAAAGGCGACCGCGAAGGAACGGTTCGCGACGCCGTCATACTTGAGATTCATCCGGCTGGAAGGTATCGCCCGATCGGCGATGTTCCAGTCGGGTGAATTTTTTTGTTACTACTCAGCATAGAGTAATGCCGTTGCCGGGGTCGGAGTCGGAATCGGGATCGGGATCGAAAACGCTGGGATGCGTTCTCAATTCTTCCTGTTCCGATTCCGACTCCGATAGCGAAGCGCCGACCCCGATCCCGATGGCCAGATCAAGAACGGACACAAAATGTGCTGAGTAGATACTCTTTTTAGCCAAAAACCAACGACATGCCCGAACCTTCTCTCACGGCGCGCCGATTCGGCGCTCGTCTGCGCTATTTGCGAACCTTGCGGAACATGACGCAAGCGGAATTGGCCGACAAGGTCGGATTGAGTCTGCGTCAGATCAGCCGCATCGAACAGGGATCGTCCTCACCGTCCTTCGCGGTGTTGGAAAAAATCGGCCAGGTGCTGGACGTCAGCATGGTCAGTCTGTTTCTGTTTCCCGATCAGGACTCTCCTGGTCGTTCCCCGGCCTCGCAAAAAATCCCTTTCATGGAGGAGGATCGTCCCTGGGTCATGGATATCCGTACGCCCGCGAGGATCGGCGTATGGAGCCTGGAGGTCGGTTCGGGAAAGACGCGCTGGTCCGCGTCGGTTTTTGAACTTCTGGGGTATCCGCCCTTTTCCGTCAAACCGACGTTGAAACGCTTTCTGAAGCATGTTCGCCCGGATCAGTGCGACGAAGCACGGATTTTTTTTGAGGAGGCCGGGCAAGGGCGTGGCCGCCATATACTGGTCCAAGTGGACACCAAATCCCTGGGGCCGCGGACCGTTTCCATTCATGTGGACAAAGGCCGTGTGGAGAAAGGTCTTGAAGAAAAGAATGCAATGCGGCCGGAAACGGGTCGAGAGATGCTGTTGATTCTTCAGGACGTCACGGACGTGACGGCCATGGCTGGAACGCTGATGCAGAACCAGCAGGAACTTGAAGAGCATGTCCGGGTGCGAAACAAGGATCTGGCTCTGGCCCTGGATAATTACAAGCGGGAGACCGAGGAAAAGGCGAAGGCCGAGTATCATCAACGCATCTGGGGGTTGATGGTGCGCAACTCCCAGGACGCCCAGGCTTTTGTCGACCATTCCGGGACCATCGTCGTGGTCAATGAGGCGTATGAACAGCTTGTCGGCGTGTCCGCGGACGAACTTCACGGTACCTGCTACGCCGACTTTCTCCGTCAATTCTGGGGAGATGAGTTTTTTGAGAAGGAAATCCGCCTCCACCTTGATCGGGCCTTGCTGCGAGGCGCCAAGGCCCAACGCGAAGGATGGGTGGATTATGGTCGCGGGCCGCGGTTCGTGAAGCGGACCTACGTGCCGTGCCGACATGGCCGGGACATCGTGGGCGTGGTCGTGACGATCCACGACCTTACGGACATCATGACGGCCCAGGAGCAACTGCGTCATGCCGAAGCGGCCCTGCGTGCCAGAATTCAGGAACTGGACTGCTTTTTCTCGATTTCCCAGGATCTTTTGGTGATCGGACAAAGAAACGGCTCCATTCTGCGGCTCAGTCCGGCCTGGGAGCATCTTCTCGGGTATCCCCGGAGCGAGCTGGAAGGGTACAAGTACCTCCGGTTCATCCATCCCGCGGACAAGGCGGACAGCGTGGCCATGTTTGAAAAGCTGGCCACCGCCAAGTTTGCGCGATCCACCAACAGATATCGCGCCAGGGACGGCCGGTACCGGACCATTGAATGGAATCTTCAGGTCATGGGCGACTTCGTCTACGCCGTGGGCCGGGACGTCACCGCCCGCAAGCAGGACGAGGACACGTTGCAGCAACGGGATCTGCTTCTGGAGCTGGCCGCGACGACGGCGTTGAAGCTGCTGCGGTCATCGAACCCGGACCAGTGCCTTCCGGGCATCCTGGCCCAATTGGGCCTGCGCACGAACACGGACCGCGTCTACATCTTCAAAAATCACCAGGACGAACCCACCGGAAAGCTGTTGTCCAGCCAGATTCTGGAATGGTCCAGGTCCGGCGTGACCCCGCAGATCGACAATCCGATGCTGCAAAATGTTCCGCTTTGCGACCTTGCCCCGCGCTGGGTGCGGGAAATGAATGCGGGGAACTCCATCATGGGATTCGTGCAGGATTTTTCGGAACAGGAAAAGCTCATTCTGGAGGCCCAGAAGATTCAAAGCCTGTTGGTGGTTCCGATTCAGGTGGATGATCGCTTCTGGGGCTTTCTCGGGTTCGACTCCGTGCGCACGCCCAGGATATGGTCGGCGGCCGAGGAAAGCGTGCTGCGCATCGTGGCCGCGGCCATCGGCGCGGCCATACCGAGAAATATTTGCTAGTTCTTCCCTGGCCGCTCGCCCCTCAATGAGCCGTTTTTTTCTCTCCCGCCGGATAAGGATTTTTTCTACACTCGGATCAAGCTTGGGCGCCCCGTCGGCTCGTCCTGGAGCGGCGAGGGCCATTTCGGGCCTTTCGAAATCAAACGTTCTTTGTTATGCAAAGCAATTTCGATTTCCGGAGACTCGATTTCCGGACACCGACGCGCTTCTCGAATCAGGCTGCTCGGAGGCGACCCGCTTCTTCCAGTCGTCGAGATCGAATGAATCCAGCATCGAACTGAGGCGTTACCCTGGATGTGCTGGATCGTTACTATGTTTGCCACCATGTATCTGCTCAGCACATTTTGTATCCGCCCTTGCTCCGGCAATCGGAGTCGGGGTCGCTATCGGAATCGGAATCGAAACAGGAAAAATTTTGAACGCTTCCCAGCGTTTTCGATCCCGATACCGATCCCGACTCCGACCCTGACAACGGCATTACTCTGTGCTGAATAGTTACGCCACCATAACCTTTGATACAGCGATGCCCCAAAAAATTCTGATCGTGGACGACGAGGCGCACCTTCGAATGTTGCTGGAACAGACCCTGGAAGATCTGGTCGAGGAAAACGGCGTTGAATTGTTGACCGCCTCGGATGGTCGCGAGGCGGTGGAGATGATTCGCGAGCACCGTCCGGACCTGGTTTTCCTGGACGTGATGATGCCCCATATGAATGGGCACGAGGTCTGCGAACAGGTGGCCCGGGACGAGCATTTACGCGACTTGCCCATCGTCCTGCTCACGGCCAGGGGCCAGGATCTGGATCGTCGTCGGGGTCTGGAGCTGGGAGCGTGCCGGTACATGACCAAACCCTTTGACCCTGACGATATACTGGGGCTGGCCAGGCAATTGCTGGCTTTGGAGTAGCCATGCCCGAGCACCCACCGGAGAGAATCATGCCGACCCATGTCTATTCCATTGATTCGGATCAACCGTTGCGGGCCGCCGTGACCCTGATGCGGGAGAAAAACATTTCCTGTTTGCCGGTGCTGCGCGGCGGCGTGGCCGTGGGCATTCTTACCGAACGGGATCTGGTGCGGATCGTCCTGAATACCGGGCTGGACCTTGAAGGCTATCTGGTCCGGGACGTGATGAGTTCCAGGGTGGTCGTCGCCTCGGAGCATGACGATCTCTACGAAATCTATTCTCGGATGTGCGGCAACCGCATCCGGCACCTGGTGCTCACCGACGAACGGGAAGCCGTGGCGGGAGTCAAGACCTTCACGGACCTGATGTCCGGTCTGGGTCGGGAGTACCTGGCGGAAATCAAGACCGTGGGCGACGTGATGACCAGGGATGCCGTCACCGCGTCGCGAGAGGACACCGTGCGCTCGGTGCTGAATCTGATGCTGGAGCACGGCATCAGCTGCGTCCCGGTGGTGGAGCACGGACGCGCCGTGGGCATTCTTACGGAACGGGACCTGAGCCGGTTGACCACGTCGGACGCGTCCGCCCTTCTGAGTCCGGTGAGCGATGTGATGAGCAAGCCGGTGCATGCCGTGTCCGGGGAAATGTACGCTTTTGAGGCCGTGGCGGCGATGAACGATTTCGGGGTGCGTCACCTCGTGGTCAACGACGCCGACGGTCTCCTGATCGGTCTGATCACGCAAAGCGACATGGTGGCCACGCTGATCAAGCGGCACGCCAACCTGGAATTCATGGTCCGCAAACGGACCCGGCAGTTGACCAGAAAAAGCGAGGAACTGGAGTTTTCCAATCAACAGTTGCGGCACCTGGATGAGATCAAGTCCGCGTTTTTATCCTCGGTTTCCCACGAGTTGCGTACTCCTCTGACTTCCCTGCTGGGGTTCGCGAAGATCACGGGCAAGACGTTTACCCGCCATTTCGGGCCATTGGCCCAGGAAGACGACAAGCTGCGCGCCCAGGCCGCCAAGATTCTCGGCAATCTCGACATCCTCGTCCACGAAGGCGAACGGATGGCCAGGTTGATCAATGATTTTCTGGATCTGACCAAGATCGAGGCCGGTCGGGTGGACTGGCAGGACAAGCTGGTCCATGTCGCTGATTTCGTGTTCCATGCCGGCCATTCTCTGCAGGGCCAGTTCGAGGCTAAAAAGAGTCTGGAACTGCGCATTCTGGTCGAGGACGACCTGCCCATGGTCTATGTGGACGTGGACAGGATGCTCCAGGTGATGATCAACCTGCTGAGCAACGCGGCCAAGTTTACGGACCGGGGCAGCGTGACCGTGGAAGCCCTGAACGTGGACAACCAGTTCGTGGAAATTCGGGTGGCCGATACCGGGATGGGCATCCCCGAGTCCGAGCTGAGCAAGGTCTTTGACAAGTTCCACCAGATGGAGCAGCGCGGCCAGGGCCAGGGCCAGGGCCAGGGCCAGGGGCTGGAGGTCAAGGGGACCGGCCTGGGGTTGGCCATTTGCAAGGAAATCGTGGAGCACTATCAGGGACGGATCTGGGTGGAGTCCGAGGTGGGACGGGGCAGTTGCTTCAAGTTTCGCCTTCCGGCTGCCGGCCCGAAATCCCGCGATCGGTTCCCCGAGCCGATCGTTCAGACGTCTCAAGTAACCACGGCCCAAGAGGCTCCGTTGGTGATGGCCGTGGACGACAGCCCGGCCATCCGGGAGTATCTGCATCAGCTTTTTGCTGACGAGGGCTTCCGAGTGGTCACCGTGCCCGACGGAGTGACGGCCTTGCGGGTGGCCGAGGAAGTCCTGCCCCAGTGCGTCATCATGGACTTGATGATGCCCGGAATGGACGGCGGCGAGGTCATCCGGCGACTGCGGGAGAATCCGGTCACCAAGGACATTCCGGTGGTTATCCTTTCCGCCTATCCGCATCGGCGCTCCAGTGGGGAGGACGCGGCCTTGGCCAAGCCCGTGGACGAGAGCATGCTGGTGCAAACCGTCCGGGGACTGATCCGCGGCGGGCGGATCAAGGGACGCAAGTGCATTTTGGTTCCCAACGCCAAACCGGAAGGCAACATGCTGATGATCGCCGCCGGAAAGTTGCGCTATGTCCGGCCCGAGGAGTTGGCCGACCGTTTTTCGGACAAGTTCGCGGGCACGGTGTACCTGCCCGGACGACGGGCCCAGACTCCGGAGGTGGTCAGAGCCATCTCCAGGATCGACGACGTACTGATCATGATCCTGCCCGAAGAACAGGAGGCGGACGCCCTTGGTTCCTCGGTCGGCGGGCACGGGCAAAGGGGAGAATGAACGGGATGAAGCCCTGTTCCTGCTCAGCCGATTCGCCCGGTTCTCAAAACCTTGTCCGGGACGACGTCTCCAGCGGACATTCTGGTGATTCCAAGGCTTCAGAGGCCTTTTGGGCCGCGGTCTGCCATGAATTGCGCACCCCGTTGACCTCGCTGCTGGGCTTTTCCGCCTTGGGCAAAAAAGGGTTTGAGCGCCATTTTTTGCCTTTGGCGGAGGACGAGAAAATCCGTGAACGCGGTCGGAAAATTCTCAGAAATCTGTCCATGATCGAGCAGGCCGGCTGGCGGCTTTCCCGGCTGGTCGGGGACGTCCAGGATCTGCATCGGATTCAAAGCGGACGCATGGAGTGGCACGACCAGGACGTGGCCGTGTCGGACGCCGTCTCCGAAGCGGTCCGACAGGTTCAGCCTCTCTACGACGCCAAGCCGGAGGTGCGCCTGGAGGTGAACGTGCCGGACGCCTTGCCGATTCTCCGGATGGACCGGGACAGACTGATCCAGGTCCTGGTCAATCTGCTTTCCAACGGCGTTCGCTTCACGCCGTCCGGTTGCGTGACCCTTGCCTCCGATTTCGTGGACGAGACTATCCGGATTCAGGTTCAGGATACGGGTGTCGGGATCGCCGCGGAGAACCTGGAGGCAGTGTTCCAGCCCTTTCACCAGCCCTCGGCGGAAAGCCGGGATGCATCCTGGATGACGATTCCCCGGGAAACCGGCCTGGGTCTTGCCCTTTGTAGAAGCATCATTGAGCACTACCATGGCCTGATCAGGGCCGAATCCGTACCCGACGGCGGCAGTGCCTTCATCATGATGCTGCCCGTGCAGCTCGCCAACAGCTAACCAACCCCCATTGCCTCGAGGTGACCATGATCGACGTTCCAAGCCCCTGGCGAAAATTCTATGACCCCGAAGTTCCCTCCCCGTTTGAGCCGGAAGCCATGGCCATCCATGACCTGCTGGCCCGGTCGGCCCGGAAGAATCCCCAGCGCAAGGCCATTGTTTTTCAGAATTGGTCCATAACCTACGCCGAGTTCGATCGTTTGACCGGGGTCATGGCCGCGAATCTGCGACGGCTGGGCCTGACCTCCGGGACCCGGGTCGCTGTGCTTCTTCCGAACCTGCCCCAGACCCTGATCACCTACTTCGCCATCCTCAAGGCCGGGGGCGTGGTGGTGATGATGAATCCTCTGTACATGGAAAACGAGCTGCAAGACCAGATATCGGACAGCTCGGCGGAATTTCTGGTCACCCTGGATCTGCTCTGGTCCAAGGTCGCGGGGTTGCGACGGCGGGTGCACCTGAAAAAGATCATCGTCGCCGGCATCGCCGACGCCCTGGGCTTTCCCCTGCGCCAGCTCTACAAGCTCAAGGCCTGGAAACAGGGTATGGGCAAGGACGTGCCTTACGATGACGGGGCGATACTTCCGTGGAAAGAGATCGTCAAAGGTCGGGAGGTCTATAGCCAGGTCGTCGACGATCCGCGCAACCATCTGGCCATGCTCCAGTACACCGGCGGGACCACCGGCGTGCCCAAGGGAGTGATGCTGTCCCATGCCAACCTGACCGCCAATGTCCAGCAGTGTCTGGCCATGCTGCCCAGGCTCACGAAGTCCCGGCACACCCTGCTGGCCGTGTTGCCGTTTTTTCATATTTTCGGCCTGACGGTCTGCATGAATTTCGCCGTGGGACTGGGCGCGACCATTATCCCCTTCCCGAGGTTGGTGGTTCCGGACCTGCTCAAGGCCATCCAGAAGTACAAGCCCACGATTTTTCCGGCGGTTCCAGCCATTTTCGTGGCCATGGTCCAGCACAAGAATCTCGGCCGGTTCAAGCTGTCTTCCATCGACTACTGTATTTCCGGCTCCGCGCCGTTGCCCGTGGAAGTCATGCAGAAATTTCAGAAATTGACCGGAGCCGAGATCATCGAAGGCTACGGCCTGACCGAAGCCTCGCCGGTGACCCACCTCAACCCCCTGGACGGCAAGCACAAGCCCGGCTCCATCGGGATTCCCCTGCCCGGCACCGAAGCGGGCATCGTGGACATGGAAGGCGGGGCCGTACCCGTGCCCGTGGGCAAGCTGGGCGAGATGGTGGTCCGGGGGCCACAGGTCATGCAGGGCTACTGGAACCGGGCCGACGAGACCGCCTCCACCATCCGCAATTCCTGGCTGTACACCGGGGACATCGCCTATATGGACGAGGACGGCTTCTGCTTCATCGTGGACCGCAAGAAGGACCTGATCATCACTGGAGGGTACAATGTTTATCCCCGGGACGTGGACGAGGTGCTCTACGAGCATCCCAAGGTCAAGGAAGCCGTGGCCGTGGGCATCCCGCATCCCACCCGTGGGGAAATCGTCAAGGCCTTCATCGTGCCCAAGGACGGCGAAGTGATCGAACAATCGGAAATCATCGAGTTCTGCTCCCAGAAACTGGCCAAGTACAAAGTCCCCCGCCGGGTGGAGTTCCGGACCGAATTGCCCAAGACCCTGGTGGGCAAGGTTCTGCGGCGGGCCTTGCGCCAGGAGGAAATGGAAAAGGTGGAGCAGCGCAGGAAGAGACGGAAGGGGGATTGAGGGGCAAAGAACTTGCCTGCTCATGATCAAAGGGGGCCGAGGATGAACATCCTCGGCCCCCTTTTTAATTTAATTTCAGCACCTCCGTCCGGGAATTATTCCCACTGTCTATGATTTTTCCTCACACTAACTATGCGATTTCCCTACAGACTAGGGATGTCTAAATAGATATCCTCCAGCGCAACTTTCAGCGTGAAGAGAAAAAAACTAACCGGGCAACACTGAAATAATATTTGTTTCAGGCGTTTCGCAGATTTTTGGATGATGCATTTTCTGTTTTTGAATACAGGGAGTGTGTAAAGCAAATCATATCTGTGTTGTCCGGTTAGATTTTTGCAGGAACAAGACGTTGAAAAGAACGAATCTGTTTTTTGCGGAAAACTCCGTTGGATTGCTGGATTTCCAAAATCGCGTGTTGAAGAAGTCCTTATTCGTCAGTCCGTAAATAATGGCAACAGACAATAACCGGTTAAAAAACAGGTGAAAAATGAACAGGCGAAGAATGAAAGACAATGTGTTTTTGCTCGGCGCGGTGGACTGGAACCGGCGGCTGTTTGATTCCCTGATCCCTCTTCCGGATGGGACGTCGTACAATTCCTACATGGTTTGCGGAAGTGAAAAGACGGCTTTGCTGGACAGCGTGGATCCCTGCATGGCGGATGTCCTGCTTTCACAGATAACGGACGTAGCCAAAATCGACTACATCGTGTCCCACCATGCCGAACAGGATCATTCCGGGTCCATTCCGATGCTTCTGGAGAAATACCCGGATGCCAAGGTGGTCTGCACCACAAAAGCCCGGGGCATGCTCATGGATCTGCTGCATATTCCGGAGGAATCGTTTCACACGGTCGAAGACGGGGCAACGCTGTCTCTCGGCGCCAAAACCCTGGAATTTATCTACACGCCCTGGGTGCACTGGCCCGAAACCATGGTGACCTACCTGCGGGAAGACCGGATCCTTTTCTCCTGCGACTTTTTCGGCTCTCACATCGCCACCTCCGACATGTTCGTGGTGGATAAAGGCCCTGTACACGAAGCAGGCAAGCGGTACTTTGCCGAAATCATGATGCCGTTTCGCGACGTGATCGGAAAGAATCTGGAAAAGCTGAAACAGTACGACATCGACATGATCGCGCCCTCCCACGGCCAGATCTATGACGACCCGGCATGGATCATGGACGCCTGGCGGGACTGGGTGTTCGCCCCGCCCAAAAATCTTGTGGTTTTGCCCTACGTGTCGATGCATGAAAGTACGGCCCGCATGGTCGATCACCTGACGACCAAGCTTGTCGACAACGGGGTGCGGGTCGAGCTGTATGATCTCACGGTCACCGACATCGGCAAGCTGGCCATGTCCCTGGTGGACGGTGCAACCATTGTCGTGGGAACGCCCACTGTTCTTGCGGGTCCTCACCCCCTGGCCGCGTATGCCGCGTTTCTGGCCAACGCCCTGCGTCCCCGCGCCAAGTACCTTTCCATCATCGGGTCCTACGGATGGGGCGGCAAAACGGTGGAGACACTCTCCGCCATGATCCCCAACCTCAAGGTGGAGGTCATTGATCCGGTTCTTTGCAAGGGACTGCCGACGAAAGAGGTGTTTGCGGCCATTGATGTCATGGCGGACACAATTGCCGAAAAACACCGGGAACAGGGTTTTTCCTGATGAAGGTCGAAATCAAAGGAGGGCGCAGGGAGTATGCAGACACAACAGGACGGGCGTACCGGCGCAGGGCGACGAAAACCGGACACGGATCGCAGGAAGCAGACCGACCGCAGAAGCGGCCTGGACAGACGGCTGGAAGATGAAAGACGTGCGCGTGGGGTTCATGGGACGCTGCACATGAATGATGGAAAATCCTCACAAAAGAAAGGATTCAAGCATGATGCCGCGGAGGAGCGTCGGGTCGGCAATGACCGAAGAGGAACCTATCAGGCCCGTGGACAAGCCGGTCATGTCATGACGGACAATGAAATCCGTTTTCTGTTGGGATCCGCGCAGCCGTAAAATCATCCCAAGCCCAACGACAGGTGGGGCAAGAATTTTAAGTAACTACTCAGCACAGAGTAATTCTGTTACCGGGGTCGGAATCGGAATCGGGATCGGGATCGAAAACGCTGGGATGCGTTCTAAATTTCTGTTTCGATTCCGACTCCGATAGCGAAGCGCCGACCCCGACACCGATTGCCGGAGCAAGATCGGACACAAAATGTACTGAGTAGTTACGAATCTTATTGGATTATTGCACTGATTTTTTTACTGATTCCAAAGTCAACGCCGCGTCACGGGAGATGCTTCAATGCCGAAAAAAGACAGTGGCTTGGATCGGGAAGCGATTCGGCGAACCCTGGTGGATCGCGTCGGAGATTCCCCTGATGCCGCGGCCGTCGCTGATGCTGTATTCGATATATGGCTCCAGATGAGTGCCCAGCTTTCGCCGGTGATCGGCGTGCGGGGCTTCAACATTCTCTTTGCCTGCACGCTGCACATGACGAGCAAGGCATACCCGTGGCTGGCGGTTCCCGAGGATACAGACAACAATTCCGCGGTACTCGCGGAGATCAAGACGCGCTTGGCGAACAGTGAGCCGGATGCCGCGGCGGAGGCATGCCATGCTCTGCTTGCGACCTTCATCAAACTGTTGGTGGACATGATTGGAGAGCCATTGGTCGAGCGCTTGTTGGGCCCGGTTTGGGCATCTCCTCAGTCTGAACAGGAGAGATTATCGTGAACGAGAAAACAGTCATCCGTCGTCTGCCCACGGGCGTAGCGGGCCTTGACGCGATCCTGGGCGGCGGTTTGCCGGAATATTCCTTCAACATCATTATTGGGCCCCCGGGTTCCGGCAAAACGACGCTGGTGAACCAAATCATGTTCTCCCTGGCAACCCGGGAGAAACCCGCATTGTTTTTCACCGTGCTCGGCGAACCGCCGCTGAAGATGCTGCGTTATCAACAGCAGTTTTCGTTCTTCAACCCAGACAAAGTCAATGACACGATTCGTTTCGTCAGCCTGAGCGAGGACATCGCATCCGGCGATTATGATCGGGTGCTGGCGCGCATCGCCCAGGAAGTCCAGGTTTCACCACCGGGTCTGGTTTTCGTCGATTCCTTCCGCTCGGTGATGTATGAGGCGCGGCAACTTCCCAGGGACACCATCAACCTGCAACAGTTCATCCAGCAGCTCGGAATCCAACTGAGCTGCTGGCAGGCCACCTCTTTTCTGATTGGTGAATACTCGTCGGAAAGCGAATACCATCCGGTCTTCACCGTGGCCGACGGCCTGCTCTCGCTGCATCAAAGCGTCTATCGCAATTCCATGGTCCGCAAAATTCAGGTTCTGAAAATGCGCGGCCAGGCGACGAGCCCGGGGATGCATACCTTGAGTATCACCAGCGCGGGGATCGCCGTCTACCCGACCGCGCTGGTTCTGGACACCATCGGGGGCGCCTCGTCGGTGGCCGGGAAGCCGTGCAGAAGGGTGAGGCTGGCCACCGGCGTGGCGCGCCTCGACGAAATGCTGGGCGGTGGGTTGCCGTCGGGGTATTCCCTGTTGGTGGCGGGGCCGTCCGGATCGGGAAAGACCGTTCTGGCCACGGCCTTCCTTGCCGAAGGCGTCCGCCGGGGCGAGCCGGGCGTGATCGTTGCTTTTGAACAAACGCCGAATCAATCCTGTATGCGCACGCTCTACGATATGATTTGTAACGGACAAGTTGGCCTGATCAATACCCGTTCCCTGGATCTGTCCATCGACGAGATTGTTTATCGCCTGACCGAACTCATTCAGCGCATGAACGCCGCCCGTGTGGTGATCGATTCATTGTCCGGGTTCGAGTTGGCCGTGGCGCCGACCTTTCGCGAGGACTTTCGAGAGTCTCTTTTTCGGATGTTCACCGTGCTGTCCAAACTCGGGGTCACGGTGCTGATGACGTCGGAACTCGAAGATCGCTACAATGATTTGCGGTTCAGCCCCTATGGGGCGGCCTTTCTCACCGATGCGATCATCGTGCAGCGCTACATTGAGGTGGGAAGCCGTCTGCAGCGGGTCATGGCGGTGGTCAAGGTGCGTGCCAGCGCTCACAACAAAGAGATCAGGCGGTATGAGATAACCGATGAGGGCATCGTCATCGGCGACCCGGTGCTCGACTACGAAGGCATTCTTGGTGGTCAGCCGTCGCTTATCAGGACGGAAGACACGATCAAGGGAGGCAAACAGCAATGCGCATGAATGGACGTTCCCGGCACAATACCGCTCCCGGTGAGCGGCAAACGACGCGCGTAAGCCCCGGATATCCTGCTTTGGCGATCATGAACGACCTTGCACGACGTATGGCTTTACCTGCTGCCGCCAGACAAACGGCCCTTGTCGGCAAATATGTCGAAGACAGGCGCAAAGGGGACACTGACAGGCGCAGGAGGGACACTGACAGGCGCCAAGGTTTCGCGGAGCGGCGCAGGAAAACTTTCGGACCGCGCAGGAATGATTCGCGTGCCGGGAGGTTGTATGAGAAAACATCGTTCGCGGAGGGTGGGCAACCCGAGGCACTGCTCCGCGAAGTCAATGAAAAACTCGTCGCCGCGACGGTCCGCGCCCAAACCGCGGCTGAAGCCGCTGAGCAGACCGTCCGACAAATGACCCATAAGGCCGAGCACGACTTTCTCACGGGCTTGCCGAACCGGGCCCTGCTGGCCGACCGATTGGAACGGTCGATAGCGCTCGCCGAGCGTCACGGCACGAAGGTCGCCCTGATGTATCTGGACGTCGACAACTTCAAGCAAATCAATGATACGTTCGGACATTCCATCGGCGACCAGTTGTTGCAGTCCGTTGCAAAGCGTTTGCAAACGTGCGTCCGCTTCTCGGATACCGTCAGCCGCCAGGGAGGCGACGAATTCGTGGTGCTGTTGACCGATGTCGAGGATGTCGGCGGCGTTACCCTCACCGCGCAAAAATTGATCGAGGCCGTGGCTGAGCCGCATCTTGTCGGCGACCAGAGTTTCCACCAGGTGACCCTGAGCATCGGCATCAGCATCTATCCGGATGACGCCAAGGACATGGACACGGTGCTCTGCAATGCCGACGCCGCGATGTATTATGCCAAGAAAAACGGGCGCAACAACTATCAGATGTTCAGGCCGGACATGAAGAGCGCGCGGTAACGGTTGAAAGAAGCCAGATTCCGCGCGGGTTGGTCAAAAAACTGATGGCAAGGAGCAATAAAAGGCCTTGCCTCTTTTCACAGGCGCGGGCCTCACGGTGGGAAACAGTAAATTGCTCACGAATGGATCGGGGAAACCGAGAGCTTTACGCCGAGAGCATGTAACAGCTTGAGCATCGTGTCGTAGCGTGGCTTGGCCCCGGGCGTCAGCGCCTTGTAAAGGCTCTCGCGGCCAAGGCCGGCGTCTTTCGCGAGTTGGGCCATGCCCCGGGCGCGAGCCACATCACGCACCGCGGAGAGAAATACGTCGGGATTCGGATCTTCCAGTGCGGCAGCTATGTATTCCGCAATGGTGTCTTCATTGTCCAGGTAGTCGGCAGCGTCGAAGGGGGCAAATTTGGTCATGGTTCACTCCTTGTTCAAAGTCCGCGCCATCTCGATGGCGCGTTTGATGTCGCGCTTCTGCGAGGACTTGTCGCCGCCCAACAGAAGCAGATAGAGCAACCCGCCGCGACGGGTGAAGTAGACTCGGTAGCCGGGGCCGAAATGAATACGCATTTCAGAGACCCCTTCGCCCACAGGCTCACAGTCACCGAAATTTCCGTGCTCAGCAGACCGGATGCGATGGGCTATGCGGGCACGACCCACCTTGTCTTTCAATGCCGCGAGCCAGGAATCGAATTCGTCGGAGCGGTAAAAGCTATTCATGCAGTCGAGTGTATCCGATCGGATACCGGCATGCAATCTCCCAATTCGCAATCCACTCGGGAATTATTCCCGTTCCCCGGGATTTTTCCTGGGCGAAAACAAGTGATCCCCCTACAGACACGGCCAAGCAAAATGCTATTGTGTTGGAAAGGGAAATATATCTTCGCGGATCCTTTTCAACAAGGGCGGCTGGTGGTTCGGAAAATGAAAAAGAGGATCTCCAGGCATGCAATTTCGCAACGGGAAATAAAAAATGGAGGACAGATCATGACCAAGGTAAATGAGATTTACAAGTGTGAATTATGCGGCAATGTCGTGGAAGTGAAAGAAGCAGGTGAAGGCGAACTGGTATGCTGTGATCAGCCCATGGAGAAACAGTAGCTGTGATTCAGTATTATAGATGAATTCAGCATTTTAGGAGGTCAATATGTTGTGGACAATTTTCGTCATTCTATTGGTCTTATGGCTGGCTGGTCTGATGACAGGGTACACTATGGGCGGCGTTGTGCATGTTTTGCTGGTCATCGCCCTCATTGTCGTCGTGATTCAGGTACTTCAGGGAAGAAGAGTTACGTAATGTCGACGCCATCAAGAACGATCTGGTCCTGAAATAGTGGATCATGGGGCCTTCAGGACCGGGCACGAAGAAGCGCACGGTTCTGGACGTCACCATGGGGTGTGAGCCACATGGATAAACATAGCCAGAAGATTTATTCGTGCGGGAGGCTGTATGAAATCAAGAATTCTTATCGGATCTTTGTTGATCGCCGTATCGTTCGCCTTTTTCGGTTGTGATCGGTTTACAGGCGGCGCGGCCACGGGAGCAGCCGTAGGCGTGCTTGGCGCGGGAGCGGCATACGAATATCAAAATAAGCGGCAGATGGATCAGCTCGAGCTGGATTACAGTGAAGGAAGAATCAACGAACAGGAATACAACATCAGGAAAGAGCAGATTCAGCGGGGTTCGATCATCTATTAGCTAAAAAAGCATTGAAAACAGGAGATGCATGTCATGGGAACCATTCTGGTCGTCGTCCTTGTCCTTTTGCTCATTGGCGCTCTGCCCACCTGGAACCACAGCAGATCCTGGGGACCTTACCCCAGTGGCGGAATCGGATTGATCCTGCTGATCCTGGTCATTCTCCTGCTCATGGGGCGTATTTGAGATGGTCATGATGCACGGCATCACGGCAAGGCGGTCCATGAATCGCCGCTATTTTCATGGGAGGTTGAAAAATATGCAACTGAACATCGCGCCTGAGCCGGTGGTTGCGCTCATTGCGGGGATCCTGATTCTGATGTTTCCGAGACTGTTGAATTACATCGTCGCCGTCTATCTGATCATATTCGGTATTCTCGGGTTGATTGGATGACCGGAATCGTTGGGAGCATTCCGAGTTTTTGATAATCACTGACAATAACGGAGAAACCATCATGAAATCCAGCACGATGGATGAGGCTGAAGGCAAGTTGCATCAGGGAAAAGGAAAGATCAAAGAGGTCCTCGGGAGGGCCGTCAACAATCCCGAGATGGAAGCCGAAGGCAAAATCGAAAAACTCGGCGGAGTCGTGCAGGAAAAAGTCGGCGATGTGAAAAGGGCCGCGGGAAAGTAGAGCGGTACGCCACGCGGGAACGAATCACGATTTGTTCCCGCGTTTTTATCGACGGAGTCACCCCCATGAAAAAATCACCGTCCGCGATTCTGGCTTCGGTAGCCTTTGCACTGCTCTTCATGTGGTCGTCCACTTCGGCGGCCCGGACCGAATTGATCGCCAAACCGGAAGGAATCGAGACCAGGCAGAAGTCCGTAGTTTTCTCCCACGGCAAGCACGAAACCATGGAATGTATCGCATGCCACCACACCTCCGGAGGCACCGAGGTCGATCAGGGGTGCAAGGATACCGGCTGTCACGACATGTTCGTTGTGGAGACTCCCGAGCAGAGAAGGGACGTCAGGTATTTTCAAAAGGCGTATCATGATCTGTGTATCGGCTGTCATGCGGACTTTAAGAAACGGGAACAGCCCGGCGGACCCGTCGACTGCAAAGGCTGCCATACACAAGAATAGCCTGTTCGGACTTCTTGTCAGCCTCTATCACAGGGAGAGCACATGACTCCTGCATCATCACCGCGCACCGTGAACGTCCTGCTGGTCTATCCCGAGATCCCGGATACGTTCTGGAGCTTCAAGCACGCTTTGAAGTTCATAGATAAAAAAGTTTCTTCGCCGCCATTGGGACTTGTGACCATCGCGGCCATGCTTCCGGAAAACTGGGACCTGCGCCTGGTGGATTTGAATATCCGGGAATTGTCCCTGGATGACCTGATCTGGGCCGACTACGCCTTGATCAGCGCCATGACCGTGCAACGGGAATCATCGCGCAGGGCGATCAAATTGTGCAAGGACGCCGACCTGCTGGTCGTCGCCGGCGGGCCGCTGTTCACGGTGGAGCATGAACAGTTTCCCGAGGTGGATCATTTCGTGCTCAACGAGGCCGAACTGACCCTGCCCGAATTTCTGCGTGACCTGGCCCAGGGACGAGCCAGACGGGTCTACTCCTCGGATGCGTACGCGGATATCGAACAAACGCCCATTCCGCGGTGGGACCTTCTGGAGTTGAAACAGTACGCGAGCATGAGCGTCCAGTACTCCCGAGGGTGTCCCTTCAGTTGCGACTTCTGCAACATCACGGCCCTGCTGGGCCGCACGCCGCGCAACAAGAGCGCCCCCCAGATGATCGCCGAGCTGGACGGTCTGTATGCCAACGGCTGGCGGGGCGGGATCTTTTTCGTGGACGACAACTTGATCGGGAACAAGCGGCGGCTGAAAACCGAGCTGCTGCCCGCCCTGGTCAACTGGCGAAAAGACAAGAAGGGTATGCCCTTCGGCACCGAGGCGTCCATTAACCTGGCTGACGACGAAGAGCTGATGGCCATGATGGTCGAGGCGGGGTTCGATACCGTGTTCATCGGCATTGAAACGCCCAACGAAGCCAGTCTGGCCGAATGCGGCAAAGGGCAGAACATCCGTCGCGACCTGATCCGGGACGTGAAGCGGATCCAGCGGTTCGGGATCCAGGTCCAGGGAGGGTTCATCGTCGGCTTTGACAACGACGAACCGGCCGTTTTCACCCGCCTCGTGGAGTTCATCCAGCAAAGCGGCATCACAACCGCCATGGTCGGCCTGCTCCAGGCCCCTCCCGGCACCAGGCTTTACAAGAGGCTTAAGCAGGCCGGGCGGCTGCGGGAAGGCATTTCCGGCGACAACGTGGACGGAACGACGAACATCCTGCCGGCCATGACCCTGGAGTTGCTGCGCGACGGGTACAAGGACATCCTGAAGAACATCTACTCGCCCGAGGCGTACTATCAGCGGGTGATCACTTTTTTGCGGGAGTACAACCTGCCGAGCACCAAGAGCCCATGGCAAATCCGGCGCGTCTCCGAAAGCCTGCTGGCCTTGTCCCGGTCCGTCATCCGTCTCGGCATCCTGGGTCAGGAACGGTTCCACTACTGGAAATTGTTCTTCTGGACCCTGCTCCGGCGGCCACGATCCCTACCCCTGGCCGTGACCCTGGCCATCTACGGTTACCATTTTCGGCGGGTCTGCGAATTGCGGGTGTTGTAATTGTAGTTTGCGTTCAATTTAAGATGCATCGCCAAGGCCGGCACTGGATAAAAATCGAAATCGAAATCGAAATCGAAATCGAAATCGAAATCGAAATCGAAATCGGAATAGCAACCGTGCCGTAGGGGCGCACCTGTGTGTGCGCCCCTTGCGGGCTGAGGCGACACGTCGCATGGGCGGAAAATGCCCACGGTTGAATGGCTAAACGCTGCAAACGGCATCATAAACAGCAGGATCGACCATCCGCGGGGGCAGACACATAGGTCCGCCCCTACAGATTTGAAAGCAGAGTGGAAGAGCGACGGATTGCTGGAAAAGAGGCAGGACGACAAATCGGCGGGGTTATGGTGAAAGACGACACGGCAGAAAAGCGGCCCGCACAAGAACTGAAGAGAGTGGGCGTGTTCACGACCGGCCATGCCGCTGAATATGCCGAAAGCATCGTGAACACCATCAGGGAATCACTGTTGGTCCTGGACGCCGAACTGGTGGAGTTCGGCGAGCGTGTTGCTGATGTTTTCGATCACTCCAACATGAAAAAAGAGGAACCATGCGGGTGATCAGGCTGAAACGAACGCGGTGGGAAGATTTGGCTTTTATCGGTTGGTGGGACCAATGAAAAAAAGATCTGACCCCGGGTACGCCGAGAAACTGCGCCAAAAGGCCGAAGCGATTGTGCGCAAGCAGGACTCGCAGTCGCCACCCGACAACCAGGTTGCCTTGTCGGTTGAAGAATATCTTCGCGAACAGCATGTGCAGCGGATCAAGCTGGAGATGGAAAACATGGAGCTGGCCGCCGCGTTGTCCACCGACGACGTGCGCCGGACCCTCCACGAACTGCGGATGCACCAGATCGAACTGGAGCTGCAGAACGAGGAGCTGCGCACGGCCCATGATGAACTTGAGGTCGTCAAGGCCCGCTACTACGACCTCTACAATCTGGCCCCCGTAGGCTATGTCACCATCTCCAAGCCGGGACTGATCCTGCAGGCCAACCTTGCCGCGGCCGCCCTGCTGGGCACGGATCAAGACGCCCTGGTCACCCAGCCGTTGGTCCGATTTATTCACAAGGAGGACCTGGACGCCTACCACTTGTACCACAGGCAGGTTTTCAAGACCGGCAAGCCCCTGGAGCGAGAGCTGCGGCTTGTCCGGGCGGATGGAGGATATTCATGGGCGCACCTGGCATCCTCCAGTACCCGTGACGACAACGGCAAGCCGGTCTGCCGCATGGTGATCAGCGATATTTCCAAGCGCAAGGAGGCCGAGGAGCAGCTTCAGCGGGCGTTGGCCGAAAAGAACAAATTATTTGCCATCATTGCCCATGATCTGCGTTCTCCCCTGGTCGGCTTTGTCGGGATTGCCAGACTCCTGGCAAACGGTGTCGTTGACTGGTCGCCGAACAAGCTGAAAAATGTTTTCTTAAATCTGAAGGAATCCGCGGAAACACTGTTTCGCCTGCTGGACAATCTGCTGGAATGGTCCTCCTTGCAACGTGGGGAATTTAAATATGAACCAGTGGAGCTGGATGTGGACGATCTGGTCAAAGACAACCTCGTACTGGCCAAAACCAGAGCCGATCAGAAAGCCGTAGCCTTGCAACGCATCGTTCCTCGAGGTTTGAAGGTCTTCGCCGACCGGCATATGCTGAACGCCGTCTTGCGCAACCTCATCTCCAACGCCGTCAAATTCAGCGGCCCCGGGGGCCACGTGGCCGTCGCGGCGACCCAAGACGACGGAATGGTCACGATTTCCGTGCAGGACAACGGTATCGGCATGAATCAGGAATTTATGGACACTATTTTCGCCGTTGACCACAAGACGTCGCATCCCGGCACTCGCGGGGAAAAAGGGTCCGGCCTGGGACTGGTCCTGTGCAAGGAATTCGTGGAGAAACTCGGCGGGCAAATCCGGGTGGAAAGCATTCCCGGCCAGGGCAGCACGTTTTCCTTTACCATTCCGCTATCTGAATCGAAATCGAAATCGAAATCGTGATCGAATCCAAGAAGATGGCGTCATCACGGGGGAAGATGAACAGTATTTTTCGATTTCGATTTCGATCGCGATTTGGATTTTGAGGAGAAACAATGATTGCCCCGCAAGGATTCCATCTTATCCTTGACTGGCCCGATTCTGAGGGCGATAGTTCCCAACTTTGCTCTCAGCGATCTCTCTAGCCAAGGACCACATCATGACTCCAAGCAAAACAAGCAAGACAAGCAAGGCCAAGCCGGACAAAGTCAAATCGGGCAAGGCCGCCGGACAGGAAGCAGCCGCGCCGGAGTCGGCTGAAGCGTCGCAACAGCCCGATCCCGTGCCCGATTTAGGCCCCGATCCAGGCCCCGGCCCGGACTTCCCCATCGTGGGCATCGGGGCCTCGGCCGGGGGCCTGGCCGCGTTTGAGGCCTTCTTTTCCGGCATGCCCGAGAATGCCGACCCCGACATGGCTTTTGTCCTGGTGCAGCACCTGGCCCCGGACCACAAAAGCCTGCTCACGGACTTGGTCCAGCGCTACACCCGGATGGAGGTCATCGAGGTGGAGGACGGGATGCAGGTCCGTCCCAACTGCACCTACATCATCCCGCCGAACCGGGACATGGCCTTCCTGAACGGCTCGCTCCAGTTGCTGGAGCCCGCCGCCCCGCGTGGTCATCGTCTGCCCATCGACTTCTTCTTCCGCTCCCTGGCCCATGATCAACGCGAACGGGCCATCGGCATCGTGCTTTCCGGCACGGGCAGCGACGGCACCCTTGGCGTCCGGGATATCAAGGGCGAGGGCGGCATGGTCATGGCCCAGAACCCGGCATCCACGGAATTCGACGGCATGCCGCGCAGCGCCCTGGCCACGGGCCTGGTGGATTTCGAGCTGCCGCCGGCCGAGATGCCGGCCCAGCTTGTCACCTACGCGGCCCATGCCTTTGGTCGGCCTCCCAAGCCCGCGACCCCCGCGCCCAAGGCCGACACGGCGTTGAAAAAAATTTATGTCCTGCTGCGCAGCCAGACCGGGCACGACTTTTCCCAGTACAAACCATCCACTGTCCTGCGGCGCATCGAACGGCGCATGGCCGTTCATCAGATCGAAACCATGGAGGACTACGTTCGGTTCGTGCAACAGGCGCCGAAAGAGGTGGAATCCCTGTTCCGCGACCTGCTCATCGGGGTGACCAATTTCTTCCGCGATCCCGAAGCCTTCAAGGCCCTGGAGCAGCAGGTCGTGCCCAAACTCTTTGCCGGCAGGTCGGCCAACGCCGTCATCCGGGTCTGGTCCGTGGGCTGCTCCACCGGCGAGGAGGCCTATTCTCTGGCCATCCTTCTGGCTGAACACCAGGCGGCCATCCGCCAGAACTTCCAGGTCCAGGTCTTTGCCACGGACATTGACAGCCGGGCCATTGCCACGGCCCGGGCCGGGATTTATCCGGCTTCCATCGCCGCGGATATTTCACCGGAGCGGCTGGCGCGTTTTTTTACGGCCGAGCCGGACAACAGCGCCTATCGCATCCACAAGAAGATTCGCGACATGCTGATCTTTTCCGAGCAGAACGTGATCAAGGACCCGCCTTTTTCCAAGCTCGACCTGATCAGTTGCCGCAACCTGCTGATCTACATGAGCGCCGAGCTGCAGAAAAAAATCATCCCGCTGTTCCACTACGCTCTGCGTCCGGGCGGCTTTCTCTTTCTGGGGTCTTCCGAGACCGTGGGCGAGTTTTTGGACATCTTTGCCGCGCTGGAGCGCAAGCAAAAACTCTTCCAGCGCAAGGACGACCTTTCGGGGGGCCAGCGCACGAGCCTGGGGCGGTTTGTGCCGTCCATGACGACCATGGGGGCCGCATCCCCACAGGGTGCCGAAAGGACATTCGCCCCCAATAGACCGTCGGTGCGCGAGCTGACCGAACAGGCCCTACTGCAGGAGGTCGTCCAGGCCGGGGTTCTGGTCAACGCCCAGGGCGACATCCTTTACCTGCACGGCCGCACGGGCATGTACCTGGAACCGGCCCCCGGGGAGGGCGACTCCCTCAATATTTTGAAGATGGCCCGTGAGGGCCTGCGCCGCGTCCTGACGAGCGCCCTGCACAACGTTTCGCAAACCAGGGAAACCGTGCACCATCCGGGTCTGCGGGTCAAAACCAACGGCGACTTCATCACCGTCAACCTGATTGTCCGTCCGGTGCCCGTCGCCCCTGCCGCCTCGCTGGAGCCCCCCCTGTGCCTGGTCGTCCTGGAACAGGCACGGGAGCAGGCACAAGAGAAGTCGGCAACAATGGCCGTCGGGCCGGATGGCATCCCGTCCCTAGAGCCGGGCACGGGGGAGAGGGGGGATGCCGACGCCCGCATCGCGGCCCTGCAACAGGAATTGCTGGCCAAGGATGAGTACCTTCAGGCCGCCAACGAAGAACTGGAGACATCGAATGAAGAGTTGAAGTCCTCCAACGAGGAGATGCAGTCCGTGAACGAGGAACTGCAATCCACCAACGAGGAGCTGGAAACCTCCAAGGAAGAACTGCAATCGGTCAACGAGGAGTTGTCCACGGTCAACGTCGAACTGCAGACCAAGGTGGCCGACCTGTCCCGGGCCAACAACGACATGAACAATCTGCTGGCCGGCACGGGCATTGCCACGGTTTTCGTGGACCACCAACTCCGCATCCTGCGCTTCACCCCCGCGGCCACCAGGATCATCAACCTGATCCTGAGCGACATCGGTCGGCCCGTGGCCCACATCGTCTCCAACTTGTCCGGTTACGACACGCTGATATCCGACACCCAGTCCGTGCTGGACACCCTGGTCTCCAAGCAAGTGGAAGTGCGGACAACCGAGGGCCGGTGGTACGCCATGCACATCCAGCCCTACCGCACCCTGGACAACGTCATCGAAGGCGCGGTGCTGACCTTCGTGGACATCACGACGATGAAAAAGGCCCGTGAGGCGTTGCAGCAGAGCGAAGAGCGGTTCCGTCTGCTTGTCCAATTCTCCAGCGATCCGATCTTCAGCGTCAATCGCGACGGAACATACCGGTTCGTGAACGACGCCTTTGCCGAAGTCCTGCATGTCCAGCCCGCTGAACTGATCGGGAAAACGCCCCATGACTTTTTTCCTCCTGAGCAGGCGGAGGAACAGCTTGCCCTGGTCCGCCGGGTCTTGGGCACGGGAAAGAAGGAAGAGGTCCGGAGCAGGGTCGTTACAGACGCCGGAGTGGAAAGATTCGCGACGTTGCAGGCTGAACCGGTCAGCGACGAACACGGAAAGCCCGCCTGGGCGTTGTGCGTGTCCAGGCATGGACCCGCCACTCCCTAGCAACCGTCGGTCCAAAAGACCGAAAAATGTCGGGGACACGTCGCAAGGAGAGAAGCCATGACCAAACGGAAAGCAAGACAAGGCGGCGGGAGCGTTGTTTCAAAGAAAAGGGGCGGCCCCGCTGACCGGATTCTTCTGCGGCGACGGGCCGAGGATTACCTGCGGGACAATGACGACTGGTCGTCCGGGAATTTGGAAGGCCAGGTTCCCGAGGAAGTCCGGCAAACCCTCCATGAGCTGCGGGTGCACAAGATCGAACTGGAGCTGCAGAACGAAGAGCTGCGCCGGACCCAGGCCGAACTGGATACGGTCCGGGCACGCTATTTCGACCTCTATAACCTGGCCCCGGCGGGCTACTGCACGGTCAATGAAGAGGGGCGGATCCTGGAGGCCAACCTGACCATGGCCACCCTGCTGGGCACGACCATAAGCAAGCTGGCCAAGCAGCCCTTGACCCGCTTCATCCTTCCCGAAGACCAGGACATTTTCTATCTGCATCGCAAAACACTCGTTGAGACGGGCGAACCCCAGAAATGGGATCTGCGGCTGGTCAAATTGGACGGGGCGCTTTTCTGGGCGCATCTGTCCGCCGCCTGCGCACGGGACGGAGACGACGCATGGGTCTATCACCTTGTGATCAGCGACATTTCCGCGCGCAAACAGGCCGAAGAGGCGCTCTGGGAGAGCGAACAGCGCTACAGACATCTGGCCGACTTCGGCCAGGCCCTGATCTGGACCGCGGGCCTGGACAAGAAGTGCGACTACTTCAACCAGCCATGGCTGGCCTTCACCGGGCGGCCCTTGGAGCAGGAACTGGGCAACGGGTGGATCGAGGGCGTCCATCCCGACGACTTTGATCGGTGCCTGCACATCTACACCACGGCCTTTGACCGCCGCGAGCCGTTCAGCATGGATTACCGTCTGCGCAGCCACGACGGCGAATATCGATGGATCCAGGACGACGGCACTCCCCGCTATGACGCCCAGGGGAATTTTCTCGGCTATATCGGCCACTGCCTGGACATCATGGATCGCAAGCAGGCCGAAGCCGCCCTGATTCAGGCCAAGCACCAGGCCGAGGCCGCCAACAAGGCGAAGAGCGAGTTCCTGGCCAACATGAGCCATGAAATCCGCACTCCCCTCAACGGCATTATGGGCATGATGCAGCTTCTGGACACCACGCTCCTTGATGCCGAGCAGGAGGAATACGTCAAATTGTGCACATCCTCTGCTCGTCGATTGACCCGGTTGCTATCGGATATCCTGGATCTGTCCCGGGTCGAAGCAGGCAAGATGACCATCCACGAGGCCGAGTTCCTGATCCGGGAGCTTGGCGATTCCGTGTCCGACCTGTTCGAGGTCGCGGCCAGGGAAAAGGGCGTCCATCTGGAATGTTCCATTGATCCAGACACCCCCTCACGGCTCATCGGCGACGAGGCGCGGGTCCGTCAGATTCTGTTCAACCTGGTGGGCAATGCCCTGAAGTTCACGAAACAGGGGAGCGTCCGGCTGGAAATCGCGCCGTTGGCCACGGACACGGACAATGTCCGCAAAATCTGGTTTTGCGTATCCGACACGGGCATCGGCATTCCTGACGACAAGCTGGGCGGCCTGTTCAAGCCCTTTGTCCAGGTGGACGGCTCCTATGCCCGCGGCTTCCAGGGAGCCGGGCTCGGCCTGGCCATCGTCAAACGCCTCGTGGCCCTGATGGATGGGAAAATTTCCGTTGAAAGCGAGGTCGGCAAAGGAACCTCCGTACATGTGGTCCTGCCGTTCAGACCGACCGCCGGGGAGAGCGCTCTTGACCGCCATGGCCGACATGGCCGAAATGGGCCGGCACGATCGCATGAATCCAAAAACAAACTGCGCATCCTGCTGGCCGAAGACGACCCGTCCAACGCCCTGCCGATCCGCAAATTGCTGGAAAAAGCCGGCCACGCCGTGACCCTGGCCGAGGATGGCCAACAGGCTTTGGACGTGTTCAAGGATCAGGATTTCGACGTTATCCTGATGGACATCCAGATGCCGGTGATGAACGGAGTGGAAGCCACCAAAGCCATCCGCTCATCCACCGACCTCGGTCCCAAGAAAGATGTCCCCATCATCGCCCTGACCGCCTATGCCATGACCGGGGACCGGGAGAAGTTCATTGAAGCCGGGATGGACGATTATTTGGCCAAGCCGGTGCGGATGGAGGATTTGGAAAGGATGCTGGAGGCGAACGTATATCGCCCCAAGGCCGACCGCCAAGCCGACCATGAGACCGCCAGCCAATAAAAGCTGATCGTCAGTTCCAGGCCGCAAAGGCAGTTTGAAATCCTTCGACCAACCCCTGGGGCCATTTCGCCTCGGCCCTGGGCATCATCTTCGGCTACCACCCGGCCCGCCAGGCCGCGACCCTCAATCCCATCCAGATCCTCCGCGTACAGACCACCAGTCTCTTTCCGCCAAGAAGCCTATTGCGGGATGTCGCGACAAATCCGCAATGAAAAGCGATATTGTCTTGACGGCGAGACCGAATATCCTCGAAATCCCCGCGCAAGAAATGTCCGCGTAAACCTGGAAGCGACAGGGTCCGCAATCCCGAACAGCGCTGCGGCACCCACACCGGCCCCTCCCCCCCCACTTTCCGTGCGGCCTGAAATGGACTAAGGCGCTCCAAGAAACGTCAAGCCGCCGACTCCCGACAGATATGTCGGTACTGCCAACGAAAAAACAAGTCATTCCCGCGAAGGCGGGAATCCAGGTCATGCTTGCCGCAAGTTTGAAAAGTGTAATACCATTTCTAATTCAAAGCTTCTCTTTCGGTATCGGGGGCGGTATCGGGGTCGGTATCGGCATCGGGGTCGAATTAGGATTATTGGCGAACAAACAGTATCGATCCCGATACCGATACCGACGCCGACCCCGATACCTGCATTTTCTCAAGCGAAAACGAGGCATGGACTTGGGGCCGTTGCCATGAGGAGCAATCCTCCAAAACTCTAACAGCGTATCACGGGTTAACATCATGAAAAGAATGATCATGCTGCTGCTTGCCGTCGTCGTGTCGGGTTGGGTCCAGGCCTCGGAGCGGCCGGACGCCTTTGTGGAAATCAGGGAGGTGATTCCGGATGCGATCATGGATATCCGGTATTTCACCGAGCACAATTTTGTCGGCGCACGGGTGGACGGCTACGCGGCCCCCAAGTGCTATCTGACCAGGGAGGCGGCCCAGGCCCTGGCCGGGGTGCGGGCGGACCTCGCGCCGTTCGGCTTCGGGATCAAAATCTACGACTGCTTCCGGCCCCAGCGCGCCGTGGACCATTTTGTCCGCTGGGCCAAGGACGTGGACGACACGGCCACCAGGACCGAATTCTATCCCACGGTGGATAAAAGAAACCTGTTCCGGGACGGCTACATTGCCGAAAGGTCGGGACACAGTCGGGGCAGCACCGTTGATCTGACCATCGTGGAACTGCCGCCCGCGGAGCAGCCCGCATTCATCCTCGGCGAGACGGGGCAAAAGGAATGCTTCCTCCCGGCGGACCAGCGCTTTCCGGACAACGGCATCGACATGGGCACGGGGTTTGACTGCTTCCATGAACGCTCCCACCCGGAGAATCCCAACCTGACCACCCGGCAACGGCTGAACCGGCTGCTGCTGAAGACCCTCATGGAAAAACACGGCTTCAAATACTATGACAAGGAATGGTGGCACTTCACTTTGGCCGACGAACCGTTCCCGGACACCTATTTCGATTTTGTGGTAAAATAGACAGTCTCTTCCATATTTTTCAAGAAGATAGCCATCCATGACCCTACGCGCTGATTCCGATCGCATCCTGCATGCCGTGGACGACAAGCCGGGCTGGGGGCTGTCGCTGCTTTTGGGTTTGACCCATGTTTCCCTGATTTTCGACGGGATCATCTTCCTGCCGATCATGATCGGCAAGGCCACCCACACTCCGCCGGAACAGGTCGCCTTCGTCACCTTTGCCACGATCCTGGTCGCGGCCCTGGGCACCTTGATCCAGACCCTGCGGGTGGGGCGCATCGGTTGCGGGTTCGTGCTCTTCATGGGCTCCTATTCCGCCTTTCTGGCCTGCACCCTGAGCGCGATCCGCATGGGCGGGCTGGAGCTGATGGCCACCATGACCCTGCTCAGCGCGCCGGTGGTTTTTTTCTACTCCTACTTCCTGCGGTTTTTACGCCATATCGTCACCCCGCAAATCGGCGGGATCATGATCATCCTCGTGGCGCTGAGCCTGATGCCCATCGCCATCGAGCTGTGGCAGGGCGGCTTTCCGGATCGGCCCGGATTCGGCTCGTATCCCAACTATGTCGTGGGCGTGGTCACCATGGCCGTCCTGGTGCTGCTGATGCTGTTCGGCACCACCACGTTGCGGCTCTGGACTCCGCTGCTGGGCCTGGGCGCGGGATGCGCGGCGGCCTGGTTTTTCGGGATTCTCCAACTCGACCAGGTCCTCTCCGCGCCCTGGATCGGGTTGCCTCAATGGGCCTGGCCCGGGCTCGAACTCAACCTGGGATTGACCCATGTCCCCCTGCTGGCCGCATTCGTCATGGCCGCGCTGGTCAGTGCCATGGAAGGCACCGGGAACATCATGCTCGTGCAGCAGTTTTCGTTGCGTCGGTTTCGCAAGGTGGACTACCAGCAGGTTCAGGGCGGGCTGTACGGCGACGCCGCGGCCAAGGCTCTGGCCGGAGTGAGCGGAGCCGCGCCGGTGGCCACGTTCTGCGACAACCTGCCGCTACTGAAGATGACCCGGGTGGCGTCCCGCCGCGTCGGCCTGATGGGCGCGGCCATCCTGTTCGCCCTGGCCTTTCTGCCCAAGATTTCCGGTTTTCTGCTGGACCTGCCCGCCCCGGTCATCGGTGGAATGCTCGTGGTCATCTGCGGGATGCTTTTTGCCGCGGGCATCGGTCTGATCATCAGTTCCGGACTGGATTTTCAAATCGGCCTGATCCTGGGGTTGTCTTTGTGCACGGGGCTCGTGGCCGAAACCCGCAGTTTCTTTCCCGAGGTGATGCCCGTTGCTCTGGCCCCGATGCTGCAAAACGGCGTGGCCATGGGTGGGTTCGTGGCCATGTTCATGAGTCTGTTGCTGGTCCTCTTTCCCAAGCCCCGCAAGACCTTCCGGCTTGCGCCGCGGTCGGAGGAAATGCCCAGGCTGCTGGCCACGCTGGAGGATGTTCGACACGAATTCAAGATGAGCGACGGAAGCTTTCATCGTCTGCGCCTGGCCTGCGAGGAGACGTTCGATCATCTCTGCGGGCACGTCGCCGACGGGGACGAGACCTGCCTGTTCGACATTCAGCGCAGGGAAGACGGGGTGTTCGTGGAAATCATCTGCGGTTCACGGGTCGAAGACGTGGACAATTGCCCTCCGCCCGTCCACCCCTCCTGCGCCAACGAAGCGGAATTGTCGCGGCTGGGGCTGTTCCTGCTGGCCAAAATGGCCCGCGACGTGTTGCACTACCATCTCTCCGGGAATACGTACATTTCTTTTTTCATTGACGACTGAACTTGAAATAACGCAACAAAGGACATCCCATGCGACGTCGTTTGACCAGTCTTTTAGCCATCGGTTGGTTCGTCTTCCTTGGTTCTGGGCTTGGCCCTGGTCCGGTTGCCGCCAAAGGCACGGGCGTTCTGGTCCGGGAACTGGCCAGGGCGGAAACGAGCTGGGATGGAGCATTGCTGCCGTCCTACCCGGAAGGACAGCCGGAGGTCCGCATTCTGAGCATCACCATTCCGCCTGGAACAAAGCTGCCCGTGCACCAACACCCGGTCATCAATGCGGGCATCCTGCTCAGCGGCCGCCTGCGGGTGCATACCCTGGACGGCCAGGTCCTGGACTTGCAAGCCGGGGAGGCCATTGTCGAGGTGGTCGGCACCTGGCACTGGGGCGAAAGCCTGGGCGACGAACCCGCGCACATCGTGGTCTTCTATGCCGGGACAGCGGACCTGCCCATCACGCAAACACGGGAATAGCCCGCGCCACGTGTCCATGCTCCACGCGCACAACCTGGGCGGGGCCTATGCCGACTTCCAGGAAGCCGTCACCGGGTCCATCAGTATCGGCAAGTCCGCCGACCTGGTCGTCCTGGACCGCAATGTCCTGGAGGTCCCGCCAAGCGAAATATCCCGGGCCGGGGTCAGCCTGGCCATGTTCCAGGGCAAGGTCATCCATCGCGCTTCAAGCGCGAAATAGCCTTTGAAAAACTCCCAAATGCCGCGTTGTTGTCCAGCACCCATTTGGGATGACGGATTCAACCCAATGCAACCAGGAGAAGGTTATGCAGCCAACACGCGATGATCGGTATTCCGCACCCAAGATGGCCCTGGCCGGCAAGCGGTATGTCTTCTTTGTCGCGCTCATCGTCCTGCTTCTTTTGCCGGGCTGCGGCGGGAGCGACGGGGAGGGCGGCTCAATCCGGTCTTTTGAAAACGGACGCGCCGAAAGGACTGTTTCCGGAACGTACTGGGTCCTGGATCTGGCGGGTTCATGGCTGGAGATGGGTCGCCAGTACGGAGGCCTGATGGGGCCGGAACTGCGTCGGTTTCATGCCGAGATAACGCGGGATGTCATCGCCCGGGGCATACCCGAAGAAGACCAGAAGAGGACGGCGACCGAGGCGGTCAGCCAGTATTCATCTCAGTTGCAGGAGCTGCTTCGCGGCATCAGCCAAACCTCCGGCCTGTCTTATGAGGAAACTCTGGTCCTCAATGCCGGGATGATGCTGCTGACCAACGCGGTCCTGGGCGGAGAGCCGCCCAGCGCATGCAGCGGCATCGCGGTCTGGGACGGCTACACCAAGGACGGAGCCCTGATCTTCGGCCGCAACTGGGACATCGACCGGAAGGCCATGAGCCGGTACATGCGCTATCTGGCCGTGGTCGTGTTTCATCCGCTGGAAGGCAATGCCCTGGCCAATATCCACCCCCTGGGCAACGTGTATCTGGAAACTGGGATGAACAGCCGGGGGCTGTTCATTGAGCTGAACAACGGCGAGTATTCCGACCCCACGGTGCATGGCGAGCGCGAGGACACGAGTTCGGTTCTGGTCACGGCGCTCAACCGCAGCGACACGGTGCAACAGGCCTCGGCCCTGCTCAAAAGCATCCCGGCGGACATCTCCTACATTCTGCAGATCGCGGACCCGACCCACGCCGTCTCCCTGGAGCGCCCCACGTTTGACGCCAGGGTCCGTCCGGCGGACGATCGCGGCCTGGTCATCGCCTACAACAGCTTTGTCCCCCCGTATCCGGCGCATTGGCGGAACAGGGTCGCTCCGCCGAAACCCTCGGACATTGATCCGCGCTACGACAACATGCTTCGCCTGGCCCAGTCCCCGGCGTACAAGGGATTGTTCACGCCCCAGACCATGATGGCCTACCTGGAGGTGCCCATGGAAGAGGGCGGCGCCTACCATCCCGGCACGGTGGTGCAGGTCGTGGCCGTACCCGCCGAGCGAACGATCTGGATGCGGGGATGCGACTACGCGGATTGGGAACGGGTGCCCCTGGCCGGGTATTTCGACGGCAGGCAGGAGAGTGGCGCTGACAAGTGAGATCGTCGTCATTGACCCGACCAGGTAATCTTTTACCGGTTTTCCTGGGAACAGACACAGGAGTTGATTGATGCGCAACCATTCCCTTTCCTTCAAGCTCACCGCCCCCTGCGATATGGCGGCCCTTCCCCTTGTCTTGGCATACGTGCGCGAGGCGGCCGTACTCGTCGGCTTTGCCGGGGACGACATTTCCCGGATCGAACTGGCGGTGGAGGAAGCGGTGTCCAACGTCGTGCAGCACGCCTTTCTGGAAGACGACGAGCCGGGTGCCTTTGATATTGTCTGCGAGCAGGTCACCCTGGGCCTGCGGATCATCATCCGGGAAAAGGGCATCCCCTTTGACCCGGGCAAGGCTCCTGTTTTCGAGCAGGGCGACGACCTTGAGCAGGTTTCCGCCAGGGGCATGGGCATGGCCTTGATGCGCCAGACCATGGACGAGGTAGCCTTCCACAACCTGGGGCCGGACGGCAAGGAAACCCGCCTGGTCAAATACCTGCCCGGAAAAAGCGTCCACCCGGGTTTCGAGGCCCAGGGACAGGACGCGGACCCTGCGGAGAACGCCCCTGATCCGCAACCTGCGGACAGCGCCTCTGCGCCTCAGACTCCTCAAACGCCTCCCCCGCGCATCGACTACGCCGTGCGCCGAATGACTGCGGACGAGGCCATCGAGGTTTCCCGCAGCGCGTACAAGAATCATGGCTATACGTTTTTCAACGAGGTCATCTACTACCCGGAGCGTCTGGCGGAAATGAATGCGACCGAGGAGATGATCTCCGCCGTGGCCGTGACCGCGGACAACGAGTTCATGGGCCATGCCGCGCTGGTTTTCGATGACGCCGGGGCCAGGACCGCGGAGTACACCTTTGTTTTCGTGAACCAGGCCTTCCGCAACCAGGGCTGCATGGGCCGGCTGGCCAAATTCCTGCTGACCACCCCGGCCAAGCGCCCCCTGACCGGAGTGTACTCCTATTCCGTGGCCAATCATGTCTTTACCCAGCGCGGCGTGATCAAGCTGGGCTTCCGGGACTGCGGCATTTTTCTGGCCACCAGTCCGGCCACCTGGAAATTCAAGGGCATTGACGAACCCGGCACCCAGCGGATCAGCGTGGTCCTGAGCTTTGTCTACCTCAAACAGCCCAGCCCGCGCCAGATTTTCGCCCCCCCGCACCACCGGGAGATGATCGGGCGCATTCTCGAACATATTGCCGCCCCCCATGTCCTGGCCCCGTTGCCGCACAATCCACCAACGCTCGCACCCCAGGCCTCGCGCATCGATACCAAGGTCTATCCCCTGGAAAATTGCGCGATGATCAAGGTCCACGACTACGGCTCGGACTGTGTTCGCGAGGTGCGGCGCATTCTGCGCGATCTGTGCCTGAAACAGGTGGCGGCCATTGACCTCTTCCTGCCCCTGGATGACCCGACATCCGCTTTCATCACCGCGGAGCTGGAAAAACACGGATTCTTCTTTGCAGGCATCCAACCGGAAACCGGCCGGGGAGACGCCCTGGTCCTGCAATATCTGAACAACATTCCTTTTGATTACGACAAGGTCCAGGTCTTTTCGGACCTGGCCCGGGACCTGCTGGCCTACATCAGGCGCCATGACCCCAACGAGAATCTGTAGGCCATGAATCACGAACGACCCTATGCGGACAGCGTCCTGTTGGCGGGGCGTGTTGCCGGGCCAGGCGCACCAAATGGTGCAACATATGGTGGACCAAGTGATGCGCCAAAGGACGCGTCTGAAACACGCTCCGATGCCGTGGCCGTGCGCCAGGGCAGAATCGCGGCCATCGGCACAACCCGTGAGATCCGGGCCTGGATCGGGCCGAACACGGAGGTTGTTGACATTGCGGGCGGACTGATCCTGCCGGGGTTCCGGGACGCCCACATCCACCCCATCCTCGGCGGCATGAATCTGGTGGAGTGCAATCTGACCGGTCTGGTGGAGCGGGATGCCTGCCTGGCCCATATCGCGAGCTATGCCCGGGCCAACCAGGACCAGGACTTCATCCGGGGCGGGGGCTGGTTGCCGGATCTTGCGCCGCGCCGCGAGCATCTGGACGCCATTGTTCCGGACCGTCCTGTGCTGCTTAAATCCATTGACGGCCACAACGCCTGGGTGAACACCAGAGCCCTGGATCTGGCCGGAATCACCAGGGACACGCCCAACCCGCCCGGCGGGATCATCGAACGGGATGCGCTCAGCGGCGAGGCAACCGGTATCCTCCGGGAGTGGACGGCCATGGAGCTGGTGGAGTCACGCCTGTCGGCCCCGACCTTGCGGGATCGGGTCATGGCCGGCTGGGCCTTTTTGCAGCGGGCCGCCGGTATGGGCATTGTCTCGGTCCATGAGGCCATGGCCCATGAAGAAGAGCTGCTGGCCTATCAGGCCCTGGAGCGAGACGGCGACCTGCACATGCGGGTGCAGGCCTCCCTGCTCTGCGAACCGGAAAAAGGCCTGGCCCAGATTGATCACCTGCTCCATCTCCGGGAGTCCTTTCAGTCCGCGCTGCTCACGCCGCGCACGGCCAAAATTTTCGTGGACGGGGTCATCGAAGGCCGCACCGCCCTGCTCCTGGAACCCTACGCGGACATGCCGGGCTACCGGGGCGAAAGCCTGTGGGCCTTGGACGAGCTGCACCGGATTGTCACGGCCCTGGACGCCCACGGCTTCCAGATCCATTTTCACGCTGTTGGGGATCAGGGCGTGCGCCTGGCCCTGGATGCAGTAGAGCAGGCCCAACGTGAAAACGGCCGTCCGGAAACACGTCCTGGCGCCCGACACATGATCGCCCATGCCGACCTGATCCATCCCCGGGACATTCCCCGCTTCCGGGCCCTGGGCGTCATCGCCAACCTCCAGCCGATCTGGTTTTGCGAGGAAAAGCATTTTGCCCATACCACCCTGGTCTCCCTGGGGGCGCAGCGGGCCTGGAGCCTCTATCCGGTCCGGGATCTCCTGGACAGCGGCGCGGCCCTGGCCTGCGGCACGGACTGGCCGTTCAGCGGGGAGCTGAACACCTTCAATCCCCTGGAATCCATCCAGATCGGCGTCACCCGCCGCGGCCTGGACCCGCAAGAGGTTCAGGCCTACAACCCGGCCCAGTGCGTCCCCTTGGCCGCCATGCTCCACGCCCACACCCTGGGCGGCGCCTATGCCGACTTTCAGGAAGCCGTCACCGGGTCCATCACGGTCGGCAAATCCGCCGACCTCGTTGTCCTGGACCGCGACATCCTCAAGGTCCCGCCCGACGAAATCTCCCAGGCCAGGGTCAGCCTGACCATGTTTCAGGGCAGAATCATTCACCGCACTCCCATCGCGGATTCAGCCTCGGCCAGGCCCGGGGGTTCAAGTACAGCAACATCACCAGATCCTCCGGGGAATCCGGAGTCGTGGCCATGCAGCACGTCCGCCTGATCGGCCGGCAGGTCCGCACGGCCCAGGCCAACTGCGTCGAGGGCAGCGCGCTCTTTGCCTCGGTCTTCCGCAAACTGGAAATGAGTCCGTTTCTGGTCTCCGTGCCGGGCCACATGTTCGTCTGCGTTCACCTGGATGAGGAGCAGGAAGAAACCTTGTGCATTGAGACCACCATGGTCGGAACCGCATCCTTCGAGAAGGCCGTGTCCGCGGGCAACGATCAATTCCTGAAAGCCCTGCCTTTCTTTATCAGCGACTCCATGAACGAGGAAACCTCGGAAGGCTACGCGATCATCGACATTGACGACGCAAGGCAATCCGGCATCATGCCCATCAGCGAGGGCTTGTGATTGGCTGAGCAGGGCGAAAACCTGAAAAAGGACGATCAATGCGCAAGATTGAACTGGCAACTTGGGCGAGAGCGGAGATGTTTCGCTACTTCAGCCGGATGGAGTATCCCTATTTGACCCTGACCGTGGAGATTGAGGTGGGGGCCTGTCTGGAATACATGAAGGCGCGGAACATCCCTCCCTACCTTGGGATGATTTTTTTGGTTTCCAGGGCGCTCAACGCGGTCGAGGAACTCCGAGTACGTGTCGTGGGTGATGAGATTCTGCTTTTTGACATGGTTCACCCGTCCTTCACGGTGCAGACCACGGACGGCAAGCTCAATTTTTGCAGAGGGCGTCATGCTGAAGAGATAGCGCGTTTTCTGGAGATCAATGCCCCCATCAAGGCGGATGCGCAAAGCGGCGTGAAGGAAAAGGAGCTGGAACCGGACAGTGCGGACCAGATCTATATCAGTTGCCTCCCCTGGCTCCATTTTACCTCCCTTGTCAATCCCGCGCCCCTCAATCCCGCGGACTCCTTTCCGCGCATTACCTGGGGACGTTTCGTGGAGCGCGGTCACGGCCATATCATGGCCTTCAATGTTCACGTGCACCATGGTTTGGCGGATGGCCTGCATGTCTCTAATTTTATCAACACTTTCCAGGCCTCTTGCTCGGTCCCCGAAGAGGGATTCTCGCAAGATCCGCCGGCCCGCAAAAATGGCCGGAACGACATGAGGTGACGATCAAGGCTCTCCACTGGCATTGTGTACAAACACCATATCCACCGCGGCATCACTCAACACCCCCACACGGCAATCTCCCACTTCCCGAACCGCTCCCGCCGCATCCAGATCCGCTCTTCCCAGGTTTTGCCTGGATCCCGATGGAAGACGACCAGATGGGCCTCCCCGGCCCCGACCTTGTCCGCGTAATCCGCCGTCTGCTCCAGACCCTCGGCCAGGGTGGATTCCAGGCTTCTCCGGGCATGAAGCAGTTTCAGTTCGATGACCACCCGCTGCACCGGACCGAAAAATCCCTGGGCCTCGTCCAGGGGCCATTCCAGGAGCAGATCGGTGCGCCGACGGCCCAGGCCGAATTCCCGGTTCAGCCGACCGCCGCCGTTGAGCACGCGCTGCAGGAAGGCCTGGAGCAGCAGTTGCGGCCCGGCCTCCTTGTACTCGAACCGCTCCACCCAGCTTTCTCCGTTTTCCCGGAAAAACTGCTGGAACGCTCTCAGCAGCTTATCCATGTCCAACCGATGATCCGGGCCGACATACCAGGCCAGATCCTGGTTGGCGATCATGGTTTGGGTGGACCAGGTCAGTTCACGGGGGATGATCTCCTGGTAAATGCGATTGCTGATGGCCAGTTGGGGACGAACGCGGATCAGCCCCAGATCCTCCACGTACTGCAAGTCGTCAACAGGCATCTGCATCCCGGTCTGCTCCGCGGACAGCAGGGCCGCGACCACTTTATGCACACGGGGTTCCTTGAGCTTGTCCGCCAACTGATCCAGGTGCGTGGCCCGGGACAGGATCAGCCGCTCCCGTGCGGCCCGGTAATCTTCCAGGGCGATGGGCCGGGTCCGATCCCGAGCGTCCTTGTCCTTCCAGGTTGTCTCGTAACCCAGGGCATTGACCAGCCAGGGCTGGCCCGTGGTGTCCAGCCAGAGTTCGTCAAAAATTTCACCTGCAAAGGTCTGACCCGTGGCCTCGGTATGCTGCCGCCACAAGCTCCGGATTTCCTCCTCGGTGAAGTTGCCCATGCGCAGGGATTCGGCCTTGATATTGAAGGCGCTGCCGCCGGTGATCACTTCCACGCCCTCCTGGCGCATCCGGTAGTCGCGCACATCCCTGACTCCGCAGAGAATCACGCTCTGGGGAAAGGCTGCGGGCCGCTGGGCGTATCCGGCCCGGATCTGCCGCAGCAGGGAGATCAGTGTGTCGCCAACCAAAGCGTCCACCTCGTCCAGGAGGAGAACCACCGGTTTGGTCGAGTGCTGGGACCAGAATTGCAGAATTGAGGTGAGCAGGCGCAACGGAGAGATTTCGGACCTGAACTTGCTGTACCAGTCGTTCAGTTCAACCGCTTTCAGATGGAAAGCAATGGACTCCACCAGGGTATCGCACACGGCGAGCATTCCTTTCATCTCGTCCCCTCTCGCTGCCTGGGCCCCCTCGATGTTGGCGTAGGCGCAGGCAAAGCGACCCTCGGCGTTCAGCTCGGCCATGATGGCCAAAAGCGTACTCGTCTTGCCGGTCTGGCGCGGGGCGTGGAGCACGAAATAGCGCTTGGTTCGGATCAGGTGATTGACTTCTTCCCAATCCACCCGGTGTAGCGGGGGCAGGGAGTAGTGTTCGGCAGGGTCCACCGGTCCGGAAGTGTTGAAGAATTTTTCCATGACGGCTCCTTGGCGATATTTTTTCAAGGTTCGATCGAGGGGGAAATGTCCGTGGATACCTGGAAGCGACAAGGCCCGCAATCCCGAACAGCGCGGAATCGCGACCCATCCTCGCCCACTATTCGTGGAGTCTGGGATGAACTATAGACCGCGCGGGCAGGTTTTGACTTTGTCTGTCATTGGCCGGATCGGGCAGGCTGTCGTGTCCGTCCAGGCTGTCGCCGCACAACCGTCCACGGTGACGCCGCGCCGTGAACAGCGCCAACACTATTGGGGTACCGCCAACCATGTTTGCGGTCGCAGACTGCGCAGAATGTTGGCGGATAATAAATTATGCCTTGATTTCAAAATGTTCTTGTCTGGCTTGGGTTTTGCTTTAGAAAAGACATCGGCCAGAAGACCGCCTGCAATCAGATGCCCATGACGTCATGCTTATCCCGGTGCAGGCTGGAATACCAACACTTAAAGAGATGCAAGACCATTAAAGCCCAACCTCAACAGGAGAAGAATCATGAAAAAGCTATACGCGGTTGCAACCATGGCGGTTCTGCTTTGCCTGGCCGGATTTGTTATGCCTGGGGTGACCTTTGCCCAGCGGTGCGTGGACAATGGGGATGGGACCGTGACGGACAATGGCACCGGTCTGATGTGGCAAAAAGCAACGGCTGGTCCAATGGATTGGGTTCAGGCCATGCGTTATGCCTCCAGTCTTTCTTTAGGCGGACATTCGGATTGGTGGCTGCCGAGTAAGGAAGAATTATGGGGAATGTGCTCTTTACCGTGTAGATCTCTAATGGATGTGAGTCCGGGACGTTACTGGTCGTCTACTACTTACACCAACTATACGAACTACGCGTGGGGCGCCGACTTCGAATACATCTGCTCCGCGGGCAGCAACTTGAAGTCGGTTAGTCACTACGTTCGTGCCGTGCGTTCTGGACAGTGATAGATGATTTGATTCTTCGGTAATTTGGCCCTTTGAGTTGGATGGGGTTGTCGCTGGAACAGCCTCATCCAGCCAAAGCAAAATGATAAAAACATTCAGCTTGTGAAGATTATTCAACCCAACCACGGAGGAACGTCATGAGAAAAATGTGGAGAAAGGCTTTCACAACAGCGGCCCTGGCCTTCATGCTCTGCCTGACCGGGCTGGCCTTGTCTGGCGAAGCTCAGGCCCAGCGGTTCAAGGACAATGGGAACGGGACGGTGACGGATACGGTGACGGGGCTGATGTGGACCAAGGATGCGAACCCGTTCGGTAGCTTGAGTTGGCATGACGCCATGTCCAGATGCAGTTCTTTCGGTATCTTCGGTTTGGGCGGCTCGTCGAGCATTGGCGGCTGGCGGCTGCCGAGCTGGGATGAGCTTAGGGCTCTATACCGTGCATTTCAAGGCGGACATCCCTTTACCGGGATCCAGTCGGGCCCCTACTGGTCCAGCTCGACCATCGAGTACAACACGGACTACGCGTGGACCGTGTACATGAGCACCGACTACAAGAGCTATGACAACAAGACCGGCATCAACCACGTATGGCCGGTCCGCTCCGGACAGTGAGGTGTTTTGGCGATTTGGTCATTCCGTGCTGATTATTATCCCTACAACGCAACTTACTCAATTTGGTCTAAGACTTGCTTCTTTCGCCTGTGTGATAGCCGGGCCCTATGGTTCCTTTTTTGGACCCAGGCAACCTGATCCAGTAAGGCTTGTAAATCAAGTATCCTCAATTTCAGTAGGCCTTTGAATAGAAACCTAAGCAACGAGAGCGTAATGGATGGTGCTTTTTTTTTCCAAAATGAGTTTCAGATGCCAGAGAAAGAAATGCCCCAACATGCAAGTTATT